>NZ_JBRBWD010000056.1:0-45368 GCF_052825245.1 Sagittula sp.
CAACAATCGCCGCCTTCTCGAACCCATCGGGAACATTCCGCCCGCAGAGGCCGAGGCAAACTTCTACGCTGCTCGGGAAACATCAGGCATGGCCGCGTAACTAAGACAAATCAGCCTCCGGCAAACCCGGCGCGGTTCACCTGTACCAGAGGCCGTGCGTCGCAGCGCCCCGTAACAATTCGTTGTTATCATTGCCCCTCGGTCCCACCGGGGCTTGAGCTCATCACTCCATAAGAGGCGACGATCCCATCGCCTCGTCCTAAATCCGGTGATCGAGATCCGTCGCCGCCTCGGCTGCCGCCAATAGCGTAACCGGATCGATCTGCAGAGCACGCGCGAGTACGATCAACTCAACCACGTCGACCCTACGCTCGCCGCTCTCCAGACGGGCGACAAAAGACTGGTGACATCTCAGACGCAAAGCGAGCTCCGCCTGCGTTAAACCAGCCACCTTCCGCGCCGCAATCAAAGCGTCGCGAAGTGCTTCATGTCCCGAACTCCTGATCGTTTTCGCCACGTGTCACAAACCTCTTGTGACAGGGCTAATCTACTTTATAGATTATCTAAAAAGTGGATAATGAGCGTTTACATGATGATAGAGACTCCGAATTGCACGCCGCCGATACGGCGGAATGTCACAAGACGGCGGCCCTTCGAAAAGGTCGCGGCCAATTCACTCGTCCATCAATTCCAGGAAGCGTCCGTAGTCCTGGCTCACCTCGCGCGCCTCTTCGAACGCCCGGGCACGCTCCTCCTCCAAGCACCGAAAGTAGCTTTGGATGTCCCGGATGTAGAGCTCAAAGTCGCTGCGGATGAGATCGGCATAGGCTTGCGCGGCTTCGGAATCGCTTGGCACGAACGGCCTGGGCGGCGGCAAACAGGACGCGGCGGAGGCTTCACCCACCAGGCACGTGACCAGAAGTATAGCTTGTGCCACGGTCGATGTGCACAACCTGAGGGCGTCCAAGCCCCCTATTTCCTTGATCAAATGCATGGGAACCGTCTATTCGTTAATTGAGCAAGAATCCGCTTGTCGCATCAAAAGTTTATCTTGTGCGTCAATAATATATCATCGTATGACTTGGTTTCAACACCTGAAGCCCGGTCATTCGCCCTGTTGGAGAACGTGATCCGGGTGATGGACCTAGAAAAAGAAGCCCCGAATGTGGTCACCGAACCCAGATTCCGCGATCTGGTCGCCAGCGGCTATCGCGTCGAAGTTGTCTGCAAGGAAGACGCCTTCAAGAAAGGCCCCAACTGGCATGGGGTCTGGATCATGCGCGCCGTCAGCGACGACGGAATCGAGAAACTTCTGGTTACGGCCAGGACCCGGACCTCGCGCAACGACATCAAGATCCGCGAAATCAAGACCGTCACCGGGGTCATCTCCTTCCTGCAAGGAATCGGTTTCTCACACGCCGACGTGCCCTTGGAAGAGGGCAAGCGGACGGTTCACAAGCTCTCCAGCGAAGAGATGGCTGCCAGCCGGGCTTAGCCTCCTTTTCTTTTCCTCCCTGGGCTTCCCGGCATCGGCAGACATGGTCCTGGTGATGGCGGGGGACGGCTCTCTTTCGCCGTCACGCCCCCAGGAACGGTTCGCGCGCAACTACAATGACGGGGTCGGCGTTGGCTCGACCTCAGACGGGTTGCGCATCTTGGGCGAAGAAAGCCGCTCCGAGGGACGTGAAGGGGTGCGCATCGCGGCCTTGGCCCCTCGCGCGCTCACACCACGCCCGGATATCCTCGCCGCGATCGAGGAGACCGGACTGCGCTACGCGAGCCACCCTGGGCTCCGTGCAGCCGATATCACAGTCACGGACTGGCTCCACCTCTATCGCGCCAATATAGAGATCGAGAGTGCGTACAATCCGAACGCCGTCTCCCATGTCGGGGCGGTCGGTCTCGGGCAGTTGATGCCTGACACCGCCCGTGCGCTTGGCGTTGATCCCAACAACTGGCGGCAGAACCTCGATGGCTCCGCGCGCTACCTCGCCCTGATGTTGACGGAGTTCGGCGATGCTCGTCTTGCGCTGGCCGCCTACAATGCTGGGCCCGACGCCGTGCGCGAGCATTCCGGCATTCCCCCTTACCGAGAAACCCAAAACCACGTCCAGCGGGTGCTGGCCGTCTTCAACCGGCTGGAAGGAGCGTCCCCATGAAGCCATTGACGAAATCCCTGATCACCCTTGCCGCTCTCCTCATCGTTGCGGCAGAACCGGCCCTGGCCCAGAGCATCGACCTCTCACCGATTCAGAGCTTGCTTCAGGGCATCGTGGACGCGCTGACCGGACCGCTTGGAGTCGTCATCGCCACCCTCGCGGTCCTCGGCGTGTTCCTCAGCTGGTTCTTCAACATCATCGATCTGCGCCAAGCCCTCTGGGTGCTGGTGGGCATCGCGGGTGTTGCGGCCGCGCCGACCATCGTTGCCGCCGTCTTCGGGTCGTGAGAGGAGGCGAACGTGGCCGAACGATCGCCGCTCTTTCTGGGCCTCGTACGCCCGCCGAAGCTCCTCGGCCTGCCGATCATGTATGCCATGGTCTGGCTCTTCGGCTCTGTGCTGCTGTTCGTCTGGGTGCAGCACCTGGTTGTCCTGGGCATCGCGGCGGTGCTCTATCCGGTTCTCTGGAAAGCGGCTGACTGGGATCCGCGTTTCATCGACGTGATGATGACGGCGTTGCAGGAGACGCCGCCGACGCGGAACCGGTCCATCCACGGGGGCGACAGCTATGCGCCATAGTGAAGCCCTGGACGAGACCGTCGATGAACGCACCCTCATGCCAGACTGGTATGCCCGCGAGAAACGCCTCGCGCATATGCTGCCCTATGTCAGCCTGGTCGACGACCATACGGTCCGGACCCGGGTCAACGAACTCTTACAATGCGTTCGGCTGAGCGGGGTCAACAGCTACACGACGGACGATGCCTATCTCGACAAGGTGACGGCGCTCTTCGCCCGGATCATCGCGCAGCTGGGACCCGAGTTCAGCTACTACGTGCACAAGGTCTCGAAGTCGATCACCCCGGACCTGCTCCCGGTCAAGGGGGACGGCTTCGCGGCGGCGGTGGATGATGCCTGGCGCGCAAAGCTGGCCTCGGCAGGTCTCCGGGACAAGACCCTCACACTCACAATCATCCAGCGCCCACCGCCCAGAAGCTTCCTCGGCTTCGTGAACCGTTCCGCACCGGAGCGATTCAAGGAAGAGACCGCGAAACGGCTCAGACGCCTCAAGGAGGCGGTCGGGGTCTTCACCTCCGGCCTGGCGGAACTCAAGCCCCGCATCCTCACGGCGACCTCTGGCGAGTTGGTCGGGTTCCTCGGTGCGCTCAACACCGGCCGCGAACTGCCGCTCTATCCCGCAAACCGCTACGGGTTTCTGGCCTACAACGTTGCCAATACTCGCGTGACGTTTCTGGAAGATCATTTCGAGCTCTCTGACGGCGTGGTCGGCCATCGCTTCGGTAAGAGCTTCACCATCGGCGAATATGCCGAAGGTACCACCTGCACCATGTTCGACATGCTGAACCTGCCGGTCGACATGATCGTCACCCATTCCTTCACACCGATCAATTCGAACCTGATGGCGGGCCGGATCAAACGCCAGAAGCGCCAGATGCAAGCCTCGCAAGACGCCGCTCTGTCGCTCCTAGAGGCACTCGACATCGCGCATGATGATCTTGAGGCCAAACGCCAGAGCTTCGGTGAGCACCACATGGTGGTGACCGTCTTCTGCGACAGCCTCGACGAGTTGCAAACCCTCGGGGCCGAGATCGTGAACGCCGCGGCCGCCGAAGGCGTGAAGATGATCGGCGAGCGGATGGCCGCGAAATCGCATTACTTCAGCCAGCATCCGGGCAACCAGCCGAAGCGGGTGCGCGCCAGCGCCGTTACCAACCGCAACTTCGCGGATTTCGCAGCACTTCATCGCACCCAGCTCGGCAAGGAGAAACACCAGCTGCCCTGGGGCCAGGAGATCACGCTCTTCCCGACGCCGGAACAGAGCGCATATCGTTTCTCTTATCACGAACAGGGCTCGCCAGAGAAAGAACCGACCAGCGGGCATACCCTGATCCTGGGCCGTCCCGGTTCTGGTAAATCGGTCCTCTCGGCCTTTCTGATGACTCAGGCCCGGCGCGTCGGCGCCCGCATCTTCGTTTTTGACTACCGGCTCGGGATGGAGATGGCCGTCCGCGCCAATGGTGGGCGCTACGCCTCGATCAAGGCGGGACAGACGACCGGTCTCAACCCGCTCTGGACCGAAATCGATGAGCGCGGCACCGCCTGGCTCTCGGATTGGCTCGCCTCGCTCCTCTATCGCTCTGACAAGCCCCTGACCCCGGCCCAGACCAACCGCATCCAGGAGGTGGTCCGCCAGAACGCCACAGCCACCAACCCGGCCTTGCGGAACTGGAAGGACTTCGCCTCGCTCTTTGTCTCGACCGACGACAATGGCGACCTGCACCAACGGCTCCTCGAATGGACGGAGGATGGCCGCTACGGCTGGATCTTCGGCCAGAGCCTCGAGGACACCTTCTCCCTTGATGGCGATGTCGTGGGGTTTGACCTGACCGGTATTCTTGACAGCGAGAGCGAAAAGGAACGCATGGCGGTACTCTCCTATCTCTTCCGCCGGATCGAGCGAGAGATCGAGGACCGTCGCCCCACCATCATCGTGATCGACGAGGCATGGAAGGCGCTCGACAACCCATACTTTGCCGAACGGCTCTCGAACTGGCTGGTGACCGCCCGAAAACAGAACACCGTCGCGGTGATGATGACGCAATATGCGAGCCAGCTCGAACGCACGCGGACCGGCAAGACCATCGTCGAGGCGGTGCCGACGCAGATCCTGCTCCCCAACATCCGGGCCCATGCCTCGGACTACGCGATGCTGAACCTCTTCGAGAAAGAGCTCGACGTGCTCCTGAACACCGGCAGCGACAGCCGTCTCGCCCTCATCCGCGACGACAGCGGCTCCGTGGTGGTCGATGCCGACTTCTCCGCCCTCGGCCCCCTCCTCACCATCCTCGGCGGCATGGAGAAGGGCGAGGCCCTCACCGGCCCCGACTACCGCGACAGACCTGATTTCTGGAGGCTCTCATGATCCGACCCCTCATCCTCCTCGCCGCACTCGGCGTTCTCTCTTCCTGCGCCGAATATCGCGAGCCCCAGGCCAACTGCTTCGCCTTCCGCGCCTCGCTAGATCAGGTCGAGCCGGATTGCATCTTCACACCCATCGGAAACCCGGAAGACGGCGTTGAGGTCTAGGGTCGCACATATCCTCCTGGCGGCTCTCCTACCGGCGGCCGCGCTCGCCCAGGGCGTTCCCACCAACGATTCCGGGCTGACGGCCCGCGATATCGTCGAGACGGGCGACCGGGACGCCGACCTCGCCGTCCAGCGTGAGAAACTCACCGTCGAAGAGTTGCTGACCGAGATCGAACGGGAACAGCTCGCCACGCTGCGCGCCATCCTCGACGCTCAGACGAGCTTCGGAGGCCAGGGTCTTCCGGGCATGGTCGCCGATCTGGAAAGCGGCAGCGGCGCTTCGGACCGGTCCGCGGCGGCGGTCTATGGCTCCGGCGATGTCGATCCCAATCCGGGCGGCGCGGGTATGTTCGGGGATGCGGCAGAAAACATCGAGCAGCTGATCATCCGGGTCGCCCAAGAAACCCACGGGCGGCCCGGGGTCGGGCGGGCCGGTCTTTCCGTCGTGCAATGGCGCGCCCTCCTGCAGGCGCTCATCTGGCAGGAGAGCCGCTTCTCCATCGGCGCACGCTCGCCCGTGGGCGCCTTCGGCCTCACCCAGATCATGCCGGGCACCGCGAGCGATCTCGGAATCAACCCGGAATATTATGACAGCCCCTACTTGCAGGTCGAGGGTGGCGCGCGCTACCTCGCGGCCCAGCTCAACACCTTCGACGGCAACGTCGTCAACGCGCTAGCGGCCTATAACGCCGGGCCTGGCCGTGTGTTCGAATATGGCGGCGTACCGCCCTTCAAGGAGACCCAGCACTACGTCACGGTCATCCCCGAACGCTACAATCTTTACCTTGCCCGGATCGGTGGCATCGAGGCGCTCGGCACGATCGACCCCGCGCTTCTCGCCAACGCCCATCTCTCGCTCAGCGGGTTCGGGGCCGCCTTCTACGGCAGCAATTCCCCCACCGCCATCCGGCAAGCCGCCTTGCGCATCCAGGACATCGTCACCCGGATCGGCGGCACCGAGGACCTCCAGGAGAGCATGGCACTCAACACCTATGCCCGCGCCGAACTGGTCCGGCTGATGGCCGCGCGCATTCGCCTGAAAGCCGCACGGACCCAACCGCTCAGTGCCGCCCAATTGGCCCAGGCCGCGGCCCGCATTGCCGAAAACGAATTCATGGAGTTCACATTGGAGGATCTGGATTGATGCCCCGCAGAATGTTCATTTCAGCACCACTTCGCACGTTGACCCTGGCCAGCGTCTTGGCGCTTTGCTCACCTTTCGTGACCAGTGCCCCCGTCCTGGCCCAGGGCGTGCCGGTCGTGGACACCCAGAACATCGCCCAAAACATCCAGCAACTCCGGCAGATGATCGAGGACGAGATCCTGCAAAACGAGCAACTCGTGCAGCTCCGCGAACAGCTTGCAACGCTCACGGAGCAGCTCGCCGAGCTACAACGAACATATGAGGCGCTGACCCGTCTCGCTGAACTGCCCGAGATCATCCGGACACAGATGGAAGACGAACTGAACGGTCTGCTGGACCAGGAGTTCGGCGACATCATCGCCACGATTCAAGCGATCAAGACAGGGGATTTTTCCGGGCTCACCGGTTCCGGCGCCAGTGAAATCGAAACCCAGATGGATAGAGTGCTGGCCGATCTCGGTTTCGACGAGGACACGCTCTCGGAAATGGCCCGCAGTGGCAATCCCGGTGCCGAGCGCGTGGCAACGCAAGCCACGACCGGCGCGCTGGTCTCGGCCGCGGCCCAGAACAGCTACGAGGATGCCGGGCAATCGCTGGAACGTGTCGACCGGCTCGTCGGGCTCATCGACGACATGGATGAGCTCAAAGAGAGCGTCGATCTCAACACGCGAGTGACGGCCGAGCTTGCCATTGCGCTCGTCGCCATGTGGCAGCTCGAAGCGATCCAGACCGTAGGAGATGGCACCGGCGGCGTGATCGATGCCGCCACCATCGCCGAAGAACAACGCTTCATGGAGTTCACGCTCCCGGAACTGAGCGCGGATTGAGGGCTGATTGTTGGACGAAGAAACCGCCATCATCGAGGAGGAACTGGTCTACGGCGCGCTGAGACGGGAACGGCTCTGGCAGCGCCTGGGACTCTTCGGCCTTGGCTTTGGCATCCTGGGCTGCCTCAGCGCGGCCGCCGTGGCCATCCTCGATGTCGATCCGCCCCCTGTAGTGGTACCTTACGACCCCGCCACCGGCTTCGCCCTCCCCGAAGCCACCGTCGGGGCCACCACCGTCACCGAGAACCGCGCCATTATCGAGGCGGAAGTCTTCCGCTACGTGACCGACCGCGAGGTCTACAACCAGCTCGACAATGACGTGCGCATCCGCAGCGTGTTGCGCCGTTCAGACCGTGCAGCAGGGGCCTCACTGCGCCAGATCTGGAACTCGGCCAATGCCGACTATCCCCCGACCGTCTATGGACCCAACGCTCGTCTGGACGTCGAGATCCTCAGCATCAACCTGATCGGCAACAACCGGGCCACGGTGCGGCTTCGCAAGCGCCTCACCTCGATTCAGGGGGTTCAGGCGGGGCTCTTCACCGCGACGCTCCTCTTCGAGTTCCGCCCCGAGGAGAGCCGCTCCATCGACCAGGTCTGGACCAACCCGTTTGGCTTCACGGTTGTCGAATACGCGATCCGCTCGGACAGATTGGAGAACCAGTAAGTGCGCTTCCGGAACAAGAAATCAGGGAACGCCTTGCCAGCGTCCCAAAAGCGCGAGACGCGCCAGGGTATTGGCAATGCGAAACACGCCGGACACGCTCGGGCGTTCGTCGCGGCCTTTTTGCTGGTCTCTCTGTTTGCGTCCCACGCGTCAGCCGAGGCGATCCCGCGCGGGGGAGCCAACGACCACCGCGTGCGGGTCGCGTCCTACCAGGAAGGCCAGGTCTACAGGCTGAACGTTTCCCTGACCCATGTCACGACCATCGAGTTCGGGACAGGCGAGAGCATCCGCTCAATCATCGCCGGCGACACGGAAGGATTTGAGATCGACGGCGTCCCAGGTGGTCGCGCCTTTGCGATCAAACCTGTCGCCCGCGGCGTCCATACCAACGTGACCGTCTACACCAACAGACGGAGTTACTATTTCAACGTGAACGAGGTCTCGAGCCCAACCTTCTATGTCGTGCAATTCCGCTACCCGCAAGACAATCGCCGCTCGGCCGACGCCATCGCACGCGCCGCGCCAAACACCAATTACTGGGCCAGCGCACGGACGGAGTTCACGCCGACCCGGGTCTGGGACGACGGCACCTTCACCTATTTCGCCTTCCCACGGAACGCACCCGTCCCGGCGATCTTCCGTTACACGAACGGGCGCGAGCGCACGGTGAACACAGGCGCGGTCGAAGACGGTGTGATCCGTGTCTCGGGCGTGGGGCGCCAATGGGTGCTGCGTCTGGGCGAGGACGTGGTCTGTATCGAGGCGACGCCGCCCGCGGAGGCCGCCTCATGAGTGACAACAACCCGGATCTCGAACAGCGCCTCGCCGCACTCGAACGGGGCAACCCGCGCCACGGACCCGCTCCGAAACGCCGCACACCGCTCCTCGCCCTCCTCCTCGCAGGACTGATCCTGGCGGGCGGCTTGGTCCTTTTGCTGTTTTCGGGCCCGGGGCAAGAGGTCGCCCTGCCGACGGCCACCCCGGACGAGTTCCAAACCGAGGGTGACGGGTTCGGAGAGATCGAACCCTTCGTGCCGCCGCCCGCCCCGGAACCCGAGATCGTTCTCGTCGAACCAGAACCCAACGCCGAACTTCTGGCGCAGATCGCCGCACTCCAGGCCCAGATCGAGGAACTGCGCGACGCGCCGGACACCGACGCCGGGGCGGACAGCGCGGCAGCGGAGGCGATCGATGCCCTGACCGCACGGATCGCAGCCCTACAGGACGCCTCCGAGAATGCTCAGGAACAATTCCAGACCGAACTCGCCGCACGAGATCGGGAGCTGCAACAGCTGCGTATGGACCTGGACCTCGCGCGGCTGGAGGCCAACAAGCCGGCACCCGCCCCGCTCGGACCCACCGACGAAGAGTTGCGCGCCCGCGAAGATGAGCGGATGCGACGTGAGGAAGAGGCGCGGCGGCTGGCCGAGCTGCAACGCCGGGCCGAGGAGGAGCGTGCCTTCCAGGAACGGCGGATTTCCTCCCCCGTTATCGCCTTCGGCGGAACGGGCGGCGCCAATGCGGGCGAGACAGAACTCACCGAACGCACCTTCGGCGAGGTGACAGACTTCGTGCTGAACGGCGCGTTGCCGAGCGCCATCACACAAGCCGAAGTCATCGCAAATCCCTCGAACACGGTCATCCAGGGCACGATGATCCAGGCCGTGATGGAGACCGCACTCGACAGCTCGCTCCCCGGACAGACCCGTGCCATCATCTCCGAAGACGTCTTCAGCTATGACGGCTCACGGCTCCTGATCCCGCGCGGCTCGCGCCTTATTGGACGCTACCGCTCCGGCATCGAGATAGCCCAGAAGCGCGTCACCATCGCCTGGGACCGGATCATTCTACCAAACAACCAGACCGTCCAGATCAGCTCCTTCGGGGGAGACGCGTTGGGCCGTTCGGGTGTCACCGGTTTTGTTGATACCCGCTTTGACGAGCGGTTCGGCTCCGCCGCGCTGATTTCCATCATTTCGGCCGCCCCGAGTGTGGCCGCCGCCCAGGTCGAGGATGAGACCACCGCAGACGTACTTGAAGATGTGGGCGATGACCTGGCGGACGCCACCGATTCCGTGATCGGCGAATATCTCGCCATCGGGCCCGTCATCTACGTCGACCAAGGCGCACGCGTCACCGTCATGGTCGACCGGGATCTGGAGATTTTCTGAGATGACGCTCTCCTATCTGCAGACCTCACTCGACAAGCTCGCGGACGCCGGTCGCGACGACGTCATCGAGATATGCATCAACCCCGACGGCTCTTGCTGGGGTGAGTTCCAAGGGGATCACTTCATGCGCGCGCTGGACCAGCGCCTGAGCGTCACCGAGCTGCGCGATCTCGGCAACCAGATCGCGTCGTCGGCCAATACGACGATGAGCAAGGACAAGCCCATCGTCTCGGTCTCTATCACCTATCGGGGCCGACCGATCCGTGCCCAGGTCGTGACCCCGCCCGCCGTCCTCGCGGGCATGTCGATCTCGCTGCGATTCTTCTCCAACCTGCCGCTCGACCGGATCGAACTCAGCTTCCTCTACGGCGAAGAACGCAAGCTCGAGGAACTGCGCCAGGAGAAGAACCGCGCGCTGCGCGAGGTCGTCGCCTCCGGTGACATCTACGCGGCCATCCGCTTCTGCGTCGAAAACAAGCTCAACATGATCGTCTCCGGCGGCACCTCGACCGGCAAGACCGTCGCGGCGCGCAAGATCCTCTCCTACGTTCCCGACGAGGAACGTATCGTCACCATCGAAGAGGCGGCGGAACTGCTGCCCGCCCAGCCCAATGCCGTAACGCTCATCGCCAACCGCGACGCGGAGTTCCAGTCCGCCGACGTGCTCCTGACCGCGACGCTGCGCATGCGGCCCGACCGCATCATCCTCGGCGAGGTGCGCGGCAAAGAGGCCATGACCTTCCTCGAGGCGATCAACACCGGCCATGGCGGCTCGATGACAACACTCCACGCCGAGACCCCACAACTCGCCGTCCAGCGGCTGGCCATCGCAGCGCTCAAGACCGAGATCCCAATGACCTACCAGGACATGATCCAATACATCGAGAGCTCGATCGACGTGATTATCCAGGCCGGCCGCGAGGACGGCGAACGCGGCATCACCGAATTCTATCTCCCTGGAACCGAATTGCAGGAAAGGCACAATGCATGAAGCAGTTTGAGTACGACATCCTGTTCTGCAAGGTGAAGAAGCAGAAGGACTATGAAGAGATGCGGCGCGCCCTGAACGAACGGGGCGCCGAAGGCTGGGAGGTGATCTCGGCCGAGGCGGGCGATTACGGCTATACCGCGTTCCTCAAGCGTGAGGTCGCGGACCGGCTGACGGAGACTGCGACATGACACGCGTCACCATTCTCGTCTGCTCATTCCTTCTTTTTTCGGGCAGTATCGCATCGGCCGAGCGCGACCTAGTCCCGACGCTCGACAATCAACCCGATGTCTGCCCCGATCAGCCGCCCGAGCCGGAGTGGATGCGAAACACAGAGGCGCGCGACGCCTACAAGCGGCTCCTGGTCCAGCAAATCTACCGGTTTCAGAGCATGGAACGCATCGTCGACGCGCAGAGCTGCACCTGCGCCACCCGGTATCCGCCTTGGGAGGCAACTGAGGCGGTCTATTTTGATCTCTATTCCTCAACTGACTATTGGAGCGTGGTCGAGGCGACGTCAGACTATCGCCGACGGGCGAACGATCTCCGAAAGCAGGCCATGCCGATCTGCGACGCGGCCGGCAACTGGTAGCGGGTCATGAGCGTCGTCGCGTATTTCGTGGAAACGGCCGAAGGCTATCTGGACTCAGCGGCGGAAACCCAGTTCGGGGCCGTGGCCGCCACGGTCGGAACGATGCTGGTCCTCGGGACGACGCTCGTGGTCATCCTCGTCTGTCTCAACATGATCTACCAATACCGTTCCATGGACGGCCGGACCGCCTTCTGGCTCGCCGTGAAGATCGGCCTGATTGGCATATTCGCGACCAACTGGGTCCAGTTCAACGCACTCGCATCCGCGATCCTGAACGGGATAGACAGCATCGCCGGATCGCTGGTCGCGTCGGTCGGCGGCGGGATGCCAGGTCCGTCTGGAACCTTCGCCGAGGAGTTCGATCAGCTCATCGCGGCGCTTGGGGATTACCTGAACGCAGCAGGCTCCGAGTTGAACTGGATGGCCGGCGCGCTTCTCGACACGCTCGGCGTTCTCCTGCTCTCGATCCTCGGAGGGCTGGCGGCCTTCATTGTCGTCGCCTCCAGGCTCATGATCACGCTGTTGATCGGGATCGCGCCGGTGATGATCTTCCTGACCCTCTTCGAGGTGACCAAGGACTATTTCGCGCGATGGCTCTCGGCGCTGATTTCCTTCGCGATCTACCCCATCGTCATCGCCGGCGTTTTCGCGACCATCACCGGGGTCTCGCGCGCATTGCTCGCCGAACTTGGTGATCCGGAGGGGGCTTCGAACATCGGCGCCCTCCTGCCCTTCTTCATGATGGTCCTCATGGCCAAGGGGTTCATCATCGCCACGCCCTTCATCGTCCGGTCGGTCTCCGGAAACATCATGATGCCGGCGCTTTCGGCGGGCTTTGGCGGAAGCTACGCCTTCGCCCGAGGCTTGGCAGGAAGTCAGCAAGTCTATAACCGATACGCCATCGGAGGCGCGACAGGCGCCGAATATGCCGCGCTTCGGGCCAGGCAGTTTCTCGGCGTACAGGCGCTCCCGACCCGCCCTAATGCCGCGGGTGGTGCGCCGGCTGCACCTTCAGGCGACTCATCTAGCACCGGTGCCCGCATGCTTGCGCAACTGGCACGGCTGAACAGGCTGGGCCGACGGTAGAGTTGACCGGAGGTGGCACGACTAGCCGGAACAGGCTGTTCGCAGGTCAAACCTTTGCTGCCTGCTGGGATCATGACAGACAGCATGAATGGTTTTGCGTTGGTGGCATCGTGCCGCGTCTGGGGACGGCACACTGCTACAGGATCAGACGCAACGGCATCCGCGCCGGTGTTTCTGTCTGGGACGTCCGTCCTGTATCCCGTTCTCACATCAAAGCATTTGACGGCAAGCTTCCTATGGGAAATTGCCGGTAGCGGACAGTAAATTGCAGCGACGTTTTGCTGAGCTATTAACTTGTCACTTGACAATTTAAGAAAGTGGGGTATCTAGGGTGCCAAGGAAGAAGCACACGTCAAAGGAAATCGAGGCCGTCATCCAGGAGCTCGAAGAGCTGGGATGGGACCTTATTGAGGGCAAGGGGCACGCGTGGGGGATCCTCCGATGCCCGGCCAACGATAAGGATTGCCGCTGTGGCGAGTTTTGTCAGATGTCTGTCTGGTCGACCCCGAAGAATCCACAGCAGTTCGCGAAAAAGATCCGACAGAAGGCCCTGGCCTGCGTGAAGCTTCAGAAGAACGACGAAGGTAATGCCAATGGCTGAAGAATTCGAATTCGAACTGGTCTTTGCACTCCCCGACGGAGAGCACGATGCGTTTTCGCTCTCTGACGCGATCTTCGAGGCGGGTTTTGAAGATGCGCTCGTGGGCACCGGTCACGCCGGTCTTCTGGGTGTAGAACTGGAACTTGAAGGGGATGAGGCCGAGAGCGCGATCCTTGAAGCGGCGCGGGCTCTGATCAAGGCGCTGCCGCAAGGCACAGTCCTGCGCGAGGTCCGTCCCGACCTGGTGTCTCTCGCGGATGTCGCCGAGAAGCTCGAGATAAAGCGACAGGCGCTCCAGCAGCGCAAGATGCCCCTCCCCGTTGCGGGTGGCCTCTACCGCATCGATGAAATGATCGAGGTTCTGATGGAGGCCGCAAACCCGGCAAAGGGGCAGCGTCGTCCGCGCTTTAACCTGGCTTCCGCCGCGAAGTGGTTTCGTGCGGGCCCCGCGGCCCGCAGGGTGAACGCCCAGTTGACGATGCGTGAGATCGACCCTGCGACGATTGAGCGAGCCCCTCGACCAGAGCGCGACGACCCTGGCTTTCTTCACCCGTGACAATGGTCGGCTCAAGGCCGTGGCCACAAGACACCATCGCGACATTCTTTCGTGTCGCCCGCATGGCGGCTCAGCCAAGCCCGAATTTCTCGCCCGTCTCGCTGACGTTTGCTTCCGAACCGGACATCTCCGCCTCCAACCGCTCGAGATCACTCACGGCGTCCTGAACTCGGGCGACGTCGTTTTCGGACGCAGCCTCCACCTCCAGATCTGCCTGCCGCCCGAACTCCATCTCCATCTGCCGCTGATCATCCGCAAGAACAGCGGCGCGGCCGCGCCGAGGCGCTTGAGCCGGACCGGACTCAAGGGGTGCAATCCCTCCGCCTTCTGTTAGCCCCATCCTGGCCTCGAAATCACGTTCCGTGAGACCTGACCCCCGCGGCGCCGTGGGCATCGCCCTGACGCTCAGGGGCAATTCCCCCATCGGAGGGACCGGCCCCGTCGGGAAGGGTAGCTCCCCCTCCTGGGCGGCATGGATGCCCTTGAAGAATGGGTCCTCGAAATACACCACGCGCTTGGCCCGGACCGGCATCTGGGCGTCCACGACGACGACGATCTCGTCGAGCGGCAGGCGCCGCGCCTCATCCTCGGGCAGGAGCGACACCTCCTCCGTCCGCTCCGATTGGCTGCGGCCCTCGAACGGGTTCTTCCCGACCGCGCGGGACCGCGTGACGACGGTTTTCGTGGTCTTGCCGACCGCCTTGCTCAGCTCCTCGACGGTCTTCTCGTCGGAGGGCGTCAGGTAGAGCTTGATCCCGGCGTTGCCCTGCAAGGCGCGCCGCGTGTTCTCGCCGTAGATCTCGTCGATGGCCGGGATGGTCTGGGTCACCACCGCGAGATGCCCGCGATAGGCGCGCAGCACCTCGATGCTCTCGGCCACGATCGGCATCTTTCCGAGCCGGTTGAACTCGTCGAGCATGATCATAACCGGCCAGGGCTCGTCCGGACCCGGTTCCTTGTCCTGAAGCGCCGACAGCAGGTCCGAGAAGAAGAGCCGGATCAGAGGTGCGAGGGGTTTCACCATGAGGGGCTGGACGACGAGGTAGACGCTGAAGGGTTTCTTGCGGATCGTCCGGAAGTCGAAGTCCGAGGTCGCCGTCGCATCGTCGATCGCCGGGTTCTGCCATTGATCGAGGCCCGAGGTCATCAGGAGCGAGACATAGGATGTCAGCGTATCGTTGTTGGTGGACGCCAGCCGTGTGAAGATCAGCCGCGCCGCGGCGTTTTGGACCTCATGGGCGCGCGCGAGATATTCCTTCTGCTTCTGCCCGCCCGAGGCGGCGATGCGGTATATCTCGCCGAGCGTCGGCCTGCGGCGTTGGAACGCGAGTAGCCCGGCCGCGACGAAGAGATCGATCCCCCCTTTGAGAAGCCCCTGAACACGGTCGTTGTCGTTCTGCAGGAAGAGTGTGGCCAGGAGCTGCAACTCCATCTGCTGGCGGGCCGGGTCTTTGAGCTCATAGATGCGCAGAAGTGGGTTGTAGCGATGCGTCCGCCTGTCCTCCCAATCCGTGGGCGCGAAGCGGAACACTTCGTCACCCTGCGCCGCCCGGTGGCGGGCCGAGGCCTCGAAGCATTCTCCCTTTACGTCGAGCACCACCGCTGAGCCCTGCCAGGTCAGGAGGTTCGGAATGACGAAGCCGGTGGTCTTGCCGCGCCCGGTCGGCGCTACGATCAACGCATGGGGAAAGGTCTTGGAACACAGGAACGGCGCACGCGAGCTTGGCTTTCCAAGCTTGCCGATCACAAAGCCCGTGCCCGGCGCGCCGAAGAAGCCGTTCCGCTTCATCTCGCGGCGGGTCTGCCAATGGGTATAGCCGAACCGGGTGAGCGCCGAGCCCGACATCGCAAGGCTCATCATGAGGCCCGCCACCCCGGCCCCGCCCATGATCAGGTTGATCAGGCGGAAGTCGTCGGGACGGGCGGCCCCGATGGCGCGGTAGTTCTGCACGATATAGAAGAAGTCGATCTCGGCCCGGAAACCCAGGTCCCGGAAACTGATCACGGCCGAGGCGATGACATAGCCGATCGCGATAGCGACCAGTGTGACCAGCGCGACGCCGAGGGCGAGGCGGCCCTTCCCTACCCCTCCCATCAGTGCGTCTCCCCGCGCTCGGTCTCGCCATCGACAAGATCGGCGCGGTGGAGCTCGAACTCGCGGTCGGCGATCTCCTCGACCACGGCGCGGGTCGCCTCGCTGTTGGCGGTGGCCGCGTCCGACTGCAGGTAGGTCTTCGCGGCGTAGAGCCGATCGAGACGGTCTTCGATCTGGGTCTTCAGCACGTCGACATCCCCGTCCCGCAGCCGGTCGATCTGCGCCGCGTCGAGCTCGCGCTCGACGGCGTCGCGGTAGGTCAGTCGCTGACCGTCGTCCTGGAACGGCGACTGCAGATTGCCGGCCCGTTCATGGTCGACGACCCGCCGGATGTCCGGATCGGCGATCGGTGCCCCCTCGACAGCGTCCCCCTCGCGCGCGTCCGAAAGCCGCCCGTCGCGCAGGTCGAGCGCCACCTCCCGCAACTCGTTGTCGCGGCGGACCTGGTTGAGGGCCTCGGTGTCGCGCAGATCGGTGACGGAAGCATAGGTCGCGCCAAGCCCGCGGGCGAGATGCGACGGCATATCGGGATAGCGCGCGCGGAACTCGTCCGTGACGGCATCCGCAACGGGGGTCCGCGCGTCGCGACCTTCCATGATCCGGTCGACTTCGCGGGTGATCTCGCGGGCCCGGGCCTCGTCGGTGATGCGCTCCCGGTAGGGCTCGGACCGGTCGATCACGTCGCCCGGGCGCGCGAGCAGTTCGGGATGCGCATCGAGGTAGCTGCGTTGCTCTTCTTCGATACGCCGCTCCGCGCGGGAGACGATCTCCCACTCCCGCGCCTCGATCTGGTCTTCGGTCAGACCTTCCGAACGCATGTCCTGGCGGATGGCGCGCTCCATGTCCTCAGTGGCGTCCCGATGATAATGGACCCTCTCCGTCACGGTGCGATCTTCCACGACACCGTCCTCACGCAAGACCCCTGCCCGCTCCAGCGCGACGCCGAGCTGGACATGGGCCCGGTTGAGGGTCTCGCGCGCCGTCTCCAGATCCGCGCGGCGCTCGAGGTTGAGACCGTCCCTCTCGGCCACCCGCGCCAGATCGTCAGCGATCCATTGCCGCTCGAGCGCGGCGTTCTGCGCGCCGGTTTCCATCCGGGCGACCACCACGGACGAACTGATCCCGGTCCCGCGCAGCGCGGTGTCGACCTGCGCCCGCACCTCGGGGTCTCGCAACCGGTCGAGCCGGGCCGCATCGATATTGGTCTCGGAATAGACCCCGCCCTCCGAGGGCTTTTCGGTCAATGTCACGGATCTGAGCCCTAGCGGCTGCATATGCGCGAGCCGCGACTGGATCTCGTTGAGGCTGCGCTCGAGCCGCGGCCGTTCGGCCTCCGGCTTCGCATCGATCATGCCCTGGACGCGCGCGACCTGATCGGCATAACGGGTCCTCAGATCCTCGAACGATTGCTCCTCTGCCATGTAGACGCCTCCTTCCAAAGTCAGCTTGCCGCCCTTGGCCAGAAGCTCTCCCGAGCGGAACAGGGCATCGGCGATGTCCTCGCGGTTGTCCGCAGAGGCCTCAGCGGCAAGCGAGTGATAGATGATCCGGGTGTTTGCGATCTCTTCGAGGGCGCGATCAAGATCGGCCCCGACCCGTGGCCGTGGCTCCGCGGCCCGCCCCTCAACCTTGGCCGCATAGACCTCGCGGGTGCGCGGCGGGTAGTGCACGACACCCCGATCGAGCCGCCGCGTGGCCTCCAGACGCACGCCGAACCGCTCGGCCTCTTCCACCATGGCGAGGCGGAAATCGTCGTAGTTGAACCGGTGATCGCGACCCAGGAAGAAGAACTCACCCTCCTGCGACCGGCGATTCAAAACTATATGTGCGTGGGGGTGATCGCGATCCTCATGCACCGCGATGATGTAGTCGAAATGTCCCTCTTCGGACTGAAAGAACCGCTCGGCGACATTGGCGGTGATGTCGCGCACGTCCTCGCCCCGGGTGCCGATCGGATAGGACATCAGCATATGCGTCGTCTGTCCGAGCTTGGGCTTGAACCCCGCACTCCAGCGCTTGGCGAACCGCTCCGTCAGGTCCTTGATCTCCGATCCCTCAAGCCTCGTCTTCCCATCCAGGAACCCGCTGCTGTCCACGATATGCGAGGACTTGGTGGTGAGGTAATCAAGCTGGTTCATGAGCTGGGATTTGGAATGCGTGCCCCCGCCCCGGATCGCCTTGAAGACCGCCGCACGATGCCCCGCAGCGGCGCGCACGAGCTGCCTCTGCCGGGACGCCTGCAGCCCTTGCATCGAGCCCCGTATCCGGCTCCAGCCATCCCGGAAGATCTCTCCGGTGACGTCATGGACGGCATCATTCAGCCGCATGGGCGAACTCCCTCAGAGCGGCAGTGGCGGAGAGCCGCATCCCATCCCGACGACGGCGCAAAAGCAGGTCGATCTCGTCAGCGGAATCGAGGATGAACCGCGCCAGCGCACGCATCTGCACGAGGCGCAGTTCGGACAACTCTGCGTTCGGCGCGGAGCCTTCCCCCTGCCCCTCCCGGCTGGCTTTCATCATCTGCTTGGCGACCTGCACGACGCCGTTGCCGACCTCGTGCAAGGAGGCCCGGTAGCGCGCCATCTCAGCCGCCAGATTCGCGTCCGGAACGAACGTTCCCCCCGCCGCCTGGATCAGCCGCCGGACCCCCTCCGTGCGGGTCTCGATCCCCGCCGCGGACAGCACCTCATCCAGCGCAGCAAGCTCTTCTGGTGTCAGCTTCACCGTCACCGCGGCCGTCGCCACGGCCGCATCCTTCTGGCGTTCTTCGTCCGCCTTCAACGTGTACTGGATGGCCCGCGGCGTGACCCCGAACCGCTCCGCGAGCGCGGAAGTCCCCACACCTGCTGCGGCCTCACGGATAATCTCCGCCCGCTCCGTCTGTGTCAGTCTCTTGGTCCGGCTCATACGAAGAAAGCCCCCCTATTTCCTGCCACCTTCATTCAAGGTCGCCTTCATCATACGAAACTATATTTACCGGTCAATACAATATTATTGCAGATTGCCCCCAGGCGACCTTGAATTCCGCTTCGAGCCGAGCACCGCAGGTGCGAGGCCCGGCCCGAAGGGCCCAGAAAACCCGACCATCTCCAACCGCACCTCGGCCGCCCGTTGTCATGCCCGCGCCCGAGGGTCTGGCCGAACACGGACCCGTGTTCGGACGGAAGCGAGGGGCGGCGCATCCCTCCACCGACGGGGCTGACGGACAGGGTCAAGGGCGGCCAGATTTGGCTCGGCCCAAATCTCTGCCGGAAAAACCGGCGGGCGTAGCCCGACTGTTATTCCGGATGGCCCCCTTGAGGCTGGCCGGCAGACCTGTTCCAGGCGATCTCTGATATCCCCCGTCAGGACCGCTTGCGGTCCTGACGCCTTCCCGGGGACGCCGGCCGAAGGCAGGGGTTCCCGGGTACAGCGCAGCCTTCCCTGAAACAGGGAAAGGGCCGCCCCTAGGCTCCAGACTCGTTAATTCTCAAAGCCAGAAGATGACAGTTGCAGCGAGAGCCACGGCGGACAGAAAGACCTTCGGGCACCTGTCGTAGCGGGTCGCAACGCGGCGCCAGTCCTTTAGCCTTCCGAACATGATCTCGATACGGTTGCGCCGCTTGTAGCGGCGCTTGTCGTATTTGACGGGCTTGCCTCGGGACTTTCGGCCCGGGATGCAGGCCTTGATGCCCTTGTCCTGCAAGGCTTCACGATACCAGTCGGCGTCATAACCCCGATCGGCCAACAACCATTCTGCCCCAGGCAGGCTGCTCAGCAGGGCTGCCGCGCCGGTGTAGTCGCTGACCTGGCCGGCTGTCATGAAAAACCTGATTGGGCGGCCGTTCGTGTCCGTGACGGCATGTAACTTGGTGTTCATGCCACCCTTCGTTCGCCCAATCAGCCTGCCACGCCCCCCTTTTTCAACCGCAGGCTCGAAGCCGTGCGGTGCGCCTTGAGATAGGTGGCGTCGATCATCACTGTCTTCCGGTCGGCGCCCTCGGCAGCAAGCCCCTCCATCATCCGGGCGAAAACTCCCATGTCGCTCCAGCGCTTCCATCGGTTGTAGAGCGTCTTCGGTGGACCATACTCCGTGGGCGCATCGGACCAACGCAAGCCATTACGATTGATGAAGATTATACCGCTCAAGACCCGCCGATCGTCGACCCTCGGTTTGCCATGGCTCTTTGGAAAGAACGGTCGCAGCCGCGCCATCTGCTCGTCGCTCAGCCAGAAAAGATTGCTCATCATGCCCCCATCAGTTTGGGAGCGTGAATCACGCCGACAAGGTGGTCGCAAGCCGATTAATGGGTCCAGACCCTAGGGCAGACCCTGACCGATGCGACGACAAAACCTAAACAGAACGAGTTGAAGTACGCGGACACCAAGGGGAGCAGGCCAGCGCCTTTGGGACCACAAATTGTGGCCTGCAGGGACGGATCGTCCTCATATGCATCCTTGCCGAGGTCGACGTTGAAGCCGTGGTCGCGTTTGGGTGCCGTATCGTAGTCGGCACCAGTCTTCTTGAATGGCGCGACGCCGGTCAGAGAAGGACCAGAAGGCAGGCTAGGGTCAGGTGACACACACCTTTATGACCCAGCACTATCCGGTTGAACGACGCGAGGCAGACCCTACAACTCGGTCTGCGGACGACTCCGGGCCACGCGTCGGGAGCATCCGCATGTTCTCAGAAACCAACCGGGATTGCCATGATCCGCCACATCGTCTTCTTCACCGCCATCAACAACGACAATATCGAATCTATCAGAAAAGGGCTCCAGATGCTCACCGGCATCCCGCATGCCCAGCACCTCGAAATCTCGCTCAATCGGAAGTCAGATCCAAACAGCAAGGAAATCGACGTCGTCGTCTACGGCGAATTCGCCGATGATGCGGCCCTGGCTGCCTACAAGGCGCACGAAACCTACGCGGAATCGATCCGCCGGGTGAAACCCCTGCGCGAACTGCGCTTCGCTGTAGACTACGATCAGGCCCAGGCCTTCACGGCTCCCGATGGACAGGCCTGAAGCAGCCTATCGCGCGGACGGGCCAAGCATTCTGCTGCGCGATGACCTCACCGGTACCGAGATGCGGTTCGCCATACCACGCGAGGTGATCCGCGCTGACCATCCGGACGAAGTCCAGGCCGCGCTCGACCGGATGGAACGCACACGTGCGGCCGGGAAATGGTGTGCCGGTTACGTGAGCTACGAGGCCGGTTACGCACTCGAGCCGAAATTGCGTGACATCATGCCCGGAGGCCGCCGCCTGCCGCTCGTGCTCATGGGGGTCTTCAACGCGCCCGAGACTGGATCGGTAGGGACACGGGCAACAGGCAAGGCGACTTTGACGGATGTCCGGCCAGAATGGTCCTTCGAGAATTACAGGTCGCGTTTCGAAAGGGTCCACCGGCACCTTCGCACAGGCGATTGCTACCAGGCGAACCTGACTTTCCCGTTCTCCGCGCGATGGTCGGGAGATCCGATAGCGCTGTTCGAAGAAATGACCGCCAGGCAGCCGGTCCGCTATGCTGCACTGATCGACTTGGGTGGGCCCATCATCCTCTCACGGTCGCCTGAACTGTTCTTCCAGGTAGACGCGGAAGGCTGGATCGAGACCCATCCGATGAAAGGCACTATCGGGCGCGGATCGACGCCCGAGGCAGACGCCGCCCTTGCCGAGACCTTGCGACAGGACGGGAAAAACCAAGCCGAGAACCTGATGATCGTCGACCTGCTGCGCAACGATATCTCGCGCATCTGCCAATTGGGCACGCTGCATGTACCCGAGATGTTCCGGATCGAAAGCTATCCCACAGTGCATCAGATGGTCAGCCGCGTTCGGGCGCGGCTGGCACTGGAGACGACCGTCTCCGATACTTTCACTGCGCTCTTTCCCTGCGGCTCGATCACCGGAGCTCCGAAGATCCGTGCGATGCAGATCCTGCGTGCGCTGGAAAGTCGTCCGCGTGACATCTATTGCGGGGCCATTGGGTTCGTCGCTCCGTCCGGCGAGATGCGCTTCAATGTTGCCATCCGCACCCTCACACTGCACGCAGGCGGAGAGGCCGTCTTCAACGTAGGCGGCGGCATCGTGTTCGATTCCGAGGTTCGCTCGGAATACGACGAATGCCTGCTGAAAGCCCGCTTCGCCTCTGGACCGGATCCAAAGTCTTGCCCGCGCACCGACGTCTGAGCCCATAATCGTATGACGGTGGCTTTCGGTACATGTTAGCGTGCGTCATTGAAATAAGACGCCCCGCACACTTGCCCTAAGGTAAGCCGACCCGTAAACACCTCTTAGCCGACGCCACCCGCGTGCGGTCGCGCCCTCCACGGCGGCCCGAAGTAACCTCAGGAACTCCGCTTTTGCTCGACCAGATCGCGCTGCGCGCCGAACTCGCCGATCACTACGATCTATCTCCGTCCACCGACATCGCCAAGGCAAATGCTGACATTTTCGCCCGGATAGACCGTGTCGTGACGCCCCCAGACTGGGCGATATTTGCGCCCTATGTCGCGGCGATCAATAAGCTGAAAAAGGAACGCAACGCGGTTATCCTGGCGCATAACTACATGA
Organism: Sagittula sp.; assembly: GCF_052825245.1. Lineage (NCBI taxonomy): Bacteria > Pseudomonadati > Pseudomonadota > Alphaproteobacteria > Rhodobacterales > Roseobacteraceae > Sagittula > Sagittula sp. The sequence continues at coordinate 22,552 of NZ_JBRBWD010000056.1, forward strand.
CGCCCGAGATCTACCACGGTATCGCGGACGTGGTTGGTGACAGCCTTCAGCTGGCGATTGAGGCGACCAAGGTACAGGCAGACGTGATCATCCAGTGCGGCGTGCATTTCATGGCCGAGACCTCGAAGATCCTGAATCCGTCCAAGACGGTGCTGATCCCCGACATGGACGCCGGCTGTTCCCTGGCCGAAAGCATCACCGCCGAAGGTATCGCCGAAATGCGTGCCAAATATCCGGGCGCGCCGGTCGTCACCTATGTGAACACCACCGCCGAGGTGAAGGCCGCATCCGACATCTGCTGCACCTCCTCGAACGCGGTGCAGATCGTGCGCGGGATGGACAGCGACACGGTCATCATGACGCCGGACAAATATCTGGCGCAGAACATCGCCAACCTTGTGCCGGAAAAGAACATCGTCTGGTGGGACGGTGCCTGCATCGTGCACGAACAATACACCGCGCAGGACCTGAAGGATTTCCGCGAATGGAACCCCGGCACGCGGATCATCGCGCATCCCGAATGCCCGCCGGATGTCGTGGCCGAGGCCGATTTCTCCGGCTCGACCAGCGGTATCATCGACTATGTGACGCAGCAGCGCCCGGAAAAGGCGATGCTGGTGACGGAATGTTCGATGGCCTCGAACATCTCGGACGCGCTGCCGGACGTGGATTTCGTGGGGCCCTGCAACATGTGCCCCTATATGAAGAAAATCACGCTGGAAAAGGTGCTGTGGTCGCTGCACACCATGCAGGGCGCGGTCGAGGTCGACCCGGCGGTTGCCGACAAGGCCCGCATCGCCGTTCAGCGCATGATCGACCTGTCCGCCAAGATGGCCGGTTAGGGCGATGACCCCGACCGAAACGCCGATCAATACGGGTCGCGTGATCATCGTCGGCGCGGGCCTTGCGGCGCAATATGCGGCGCTGAAACTGTCCCCGCACCCCGTGCTGATGATCTCGCCCGAGGCATTGGGCGCTGGTGCGTCCTCGGCCTGGGCGCAGGGCGGCGTTGCGGCGGCGATGGATCCGGCGGACAGCGCCGATGCCCATGCCCGCGATACCGTCACCGCCGGTGCGGGCACCGTTGATCCGGGCGTCGCCACCTCGGTCACAGCCGAGGCGCGCGATCATGTCCTTGACCTGACCGGGCTGGGCACGCCCTTCGACCGCACCTCGGACGGGTCCTATGTCCTGTCGCGCGAGGCCGCGCATAGTTTTGCCCGCGTGGTGCGCGTGCAGGGCGATCAGGCCGGGGCCGAGATCATGCGCGCCCTGACCGTTCAGGTGCGCGAGGCCGACCATATCCAGGTGCTCGAAGGCGTCATGGCCACGGCGCTTGAGGTCACTCAGGGCCGCGTCACCGGCGTGGCCGTCGCCCGCTGTGATCAGGGTCAAAGCGCCAGCGTCACCCTGCGCGGTGCCGCCGTTCTGCTGGCCGGGGGCGGATCGGGTGGGCTTTATGCCCTGACGACGAACCCGCCGCGCATCCGTGGGCAGGTGATCGGCATGGCCGCCCGCGCGGGCGCGCAAATTGCTGACGCTGAATTCGTTCAGTTTCACCCGACCGCCATGGCCTGCGGGCTGGACCCTGCCCCCCTTGCGACCGAGGCGCTGCGCGGTGAAGGCGCGACGCTGGTCAACCGCCTTGGCGCGCGGTTCATGCCGGACGCCCACCCAGACGCCGAACTGGCCCCGCGCGACATCGTGGCCCGCGCCGTCTATGCCCAGACACAACAAGGGCTGGCCCCGGCGCTGGACACCCGCGCGGCCCTTGGTGCGAAGATCCTGACGGATTTTCCCGCCGTGGCCGCCGCCTGCCAACAGGCGGGTCTGGACCCGTTGACGCAGGTGATCCCCGTGGCCGCCGCCGCGCATTACCACATGGGCGGCGTGGCGACGGATGGCGAAGGCGCCACGACCCTGCCCGGCCTCTGGGCCTGTGGAGAGGTCGCCTCGACCGGGTTGCACGGGGCGAACCGGCTGGCCTCGAACGGGCTGCTAGAGGCGCTGGTCTATGGCCGCCGCTGTGCGCTTGCGATTGACGCCGCCCTGCCCTCCCCCGCAGATGCCGCGCCCGTCACCCTGCCCGACCTGCCCGCCGCCGAAACGCCCGATCCCGCGCTGGTTGCCCGGCTGCGGCAGGCGATGACCGATGGCGCGGGCGTGATCCGCACGGCGGAGGGCCTGACCCGCACCCTGACCGAAATCGCCGCCATCGAAGCCGCGCAGCCCGACTGCGAGGCGCTGGCCAACATGACCGCCACCGCCACCCTGATCGCCGCTGCCGCGCTGATGCGCCGCGAAAGCCGGGGCGCGCATTTCCGCTCGGACTATCCGCAGGCGGACGGCGCAACCGGCACAAGGTCGCTGATGACCCTGAAAGATGCGCTCGCGATCCGCGACACCACGACCCGAAAGGAACCGGCGTGACCCATACTCCCCTGCCCGACCTGATCCTTGAACCCCTCGTGCGCGCCGCGCTGCTTGAGGATCTGGGCACCTATGGCGACATCACCACCCGCACGGTCATTCCCGCCGGCACCACCTATTCCGCGCGGCTGAACGCCCGCGAACCCGGCGTCGTGTCGGGCCTGCAAATCGCCGCGCTGGCCTTCCGTCTGGTGGACCCGGCGCTGAAGATCACGGCGCATAAAGCCGACGGTGACACGGTTGCGCCGGGCGATCAGCTGATGGAGATCACGGGCAACGCGGCCTCCATCCTGTCGGGCGAACGGGTCGCGCTGAACTTTGCCGGGCGCATGTCCGGGATCGCCACGCTGACCGCCGCCTTCGTGGCCGAAACGCGCGGCACCCGGACCCGCGTGACCTGCACCCGCAAGACCACGCCGGGGCTGCGGATCGTCGAAAAACAGGCGGTGCTGCATGGCGGCGGGTTCAACCACCGTTTCAGCCTGTCGGACGCCATCCTGATCAAGGACAACCACATTGCCGCCGCCGGGGGCATCCGCCCGGTGCTGCAATCGGTCAAGGCAAGCGCGTCCCACATGATCCGCTGCGAGATCGAGGTCGACCGGCTGGACCAGCTCTCCGAGGCGCTGGACGAAGGTGGGGCCGATGTGGTTCTGCTGGACAATATGGACAGGCAAACCCTTGTCGAAGCTGTGAAAATGACCGACGGTCGCGTGGTGCTGGAGGCCTCGGGCAACATGAAGCTGGACCGCATTGCCGAGGTCGCGGCGACGGGTGTGGATTACATCTCGTCTGGTGCCCTGACCCATTCGGCGCAGGTGCTGGACCTTGGGCTGGACTTCTGAACGCGCCAATCGTCGCGATACATATATGACTTTTTCCCATAGTGCAACGCAATAATATTGTGCTGCACTTGCGAATAGGTCCCCAACCCGCTATCCCCTCCCAAGCCCGTCTGAGGAGGACCGACATGAGCCAATCCGCCCCGCAACGCAGCCTGACTGCCTCTGACATTCGCGCGCGCAAAGGGGCCGATCCGCTTGTCTGCCTGACCGCCTATACGACCCCCGTGGCCCAGCTGGCGGATGCGGAATGTGACCTTGTTCTGGTCGGTGACAGCGTCGGAATGGTGCTGCACGGGCTGCCCTCCACCCTCGACGTGACGATGGAGATGATGGTGATGCATGGTCGCGCCGTCTCCCGCGGCCTGCACCGCGCCCTGATGGTCGTCGACATGCCCTTCGGCAGTTACGAGGAATCCCCCGCTCAGGCCTTTCGCAACGCCGCCCGGCTGATGGCCGAAACCGGGGCCGGCGCGGTCAAGCTGGAAGGCGGCGCGCATATGGAGGACACGATCCGTTTCATCGTCGACCGCGGCATCCCCGTCATGGCCCATATCGGTCTGACACCTCAGGCGGTGAACGCGCTTGGCGGCTACAAGGTGCAGGGGCGCGGCGCAGATGCCGAACGGATCACCCAAGACGCCCGCGCCGTGACCCGCGCCGGGGCCTTCTCGGTCGTGCTGGAAAAGGTGCCCGCCACGCTGGCCGATCAGATCACCGCCGATATCGATATCCCCACGGTCGGCATCGGGGCCTCGGCCGGATGCGACGGACAGATCCTTGTGATCGACGACATGCTGGGGTTGTTTGATGCCTTCAAGCCCAAGTTCGTCAAACGCTATGGCGATCTGGCCAGCGACGCCCGGACAGCCATCCGCACCTATGCAGAAGAGGTCCGCGCCCGCAGCTTCCCCGCCCCCGAACATGTCTTTTCCCAAGAGGAACCCGGCAAATGAAGATCATCCGCACCAAGGCCGAGCTGCGCGCCCTGACCGAAAGCTGGCGCCGCGCCGGGGACAGCATCGGCGTCGTGCCGACCATGGGCGCGCTGCATGCCGGGCACCTTAGCTTGGTGGAACGGGCCTGCGCCGAAAATGACCGGGTGATCGTGACGCTGTTCGTGAACCCCAAACAGTTCAACAACCCCGAGGATCTGGCGAAATACCCTCGGACCGAAGACAGCGACGCCGCAAAGCTGACGCCCTATGGCGCGGATGTGCTTTACGTACCCGACGGCGCACAGATGTACCCCGAAGGTTTTGCCACCACGATCTCGGTCACCGGTGTCAGCGAAGGCCTGTGCGGCGGGGCGCGTCCGGGGCATTTCGACGGGGTGGCCACGGTGGTGACCAAGCTGTTCCTGCAATGCGATGCCGACCGCGCCTATTTCGGTGAAAAGGACTATCAGCAACTGCAGGTGGTGACCCGGCTGTGCGAGGATCTGGACCTGAATACGGAGATTGTCGGCTGTCCGACCATTCGCGAGGAAGACGGCCTCGCCATGTCTTCGCGCAACCTTCGGCTCGGTGCCGGGCCACGCAAAACGGCGCCGATGATCGCCCAGGTCTTGGAAGACGCGGCGCGTGTCATCGCCCGGGGCGGACACGTCGAGCAGACCATCGACAAGGCCAAGAAGGCCCTGCTCTCAGCCGGGTTCGACTCCATCGACTACCTCGAACTGCGCAGCGTTCCCGACCTGAAGCTGATGACGAGTGCAGACCGCCCCAGCCGCCTCTTCCTGGCGGCCTGGCTCGACGGTGTGCGCCTGATCGACAATGTCTTCGTTGCAGACCTCGCGAGCGTCGGGAAATCAAAAGATCGACCGCTCGAGCCGGCCTGAAAAGAGACAGGAGATGATAGGAGGGGCCATTATCGTTACCGCTCGGGCGGGCAATTTCGGAGCGCTGAACCGCCTTTTCTGAATTGCGTGAACACCATCTCAGGAGTTCAGCGTGCGTCGTCTCAATTGCATCATCCGCATCGCTGATCGTCGAGGGCAGTTCCGTCAGGCCAAATGCACGGCTGACTTCCTATCTGGTTGGCGCAGCCTGAGAGCAAGCAACTGCGGAGTTATTTCTCGCCAACCGCCACGAGCATTCTAGTCTGCACTTGCTCAGGCAGCCGCCGGAGAACAAAACTGGCCAGACTCTGGTTCGTCAGACAGCACCAGCCAGAGCGTATGGCAGAAAAAACTACAGCAGGTGCAGACAACATTGAATATCGCAATTGTCGGACCCGAAAAGTACAAGTTCCAGGACCTCGTCTGCGTCGAGCTGGCGCTCTCGCTTCGCAACAGCGGGCTGAGCGCAATGGTACCCGAACCGCAAGGAGGGGAGGACACAGAGTTCACTTGGGACGATGTCGACGGCATCGCTCTGCTTGAAGTTCAGGTGAAAGGCACACAGAAGGATTTCACAGCCGCCGACCTGGCCGACTACCTGACGCATTATCCCAGTCACAGTGCGACCGGCTCCTTGCTCGAGCGTCTGGTTGGCGATCCCACGCGCGGTGCGCTTTTCGTGACTTCCGGCCGGCTCACCGATCCGCTGACCGAGTTCGCCTTGGCACGCGGAATTACGGCAATCCCCGCAAGCCACTCGGTCAGTCGCGACACGCTCCAGCAATTCGTTGCTGAGCTAACCACGATCGCGGGGGGCGCCCCGGCCTCCAAGCTCGACGCGACGAGGCGCGGGGATATAGATCGCCTGGCAAAGTTGCCGCCGATGAAGCTACGCAGCGCCCTCTCTCGCGTTTTCGTCGTCGCCGAAGAAATCGACGCGACCGTAGAGACTCGGCTCCACGCGCACTTGCGCACAATGCGGTTCGCTACGTTTTCGCTGCGCGGGGCGATCGCAGCGCTTACCGATGAGCTCGACAATGCCAAAAAGGCGCAAACAGATCTGCTCGCGCCAATGCTCCGCCGCCTAGATCAAATAGCACCCGCCTCGGTTGCGCCGCTCAACTATGTCGATCTCGGCACCGAGAGGGCGTTGCTCGACCAATTGCGATCCGAAGGCATCCTGCTGCTCAGCGGCCCGCCGCGTGCCGGCAAGAGCTGGACGCAGCGCGCGCTTGGCGGCGTCTTGCAGCAGGCCGGATACGAAGTGCGGCAAGGGACGAGCGTCGAAGAAGCCGAGCGTTTCCTGACCGATGAGGCAGGCGGCGAGCGCCTGTTCCTTCTGGACGATCCATTCGGCTCACGTGAGCGGACGGAAAAGGCGTCAGCGGCATTCAGCGACTTGCGACGGCTGATTGAACATCTGCCGCGCAACCGGCACCTGATCGTCGCTCAGGTCGATCATGTCCTCTTCGAGATCTGCCGAAAGTCCGACCTCGCGCACTGCGCGGTCGGTACTATCGGCTGGAATCCGGTGCGGCCGATCTCGGTAGAGGCGGCACACGCCATCTGGGTTCAAGGAGCCAAAGTGATGCACCTCGATACAGATGTAGTCACGAGGATCGACGGCTTGATCGACCGCGACGCCCGGCTGCGAAGTCCTGGAGCGCTAACCTACCTCGCCACCGCCTGGGCGGATTTGCCACCTGACCTCGACGACGACGCGATCGGCGTATTCGCCCATGGCGATGCTACGGATTTCGCGCGTATGCTTGTGGACAAAAGCCCCGATATGGAGCCCGTACTCGTGTCGATGGCGATCGCCACCGGCATCGATCAGGGCACATTCACCACCGAACTCGCTTATGTCGTCGATGGCGACGGCAGCCAGCCAGGGCTCGTGCCCGAGCTCGGGATCATCTCGCTGACGGACGACGTCAAGGCGCCAGATTACTGCACGCCCCCGACGCTGACGGTCGCACAAACCGCAATCGTCGATCAATTGTCGCGTCGGCGCGTCTTCGAGGAACGCCAGCAACGCCTCAACTTCACGCATCCCTATTTGCGCGCCGGCGCGCAGATGCTGATGATGCCCGATTTGCCCGCTGACGTGGCGAAGGTTCGGGACCGTCTGGTGCGCGGAATCGGCTCGCTCTCTCCTGAAACCTCGCTCGCGGTCGCGCGCAACTTGCGGTGGGTGCGCACGATGATGGCCAGAAGCGCCGACCAGGCGTTGTGTTTCGCGGTTGCCGAGCACGGACTCCGCTCGATCTTCCCCGCGACCCGCGACGCCTGTTTCGCCTTCCTGCTCGATCACGTCGATGACTTGCCCGACGAGATGCGCGACGACATTCCACAATGGGCGGAGCGTAGCATCGTGTCGATCGACGACATTTCGGTCGATCGCGGTCTTGCCTTCCTATTCTCAAACGGTTGGCCCTTTGGCGGGTTCGACGTGCCTATCGCGCAAGTAACGCCCTATCTCGACGCGATCGAGAAAGAAGAACCTCTCGGCCTCGACTTGCCGCTATCTCGCCAGATCCTGACAGCGCTCGCCGATCATCCCGACCGCATGACGATGAAAATGGTGAATCGCTTTCTCCATGCCGATGAAGCGGTCGTGCGCGCCGAGGCTGCCCGTACCTGGTTGTGCATCCCGCGCACAGACGATCACGTCGTGCTTGACCGCATCGGCCTAGATAGGGCCCCGGCAGTTGCGGTGGCGGTCCTAAAAAGCGCAGTCGCTGCCTGGCCGGAAATCGACGATGATCGGCGCGCGCGCTTGCTCGGCATTCTCGACGATCAGGCTAAAGCGCCGCCGACCGCGAGTGCGCTTCTGTCGCGACTCGTCTTGTTCGACCGGGTTGAGCGTTTTGGTGAGAACCCGCCCTGGATCATCTTTGCCCGCCTGATGCCCACCATCCTCGATCGTTTGCCGCCTAACGTCGCATTGAGCGACGGGCGCTTTAACAATGCGCTTGAGCAAGCCATCGCGTCTGGATTGATCGAGGAACTGTCGCCGATCGTGGTCGCTTGGAGTCGGCGGTTGGTCGAGCGAGTGCGGGAATATTTCGTCGACGATTATGAACTCGGGATGATCGAACCGCTACTGCGCGTAGCGCGACCAGAGGCGCGCGCCGAGGTGTTCGAGCAGCTCTACGGCCTTGTCGACACCGGCGCCCGGGTCGTGATAGCGGCCGATATCGCCGACGATTGGAATCTACTGACCCAAGATGAGCACAACCGATTCATCGCTTGGGTCGGCGAGCCGCGGAGCGACCGTCGTTGGGTGGACGCCACCCTCCTGACGCGGCGCGACGTCAATCCTGCGATCATCGAAGCGATCACCGGTTGCCAAGATCTTGCGGGTCGCGATGCGGCGCAAATGGAGGCACTTGTCGGTCCTGGAAGGTTTGAGGCTTGCATCCGGATGTTCGTCGGTGTGCCGCAACCACTATGGGCATATGGCAAGCACCACAGCGCCAAGAAACTCTGGACACCGATTATCCACGCGATCGCAGCTGACCCGGGACATCGGCTATTCGAGGCAGCCTTCGACGATACTCTTTCGTTTGCAGATGAGGCGACGATCGAAAAGATCGTCGGACGGATGCCGTCAGAAGGCCTGCCGCAGGCATTTTCCAACATGCTGGCGGCCAAAGTCCGGACGGTGGGGGACTGGCATTGCGAGGCTTGGGTGTCGTTGTTGGAGCGAGGCGAGCTTGACGGTCTGCTCGAGGATTGGTTCGTGCGCATCGATCAGAAGCTGGACGGAATTCTGGAAGACGTTCTCGATTCCAAACGATGGCTCGCATCGAGTCGCTTCGCAAAGCATGTTGATGAATTGGTGCGCGCCGATATCATCGCGCTTACTGAGCTCCACCGAATTGCAGATGTTGCGGCGAGGTTCAGGACTGCGCCGCAAGCCGAGAGGAGGGCGGAGGAGAACGTCACGCTGGCTCTAACGATGCTATTCGACGAAGAGATGAAGCAGATTCTTGCAAACCCGCCGAGGCTGCACGGAACTTGGAGTCGCATCGGGGGATTTGCGAAGGAATTCAACGCGAGCGCAGAGATGAAGAATCGGATCGAGGTCCAACGCTTGGCGGCGGTCGAGCGCCACCACGAGCTCAGGCGAGCCGAGAAGGACTACAGCGTCGGTATAGCGCTCGAGGGCTGGGTGGACCCCGCTCAAGATGCCCGCTGCCGAGGAGCCAAGGGCGCGTGACCTACAACGAGATTCTTCCTCCACCATCCCCTTTATGCAGACCATTTTTTGGAGATTGTGTCCCTTATATGTTTCGAGGCGTAGCCCTAATTAGACGTTGATACCTCGGACATAACCCGACATGGACCAAGGCAGCCTATCAATGTCACGCGATCTGACACAGAGGCAACTCCTCGTCAAACCTGACGCAAGTCCACCATCAGCCGTTCAACCTGTCCTCGATCTCGTCGATCGACGATAGGATATCCCCGAAATCGGGGGCGTCACCAAAGATCATCGCCCTAGTGTTGTCGTAGTCCCGGGCCAATCGATCAATCATGTGGCCTACGGGCCGAAGGGCGTACGTACCGGGTGCGGCGGCTGCGAGGTCGTAATCCGGTCTACTGAAGAACGTTCGGGCATGCTCAATGCAATCCGCACCGAGAGCCAGATCGGCGACGGCCGAGGCGCCAACATCCGAGAGCAGGAGCGAATGCAGATCGTAGTAATGTCGGGAAATCCGCTGCCCGTCCTGGCGAAGTTCGCCGCGCCGCTCGAACCAGTTGCGCAAGCCGTGAACAATCACGATCTTGTCCCAGAAGGTTCGCTCGGCATGAATCGTCGTGACATCCGGCACGCTAAGATCCAGTGCTTCGAGATCAGCATCGATATAAGGACCAATGGTAACGGGACGGTTCGGATCAAGTGCGGATTTCGCGCCTGACTCGATCTTGACTGCGGCCTGCACATATCCGGTCTCAGATGCATCCACCCGCGGATACCAGACCAGCAGCGTTTGAGAACTTGGATCGCTATCGTCGATCTCGACGCGACCCGTCCCCCCCGTGTCGGCTACCAGAATTTCAGCGACGGCCTCCAGAAGCTCTGTGGTGATATAGCGGCTGCAATCCGCTGCAATCGCGTCAAGAGCAGCCTTCCGCTTCTTGTTGGAAAGTGCCGCGATCTCAGCAGTGCTCCCAGGGTGACCGAGGTCATCTCTGAAGACGGTGACGTCAATGTCTTCCGAGAACCGGTTGATCAGACCATAGGCCTTTGAAAGCGACGTGCCGCCTTTGAAGAGAAGGCGCGGGCCGCCCTTCGGCAGCCGATGGTAGAGGGTGTTGAGTGTCCAGCACACCCAGAAGTCTTTCTCGATGTTGATCAGGGGTGAACCGAGCCGCCGGGCCGTCGTGAGGAAGAGGTCAGCGCGGTCAGCGGGCTCCGCGCGGATGACTTCCAAGAACGCCTCTGTCGTCATGTGTTTCTCTCCGCACCTGCCGACATGATCGGTTTGCGCAGGATGTCCTGCATCCATATCGGCATGGCCGAGAGACCGATACGAAGGTCCTCGGTTAGTTTTGGCCCCCCGTCACTATCGGTAAGGAGCTTTCGAATGGTCCGATCGACTTTCGAGCGCTCGGTCTCAGCCCTCATGGTATCGTGGACCCAATGCAGTGCCTGAACAAGATACATTCCAGGGCGTCCCGCCCAATACAAACGACTGGGCGCAGCATGCTTGAAGACAATCTTTTGGTTGCCCAGTTCGATGGGTTTCAGGCGGGCATCGACCAGGACCTCAATCTTGGCTGGAACGGCGTTTGTCAGTCCGAGAGTGTTGGCCGCGGTCATTCCGTCTACGACAAAGCGCGCCTTGTCCCGCCGTGCGACAGCTTCTATGACAGCGCGATAGTCCGGTGCCGACGGTTTCCCGGTCAGTTTGTTGAGTCGCGGCTTGTCGTAGAGGCCGCGTTCGATACGACGGAGCTCGCCGGACTTGGCAAGCCGTTGGAGGGCCTTGTCGACGGCCTCGCGCGAACCGGCATCCGCAAAATCTCCCGGCGTCCAAACCTTGGCAGGTTCGGCACTGATCCGATCAAGGATCTGAGTGGGCAAAGCAGCAGGTGATCTAGCATCCATCATGTCCGAAGATTACCGCATATTTCGGACATACGCGAGTCCGAAGTTTGCTACATATTTCGGACATCCAAAGCCTGACAGCATGGTACGAAGAATTCAGCAAATTGCATGTGTCTCATTATCAGCGCCTTTTCCTCTGAATCCGCGTGAAAACCTAAGTATCGGGTGACTTTCCGCCCGATCCGTCTATGATTCAGATGGGAAGCATGTTGAACATTTTTAAGGCGGGTCATGGCGAGAAGCGACCTCATCATCGATTTGGTTAAGGCCGGGGTGTCCGGGGATACAGACTCCGTTCGCGTTACAGCTGAAGCAATTGCCGCTGACGAGCGATCGAAGAAGCATACTGGAGTCGCGGATCGGATTTCAAAGGCACTGACCGTACCGCCAAAACCAGGAGTTAACGGGCGCTCATCGCAGCCGGCTATGCGGCTCCGAGACGGTTCTGGCGGAATACAGCGACGTGAGCCCGAGCGCCCGATGTCGAGCTTGTTTCTGGACAAGAAGGTTCAAACTGCCTGCGGTGAACTCATAGAAGAACAGCATCGGGCCGATGTTCTTAGAGCGCATGGGCTGGAACCACGGCACAGGTTGCTACTCGTTGGGCCGCCAGGAAACGGCAAGACCTCTTTGGCCGAGAGTCTTGCTTACGAGTTAGCCTTGCCTCTGTTCGTGGTGCGTTACGATGCAATCATCACAAGCTACCTCGGCGACACAGCGACGCGACTTCGGCGCATGTTTGATTTCGTACGCACGGAACCATGCATTCTATTTTTCGACGAGTTCGACGCCTTGGGAAAGGAAAGAGGAGACCTCCACGAAACAGGAGAAATCAAACGCGTTGTGACGACGTTGCTGCTACAACTTGATGATCTTCCGTCATATTGTGTCCTTGTCGGCGCGACGAACCACCCCGAATTACTTGACCGCGCAACCTGGCGAAGGTTCGAAATCAAACTGGAACTCGGGAAACCAACAGATGATCAGATGACAGATTACTTTGCTCTCCGGATGAAGGAGTTCCACGATAACTTCGGGTATACCGCCAAACGCCTACGTGCCGCGATTTGCCCAAAGAACTTTTCCGAGGCCGAAGACTTTTTTATGGATATTCACAGGCGTCGTGCACTGGCACAGGGAAACGTCACCTTCCGTACTTTGGTCAAGGACCGTATAGGCGCATGGGCCTCACAGCATGGAAGTGTGACCGGGGATGACAGATCGACCGATCCTTCGACTGCCTAATCCCGAACTCACCGTTCGTCTGAAAGGTTCGCCAGACCGGCGCCGACGCCCGCGCGGCGCCGGTCGCCAAGGTCAGGACGCGCGATTTGGCGAAGCATTCAGGCGTCTGGAAGAAGCCTTCCAGGGTGAAGCGCCGGATGTGCTTCTTCGCCAGGATCCTTCCGGCATTGCGCCAGAACGAGCGCTTGTTTTTGAGACACTGCTGCCCATCCAGAACTTTCAGAAGGCCACCGCGCGCATCGGCTTCGAGTTGCTCATCGAGGACCGGCTCGACGATAATTACGAAATCCCGGACGAGCTCGTTGATGAATATGTTGCTGCTGCCGCACCAACGCTCTATGCGACAATGCCCTCAGCAGCAGACCTTCAACGCATGCTGCAGCTTTGGCGCGCCTACCAAAACGACGAGGAAAAACCATACGGGCTGGCTCCATGGTGGCAGCTATTCGATTTGCTCGCGGACATCCGCCCTTGGGGACCGCAGGACCGGTTGACGCCCCAGGCCCAAGCGGAGCTGCTCAAGCAACTTGCCGACGATGACGCTGTGCCAATGCGTCTCGAGCTGGAGATCTGGCCGACAGCAAACCGCGCGCAACGGAACAGATGGCAAACGGATACGCGGGCGCGGGTTGAGGCACTGGGCGGAGAGGTTGTGCGAACCAGCTCGATCAATCTCAATGGGTTCATCTATGAAGCGGCGCTCATCGACATGCCGTCAGGTGCTGTTCGGGCGATGCTTGAAAATCCGTTCGCTCCCGACGGTCTTGCGACCATAGACGGGCTGCAGTTCGTGCTCCCCCAGACCGTAGGTCAGTCTCTTCCCGATCTCTCGGACGACGAACCCGATACCGATTTCGGCGATCTTACACCCTTTGATCCCAACGCGCCCGTACGAGCCGTGCTACTTGATGGCACACCGATCGCCGGTCATCCTGCCCTGGACGGTGGCGTCGATATCGAGGACGTTCACGATCTGGTACGCCTCTCGCAGGTGCAGCACCGACGCCACGCGACCTCCATGGCATCGCTGATCCTAAGAGGCGACCTTGTTGCTGATGGCGCCCCTCTAAATGGCGCTCGTCTGCTCGCCATACCAGTGCTTGTCGACGGGGCGGATGGCGCCTCCTCGCCAGACGATCAGTTGTTTGTCGACCTCGTCCACATCGCACTAACGCGCGCGTTCTTGGGTGACGATCCACTGGCACCGGAAGCATTCATCGTCAATTTCTCGATCGGCGTGCGTGGATCGCATTTTGCAGGTCGGATCAGTTCGCTTGCACGGCTACTTGATTGGTGGGCGGAGAACCAAGGTATCCTTTTTACAGTCTCCGCAGGCAACGCTCCGGACGGCTTGGTCGTCCCCAATATGAGGTCCATTGACTTCGAGGATGCTGGTCTTGAAGCGCAAAAAGCCCATATCGATGCGGCCTTGCGCGTCGCGCGACATACTCGAACGCTTCTTGCACCCGGCGAAGCGGTGAACGTGGTCACTGTTGGCGCGGCCTCTCGGGACCTCACCGACCCGACGATGCCGCTGCCGGCAGGCATGATTTCTCTGGACGGCGGTGAGGGTGTTCTAACTGCCGTCTCGTCAGGGCTGGGCCTCGGCGCCTTTCGGTCGATCAAACCCGACTATGTCCACACGGGTGGCGAGCACGATCTACGCATGTCTCCGATCGGCGCCCATCTGCGGCTAACCGTCCCCAACCAGTATCAAAGGTCGGGTCTTTATGCGGCAACCGTGCAGCGGGGTGCAGCCTCTCAATATCGTGTCAGAGGGACGAGCTGCAGCAATGCTTTGGCAACACGCGCACATGTCAATGCCGCTACCGAACTCATGGGCGACGACGGACCCTTCGAAGGACAGAATCTCGGCAGACGCGATCTTGCCCTGATTACCAAAGCATTGGCCGTGAACGCAGCTCGATGGCCGGAGAATGCGATTGCCTACTATGAGTCGGAACGGGCGCGGCTCAATGGCAACCATTCGAACGCACGCGAGGAGGTGTGTCGGCATTTTGGTCACGGGGTGCTGAATGAAGTCTTCATGCGGGAAGCGCCGGACTATGGCGTCACGTTGATTGGCACTGCAACCATTCGCAAAGACCGTGCGGCTTTGTTCGATGTTCCTCTGCCACCCTCGCTTGCCGGTGAGCGCTTGGGCCGTTCCATGTGGGTAACGATTGCCTGGTTCTCTCCGGTCCTTGCAACCAGAGCTAGATACCGTCTGGCGCTTCTGGAAGCGGTGCCGCATGGAACCGATCTCTTGGGGAATTTGATCGAGGATCAGGGCTGGAACCTCGACATGCGGGCCCGCGAACTGGACGCGAATATCATCAAGAGGGGTACTGTCTGGTCTCGACGCCTGATTCAAGATGGTCCGATTGTGCCAAACTACGGTCAGGGTGCGGTGCTTCCCATACGTGTTCAATGCCGGGACAACTCCGGCGGAGGTCTCAGTCCAGACGAAGAGATACGCTTCGCGATCGCAGTGACCCTCGAATTGGAAGTGGAAACCCAGTTTGATATCCGCAGCGAAATCGAGGACCTTATCCGGGTGCGGCTACGCGAGGCCGGGTAGCGCATGTGCTCACTACAAACCGGGACCCAGGCGGACCGGGAGCCTACCTGAGTCTTGAGATTTTTTTTTACATATTCCTCCCCTGTACTATGGGTGACCGCATCCGCTGTTCCGGCACCAAGTGACTGCCCCTTTTCGGATCCAGAAGTGCGCCCTGCAGGCGTTGCGTTGATGCACCGAAGGGGAGAGGGAAGGTCGCCCGAGCCAATCACGGTTGACGGACCAGTGCGGCCGCCGATTGGACACAAGTGGCAAGCGCATGATGTTACCACACCCACCAGGGCAGGCCATGACCGCCCATTTCAGCTTGTCTCGGTCGCCGACAAGGATGACGTCGCCAGGCGCAATTTCCTCAGGTGACGGCTGCTGTTCCAAATATCTAAGCAGGACGGCCGGTCGATCGACAAGGCGCAGTGTGACCAAACAGGTACGAAGGATGTCTCTGATCATCTTAGGCCACCCGGTCTAGGAACGGGGTGATATCGCCGATCCCCCAGATTTCGCTTTCGCCGCAGATCGGACAGTCCGGATCGATCTTAGCACCGGTGCGCCGGTCTTCGGGAACCTGAAACCGCCGCAGCCGCTGAGTTGCCGACCCGCCTGCACCGCGAAAACCGGTCATGAGCTGTAGCATCTCTTCCATGGCCATGGTCGCCACCGAAGTCGTCATCGAAATGAAGGCCGGTTCCGGATTGCCGCCGCCCAGAATGTAGCCGTCGTCAGCCTGTTGAAGGAAAGCCTCGGGATCACGGCGCCGGAGTTCCTCTGCGCGGGCACGGGAAGGGTCGACAATGTTTCGGCACAACAGGCATGCGGCGCCTGGATGGAGCGTCGTGACGCGTCCGGTCATGTCACGAATGCCCATGTCGGTTCTTTCGATGGCAAGCCCGATATCGACGACGGGGATCTCATAGAAATAGGCAAAACGGTTGAGCAGGAGCCGTCCAGCGTGATCGTCCGTACAGCAGAAAATCAGATCAGCAGAGACTAGAAGATCGCGATGTGCGGCATCTAAAATATTTCCCTGAATGCCGATGGCTCCCGTTTCAAGCCCCATCCCATTGATGTGATCGACGATAACCTCGGCCTTGGCCCGGCCTATATCGCAAACCCGTGCACCGTGAAGACGGTGCAGATTGGTGTCCTCGACGATATCGGGATCGATAATGACGGGACAGCGCACCCCGGCACGCGCCAGCATCACCGCCAAGGGCGAGCCGGTCCCTCCTGCTCCAACGATCAAGACGCGCAACGCCCGAATTTGATCGTTGAAGAGATCACCAAAGACCCGGGCCTGGCGATCGAGATCGCTGCCGTGCGCCGCAACAATGGGGTGTCGATCCATGATGCGCACCTGCGATCCGGCGATCAATACTGTCGCGGCTTGAGTCATGCAGTCCCCGTGCCAAACCCGTGCTTTCAGGGTGTCGTCCGGCAACACCAAGAGGCTGACAAAACCCGCCTCCGGACCGTTCCGGTTCCGGGTTGCCTGCGTTAGTGCCTTATCGTTCATGTCATCTTGCATTGAGAATGCGGAGTACCCGCTCGGATGGCCGTGCAGGAAACCAGGTGTGAGACCTTCACACTGGGCTTGGCGCAGGATCGGCATGAAGGTGTCGGTCTTCACCGTAATGTGTTTCGGCGAAGACGACACGGTATCTGTCACGGCGAAGGGCTGGATATGCCGGAGGATGTAGCGGTGACGCGGCTTGGTATTGACCGGATCCCGGGTCACCCGCGCGGAACTGAACAAGGCCCAGGCGCCACCTTCTTTGGCGCCGTTGAATGCGGCCTGTCGCAACGGCTCCAGGAACCGCTGCGGGACAATGACGTCATAGTCCATTAGACCGCCTCCCGCAGGGCATGCTCGACGCGCTTGATCATCGTCCAGATGCCGTCTTTGCCAGGGCGCCATTGGGAATTGTGCCGAGACCAACGCTGCCAGGTGATGCCGGAAAAGGGCTGTGGAATATCGGCGCATTTCGGATAGGCTCCGTTGGAAGCCCTACGGAGCCAGGGGTGGCAATAGAACATGTCGGGCGGCGCGTCGGGATAACCGGCGGGCAGAATGATCAGGATGTCCGTCCGTCCGACATCGAAGCCGCCGTCCGGCAGAACAAAATCCTTCAGGACGATCCCGACCTGATGCTTGTCGTTGATCACCTGAAATCCCGGTGCCGCGGCTGACAGATAGATCTGGTCGCGGCGGGGCAACGCCCCGCCACTCTGCGCATCGCCCGCCGTGGTCTGCTCGATGACCGTGAAGAACCGCTCAAGTCCGTCTGCGCTCAAATCCACCAACTGGTCGTTGGAGATCGGAAGGTCTTCGCCACCTCGAACCTCACGCCAAAGCGCATAGGTTGCGGGATCAACGCCAGCGATCTCCTTCAGCCTGAGACCGGTGATGAGCTTGGTTCCCCATTCGATCCGCTGACCGTCAATCTCAAACCGATACGAAGCGGAGCTCTCGAAGGTGAGGAACCGCTCGGCACCCGGCCGGGTCAGATCCACGGTCTCATCCAGCCTGATCTCTTCGAAGCCACCGCCCCGAAGCACGAGGAAGATAAGATACTCATCGAGCGGTTTCTGCTCGGTCAGCGCCAAGAGCTGACGACCGGTGGGTTTGGGATCGTCGATGCGATAGCGCACGTCATCGATGCGGATGCGAAAGCGCGTCGCAGTGGGATCATGGCGCCCTTCGCGGGCGCAAGCTTCAAGGTCAAGAAAAGTGTTTTCGTCAGTCATGGGTCTAAGTCCTCTTAAGATGTTGTGGCGATTGCCGCTCACATCCACAAAGGCTTGTGCTCACATTCGATTCCGACACAGCAAAAATATATGCTGTAGGTGTCCGAATCGGCGCTGGTCATGCGCCTATAGGAGTGTCCCACCATCAATGAGGAGGACGGAACGTTGGGCGTGATTAAGCCTGTTGACATCAAGGAGACGGAAGAACTCCGGGACGAGCTTGGCGCGCTATGCCTCACCGATAAGGCTCGTTTGTTGAAGATCGCAAAGAAATGGGCCGCAGTCTCCGGCGACATCGAGCCCGAGGATCTGCTGCATGAAGCCATGATGAAGGCAATTGAAGAGAACCCCCGATATCGCCGGCGCTGTCCCAAGGGAGTCGAGCTGGTGACCTTTCTGGCGAATGCCATGCGCTCGCTTGCCGACAATCGCATCGAATGGCGTAAACGGCGCAAAGACGCACTCGCCGCCGAGGTATCGCACCCGGAATACGATCTTCTGACTGCCCTTACCGCAGATGAAACGACCCGGACCGGCGAACAGGAGTTGCTGCATGCCGAACATGAGGCGGCGTTCCATGCCTTTCTCGAAGAGCAGTGCAAAGGGTGTGAAAGAACCCACCTTGTTTTGCTCGGTGGGTTTGATGGCCTGCGAGGTCAGGAGCTTTGTGACTTCGCTGGCGTGACAAAAGAGGAGCTAGCCACGATCCACCGGCGCATTGCCCGAATGATGGATCGTTTCAAGAAAGAACGGAGTCAATCATGACGACCAAGTCCAAGCGTGAAGAGCTGTTTGATCTGACGGATAATGTCGTCGATGCAATTCTCAGCATGAGCGACGAGGAGATTCTCGCAGATCTCGAAGATGATGGGATCGCTGCTGAAGATGCAGGACGCGCATTCGACAGTCTGCTTGACAGTGCACAGATGAAAGCGGGACGAAAAGCGCTTGCCCGCGCGCGCGCCGAGATGAATGCGGATCGCCTAGCATCTTCTCAGTCCTGGAAAGTCACTGCTGACGATGCGCGCGTCATCGTTGCACGGATCGCGCGTGACGTGCCAAGCCTGACACAGGCCGCACGAAATGCCTGCGCTGGTCCGATGTCTGATCGCGAGGTTCTCGATCTTTTGGCAGATTTTCGAGAGCTTGGCGTCGCATTACCAGGAGAGGGCGACCCGTGAAAGCGCTATCGGATGCCGAACAACATCTCGTACGATACGGGGTCACCGAGCCCGGCCAAATCGACCTGGAAACGATCGCCTGGACCATGGGTGCGAAGGTCCGGTACCGCCAATTGGAGAGCTGCGAGGCGAAAATCACAGGGGTCCAGGACAAGGCGATCATCACCGTGGATGACCGTTTTGGGGTCCGGCGCGCACGGTTCTCACTCGCCCATGAAATCGGCCATTGGAAAAGACATCGCAATCAGATCTTAGCCTGTGCCAAACAGGATATCGGCTCGGCAAATGGTAAGGCCAAGGTCAAAGAGCGCGAAGCGGATCGCTACGCCGCGGAATTGATCATGCCTCGATTTTTGTTCCTACCGCGCATGAGGGGCATTGGAAGGACCTCCTTCAACGCAATCGATGAGCTCGCTGAGGCTTTTGATGTCAGCCGCAAGGCAACCGCATTGCGCTTTGTTGACCTGAGCGCGGCGGAAACGATGCTCATCTGCTATGGGCCAAATGGTCGGAAATGGTTCCGGAAATCGTCGTCCTGGCCAGACAGCTGGATGCCGCGGAAGGACCACGATCCCGATACGGGCGTCATGGACTTGCTGTTTGCTGGTGAGAACGAAACCACTCGCGCACATCTACATCCCGCAAGCGGGTTCTTCGGTCACTACAAGGCCGCGGAGTTCAATGTCTATGCTCACTCGGTGATATCGGGATCCCGAACGCATTCGGAACACAAGGAAGTACTCACACTTTTGATCCCAGAGACCGTCGACATGTTCACGTCAGGCACCCTTTCGACACGCTGGTAGGCGTTTCGACGTGGGCCAGTCACGCTATCTTGTCGTTTGGACTTCCTCCCTTGCGGATGGCAGCTCCAGCTCCGGCAGATCTCGCAGGCTCTGCAGATCGAACGTCACCAGGAACGTCTCGGTCGTCACGAACGTATGCGGTGCCCCCGGCCGCGGAGACCGCGGGCCGCTGGCGATTAGTTCTTTGTAGCGCAACCGGGCCAGCAGATCGCGGCTCACCTCCTTGCCGAAGATGTCTGCGAGACCGGCCCGGTCGATCGGCTGATGATAGGCGATGGCGCAGAGCACCCCCATCTCCATCTCGGTGAAGCCAAGCGACTGCTCGCCCAGATCGGCAGCGGCCTTGATGGCATCCGCGAACTGGGTCTTCGTTCGGAACATCCATCCGCCGGCAACCTGTGCCAGCTCATAGGGACGGCCGGTGAGTTCGGCCTGGATGTCGTCGATGAGCATCTCGACCGAGGCCCCCTGCCCCACCACGCACGCAAGATCCTCGCGGCCGACCGGCGCGGCACTGGCGAAGAGCACCGCCTCGATCCGCCCCATCCATTCGCGCCAGCGCAGCTCCTGTGGCCGATCGTCAAGCTCCCGGTCGAAGACGGCGCCGCCCTCCTCCGCCGGTTTCCGTTTCCTTGTCGCGACCGTCATGATGCGATCCCGTAGAGCCGGAAGGTCGGCCGCCCGGTCAGTTCCCGTGCCACGCCCAGCTCGACCAACCGATCGCAGAACCGCCGCGCGGCGCGGTCGGTCATCGGGATCGAGGTGCCGCGAATGCGCGGCGACAGCATCGACGCCGGCGCCACGGCATCCTCGGTCAGGAACAGGTCCACTGCCGCTGTCGATCCCTTCGCACGCAGCTTCGGCGCGATGGCGCGAAGCGCTTCCGCCCGACGGGCCAGATCCCGCGCCAAGCGGATCGACTCTTCGATGGCCTCAAGGATCCGCATCTCGACTGCCAGATCGGCCCCCTGCCCTTCTGCGGTAAGGTCGCGCAGAGCCGCCTTTGTCAACCGCTGCGCCGACACCGGCAGCAAGGTCTTCCAATTCAGCGCCCGCGCCAGGACGATGTCCGAGAGCAGACAAGCGATCCGTTCCGCCCGGTCGTCTGCCTTGAGCACGGCTTGCAGGGTGGTCACACAGCCAGCCAAGGGTCCGTGGGTCCGGGCGCGTTCCTGTCCGGCGTCCAGCCAGACACCCTCCTCGCCTGCGAGGTGCGCGCCGATCAGGTCTGCGATCTCGCCGGGTCCGTTCAGCCGAAGCCGCACGGCCTCGCGCCAGAACGCCAACAGATCGCCATCCGGGCCCCGCGCCTCGCCCGGTGGCGTCAGATGGTAGGCGTCGCGGATGTCCGCCTCCCGCGCCATCCGTCCTTCCAGTTTCGAGGTGGCCGTCGCCGCACTCAGTGCCAGCCGGTTGGCGAGCAGTTTCACAGGCACACAATGCCTGGGATCGCTGATCAGCTGGTCGAGCACTGTCAGCGCGGCTCCCGACCGAAAGGCCACAGTTTCAAGGGTTTCCGCACGCCCGGAGGTGACCCACGCGGGAAGCTGCGATAGGGTGGCCAGGTCGTCCGAGATCGTGGCGGGCAGGTATGTCATGCCCAAAGCTACACTCTCGCGGCGCTTTCGTCCACAATATGATGTAGAAACCGCCCCACTCTACTGCTCTCCGCTATGTCCAATAAGTTTGCATTATCGGATGTGAAAAGATATGCTGGGAAGCAGTTCAATTTCATTGCCGGATTCAGTGAAAATATGCCCTCAGAGACCGAGAAATCGACGCCAACGCCCTCTGGTGAGCCTGATGACGATCGCGTCGACGCTAGCGATCAAGAGGAAAACGATGACATCGCCCTGCCCTCCCATGTCGCGGGTTCCGGCACGCTCGATCGACTGGTGGACACCGCCCGAGATTACGCCCGCGCCGCGGCTTCAGAGAACACGCTGAGGGCCTATGCGAAAGACTGGGCGCATTTCGCGCGATGGTGCCGAATGAAGGGCGCGGAGCCATTGCCCCCCTCTCCTGAGATGATCGGGCTTTACCTCGCCGATCTGGCCTCCGGGTCAGGCTCCTCCCCTTCGCAGTCGGCGTCCCGACCCCTGTCGGTCAGCACGATCGACCGCCGCCTGTCCGGTCTCACCTGGAACTACGCGCAGCGCGGGTTCATTCTCGATCGCAGGAACCGGCACATCGCGACAGTTCTGGCGGGCATCAAGCGCAAGCACGCGCGGCCGCCAGTCCAGAAGGAAGCGATCCTGGCCGAGGACATCCTCGCGATGGTGGCCACCCTGCCCTATGACCTGCGCGGGCTACGCGATCGGGCAATCCTTCTGCTTGGATACGCCGGAGGCCTCCGCCGATCCGAAATTGTCAGCCTGGACGTGCACAAAGACGATACACCGGATTCCGGCGGCTGGATCGAAATCCTGGAGAAAGGCGCCCTCCTGACCCTCAACGCCAAAACCGGTTGGCGCGAAGTCGAGATCGGCCGCGGCTCCAAGGATCAGACCTGCCCTGTTCGTGCCCTTGAGCAATGGCTGCACTTCGCGAAGATCGACTTCGGCCCGGTCTTCGTCGGAACCTCGCGTGATGGCACACGGGCATCCGAAACGCGGCTCAACAACAAACATGTGGCTCGACTGATCAAGCGCACGGTCCTCGACGCCGGCATCCGATCAGAGCTGCCCGAAAAGGATCGCCTCGCCCTCTTCTCTGGCCACTCTCTGCGCGCCGGTCTCGCCAGTTCGGCCGAGGTCGACGAGCGCTATGTCCAGAAGCAGCTCGGACACGCCTCGGCCGAGATGACCCGCCGCTATCAGCGCCGCCGCGACCGGTTCCGGGTGAACCTGACCAAGGCAGCCGGTCTCTGATCGCGCGGTCATTCGGTCGTTTATTAGTGTTATCTAAAATTGCAAATGGCCCGTTTTCATGCCCCTGATAGGCTATGCGCGCGTATCCACAGAGGATCAGACCCCCCTGCCCCAGTCCGAGGCGCTGCAATCGGCGGGATGCGCCGAGATCTTTGA
>NZ_JBRBWD010000057.1:0-45780 GCF_052825245.1 Sagittula sp.
GGGGGGCTTTGCCCCCCGCACCCCCCAAGGTATTTGCGCCAAGATGAAGGGGAAAGCGCGCCATGTCCTTCATCTTGGTCCAAATACCTGCTTTCCGGCCCCGGGCCGGGTCCGGCAGGCTGAATGACAGGACAGCGGGTATCGACTCCAAAAAGAACAAAACATGAACTAATCTGGCCGGCATGTTCGCCGAGCTCTGCATCACGTCCAACTTCAGCTTCCTCACCGGTGCCTCGCATCCGGAGGAGTACGTGGAACGTGCCGCCTTTCTCGGCATCGAGGCGATTGCCATATGCGACGAGAACTCCGTCGCGGGGATCGTGCGGGCCCACAGCGAGGCGAAGGAGATCGCTTACCAGATCCGCGAGCGGGAGGAGATCGTCGCCCGCGACGGGCTGATCGGTCCGCCCGCGCCGCCGGGGGTCCCAGCGCCGCCCCGGGCGCCGGTCGACACGGTGCCGCGGGTGATTCCCGGCGCGCGGCTGGTGTTCCGCGAGGGGATCGAGATGACGGTGCTGGTCACTTCCCGGCAGGGCTGGGCGGATCTCTGCCGGGTGATCTCCGTCGGGCGGCAGCGGGCCGAAAAGGGCCGTTGCGACCTTTCCCTGGCCGACCTGCCCGAGGACATGGGCGGGTGGGAGGCCATTCTCCATCCGCCACGCGTCCCCGTGGTGACGGGCGGCGCGGGCGGGTGGCAGTCACAAGCGGAACAGCTGTCGCGCCGCCTTGCCCGGGCTTCCTCCGCCCCCTCCGGCGGTATGGACGTGGCCGCCGCGCCGCATGGCCCGGTCGCCCCGCCGGACGGCGCAGCCCTGTCGCCCGGGGGCCTGCACCTCGCGCTGGCGCCCCGCTACGACGGGCAGGATGCCCGGCGGTTCGATGCGCTGGCCCGGCTGGCGGCGCGGCTGGGCATCGACACCGTCGCCACCGCACAGCCGATGATGCACCATGGCCGCCGCCGCCGCCTGGCCGACGTGCTGACCGCCATCCGCACCCGCCAGCGGGTCGACCGGCTGGGCCGTCACGCCCTGGCCAACGCGGAGCAGCGCCTGCGCTCCGGCGAGGAGATGCGCCGCCTGCTCGGCCCCCACGCCGATGCCGTCACCCGCGCGGCAGAGCTGGCGCGGCGCTGCACCTTCGACATCGCCTCCCTGCGCTACGAATACCCCTCCGAGATCACCGGGAGCGAGACCGCCAGCCAGCGGCTCTCCCGCCTCGCGCACGAGGGGCTGGCCTGGCGTTACCCGCAGGGCGCCCCCGACAAGGCCCGCGCCCAGCTCGACCACGAACTCGCCCTCATCGCGAAGCTGAAGTACGAGCCCTATTTCCTCACCGTCCGCGACATCGTGGCCTTCGCCCGCGAGCGCGGCATCCTCTGCCAGGGGCGCGGCTCGGCGGCCAATTCGATCACCTGCTACTGCCTCGGCGTGACCTCCGTCAGCCCCGAGATCGGCACCATGGTCTTCGAGCGATTCGTGTCGGAGGCCCGGGACGAGCCGCCCGACATCGACGTCGACTTCGAGCACGAGCGCCGCGAGGAGGTGATCCAGCACATCTACGAACGCTACGGCCGCCACCGCGCGGGCCTCTGCGCCACGGTCATCCATTACCGCGGCAAGCGCGCCATCCGCGAGGTCGGGCGCGCCATGGGCCTCAGCGAGGACACGCTGGGCGCGCTCTCCTCCCAGCTCTGGGGGTTCTTCTCCACCTCCGGGATGGAGGAGAAGCGGATGCGCGAGATCGGCCTCGATCCGACCGACCGCCGCCTGCAGCTGACGATGGAGCTGATCCACGAGATCATCGGCTTCCCGCGGCACCTCTCCCAGCACGTCGGCGGCTTCATCGTGACGGAGGGGCGGCTGGACGAACTGGTGCCGATCGAGAACGCCACGATGGAGGGGCGCACGGTGATCTGCTGGGACAAGGACGACATCGACGCGCTCGGCATCCTGAAGATCGACGTGCTCAGCCTCGGGATGCTGACCTGCATCCGCAAGGCCTTCGACCTGCTCAAGGCGCACCACGGCACCACGCATACGCTGGCCACCCTGCCGCCCGAGGACCCGGAGGTCTACGACATGCTCTGCAAGGCCGACAGCCTCGGCGTCTTCCAGGTGGAAAGCCGGGCGCAGATGAATTTCCTGCCCCGGATGCGGCCGCGCAACTTCTACGACCTCGTGATCGAGGTGGCGATCATCCGGCCCGGCCCGATACAGGGCGACATGGTCCACCCCTACATCCGCCGCCGCAACGGCGAGGAGCGGGTGAGCTTCCCCTCCGACGCGCTGGGGGAGGTGCTGGGCAAGACGCTGGGGGTGCCGCTGTTCCAGGAACAGGCGATGCAGATCGCGATCACCGGCGCGAACTTCACCCCGACAGAGGCCGACCGCCTGCGCCGGTCCCTCGCCACCTTCAAGAAGCACGGCTCGGTCAGCGAATTCCGCACGCGGTTCCTGAAGGGGATGCGCGACAACGGCTACGACGAGGAATTCGCCGAGCGCTGCTTCTCGCAGATCGAGGGGTTCGGGTCGTACGGCTTCCCCGAAAGCCACGCCGCCAGCTTCGCGCTGCTGGTCTATGCCTCGGCGTGGCTGAAGTGCCACCACCCCGCGGTCTTCGCCTGCGCGCTGCTGAACTCCCAGCCGATGGGCTTCTACGCCCCCGCCCAGATCGTGCGCGACGCCCGCGAACACGGCGTCACCGTGCGGCCCATCGACATCAACGCCAGCTACTGGGACAACGCGCTGGAACCCGACGGGCGCGGCGGGCTGGCGCTGCGGCTGGGCTTCCGCCAGATCAAGGGGCTGGGCGAGGACGACGCCCAGTGGATCGCCCGCGCCCGCGGCAACGGCTACCGCACCGTGCGCGACGTCTGGCGGCGGGCGGGGCTGTCGCCCAAGGTGCTGGGCCGCCTCGCGGAGGCCGACGCCTTTGCCAGCATCGGGCTCAACCGCCGCGAGGCGCTGTGGGAGGCCCAGGCGCTGCACCGCGGCCCCGACCTGCCGCTCTTCGCCCGCGACATGGAGGGCGAGGCGATCCGCGAGGTCATGGCCGACCTGCCCCGCATGACCGAGGGCGAGGAGGTGGTGGAGGATTACGTCGCCATGCGCCTGTCGCTGCGCGCGCATCCCGTGGCGTTGCTCAGGCACATCCTGACGCCGCCCGACGGGCGCCCGCCCGGCCCGATCACCGGCCCCCTTTCCGGCCCCATCACCGGCCCGGCCAAACCCGCTCCCGAACACTCCCGCGACGCGCGGGAACAACTGGCGGCGGCGCGCGGACGGCACCCGCGGGACCTGCCCTCTCCGGTCACGCGCACCTGGGAAAGCCGCAAGGGCCGCACCGAGGACCGCTAGCCCCGTTGACGCCACGGCCCCGGCGCGCTTGGCTGGGCGGGCCCCCGGCAAAGGACGGACCCACGTGACAGATGCCCTGAAGACATTCCTGACCGACCTCGACCTCGACATCCGCGCGCAGGGCGACTGGGGACAGGTGGCCGACTACATCCCGGAGCTCGGGCGCATCGACCCCGCGCAGTTCGGCATCGCCGTGGCGCTCCCGGGGGGCGGGATGGTCTCTGCCGGGCAGGCGCGCCAGCGGTTCTCCATCCAGTCGGTGTCGAAGGTCTTCTCGCTCGCCTGCGTGCTCGGGCGGATCGGCGAACAGATCTGGACGCGGGTCGGGCGCGAACCCTCCGGCCAGCGCTTCGACTCGATCCTCGCGCTCGAGCACGAGAACGGCCGCCCGCGCAATCCCTTCATCAACGCCGGCGCGCTGGTCACCACGGACGAGCTGCTGACCGGCCGCGCGCCGAAAGAGACGCTGGCCGAGATCCTGGGCTTCCTGCGCGCCGCCGCCGAGGACGACGACATCCACATCGACAAGGCCGTCGCCCGGTCCGAGGCCGCCACCGGACACCGCAACGCCGCCCTCGCGCACTACCTGAAATCCTGCGACAACCTGCGCAACCCGCCCGAGATCACGCTGGGCACCTACGTCCACCAGTGCGCGATCGAGATGACCTGCGAACAGCTCGCCCGCGCGGGCCGCGTCATCGCGCAGCTGCCCGGCGCGCCGCGGATGCTGACCCCGCTCAAGGCGCGGCGGATCAGCGCCCTGATGATGATGTGCGGCCACTACGACGGATCGGGCGACTTCGCCTTCCGCGTGGGCCTGCCCGCCAAGTCCGGCGTCGGCGGGGGCATCCTGCTGATCGCACCGGGCCAGGCCTCCATCGCGATCTGGTCGCCCGGCCTCGACGGCTACGGCAATTCGAGGATGGGCAGCCACGCCGCCGAACGGCTGGCGCACCACATGGGCTGGTCGGTCTTCGGCTGACCCTCGGCCCTCCGGGCGGCTGGCCTGTCTTCGGCAGGGCCGCCCGCCCCGCCGTTTCGCACAGCCCCGCAAGTTCACCTTGCGCGCAGAGCGAACCTTCCTGACACTGGGCGCGACATCGCACGGGACAGACCAATGATCGCCATCATCTTCGAAGTGACCCCCGCCGAGGGCAAGAAGGACGCCTACCTCGACATCGCCGCCTCGATGCGGCCGCTCGTCGAACAGGTCGAAGGCTTCATCTCGGTCGAACGCTTCCAGTCACTGACCAACCCCGAAAAGCTCCTGTCGATCAGCTTCTTCGAGGACGAGGCCGCGGTCGAACGCTGGCGCCAGCTGGAAAAGCACCGCGCCGCGCAATCCGCCGGGCGCAAGGGCATCTTTGCCGACTACCGCCTGCGCGTGGCGCATGTGCTGCGCGACTACGGCATGACCGAACGCGCCGAGGCGCCCGTGGACAGCAAGGCCGCGCACGACCACACGGCTGCGTGATCGCGCATGAAATGTGTGGCGGGCGGCAGGGAGCCGTGTGAACTGGAGATGCATTTTCGCATTTCAAAGGACTTTTCACATGACCACGTTTGACCGCCGTGCCGTGCTCCGCATCGGGGCCGGCCTCACCCTTCTACCCGTCTCCGCGCTGACTGCGAGCGCCGCCAGCCACAGCGGCGCCGCCGTCACCATGTCGGGCATGGCCTTCGCGCCCGCCGCCCTGACGGTCAAGGCCGGGACCACCGTCACCTTCATGAACGAGGACGGCGCCCCGCACACCGCCACCGGCGACGGCTGGGACACCGGCCGCCTGAACCGGGGCGACAGCAAGGACGTCACCTTCGACACCGCCGGCACCTTCGCCTACGTCTGCGCGATCCATCCCTCGATGAAGGGCACGATCACCGTCGAATGACGGGCCGGGCCCTGCGCCGAAAACGACACGGGGGGCGCGGCATATGCCGGCCCCCCGCTTTCCTTCGCCAATGAAGGCCCGTCAGACCCCGGCGGCCACCATCGCCTCGGCGAGGACCGGCACGGTCTTTGCGTTCAGGCCCGCCACGTTGATCCGCGAATCGCCGACCATGTAGACGCCGTGCGACTGGCGCATCGCCTCCACCTGCTCCGGCGTGGCGCCGAGCCGCGAGAACATGCCGCGGTGCTGCGCGATGAAGCCGAAGCGGTCCGACCCGGTCAGCCGCTGCAGTTCGGCGGCCAGCTGTTCGCGCAGGCCCAGGACGCCCTCGCGGATCTCGCGCACTTCCTCTTCCCAGTCGGCCCGCAGCGCCGGATCGTCCAGCACCATCGTCACCAGCCGCGCCCCGTGGTCCGGCGGGAACGAGAAGTTCTGCCGGTTGAGGTGGTTCAGCATCCCCTGGTTGGCCTTCTGCCGCACAGGGTCCTGCGCAACGGCCATCAACAGGCCGGTGCGTTCGCGGTACACCCCGAAGTTCTTGGAGCACGAGGCCGCCACCAGCACCTCGGGCATCTGCGACACGACCATGCGCAGACCGGCCGCGTCCTCGTCCAGACCGTCACCGAAGCCCTGGTAGGCGATGTCGATCATCGGGGTCGCGCCGTTCTTCAGCAGCAGGTCGATGACCTCCTGCCACTGGGTCGCGTTCAGGTTCGCGCCGGTCGGGTTGTGGCAGCAGCCATGCAGCAGCACCACGTCGCCCACCCGTGCATCGGCGAGGTCTTCCATCATGCCGGCGAAATCCACCGCCCGGGTCTCGGAATCGAAATACCGGTAGGGCTGCATGTGCATCTCGAGATGCTTCAGCATGGTGATGTGGTTCGGCCAGGACGGATCGCTGACGAACACACGCGCCTCGCGGTCCGCCATGCGGATCATGTCGAAGCCCTGACGCACCGCGCCCGTGCCGCCCGGCGTCGCCGCCGCCGCCACGCAGTTGCGCGGCACCGCGTCGCCCATCAGCAGGCCGAACATCGCGTCGGCAAAGCCCACGTCACCGGCCAGCCCGGTGTAGGACTTCGTGGTCTCGGTCTCCCAAAGCTGCTTCTCGGCGGTCTTGATCGCGCGCATGATCGGCGTGCGGCCCTCGGCGTCCTTGTAGACACCGACGCCCAGGTCGATCTTCTGCTCGCGCGGGTCCTCGCGGAACGCCTGCATCAGCATCAGGATCTTGTCTGCGGGTTGCTCTTTCAGCAGTTCGAACATCACTTCTCTCCGGTCGCGACGGGCAGCGTCGGAAAGGCACCCCATTCCGCCCACGACCCGTCATAAAGCGCATGGTCGCTCTTCCCGAGCACCTCCAGCGCAAGGTTCACAATCGCCGCCGTCACGCCCGATCCGCAGGAGGTGATGACCGGCTTCGACAGGTCGACGCCTGCCGCCTCGAACACCGCGCGCAGCGCGTCGGGGTCCTTCATCGTGCCGTCGGACGTCAGCAGGGTGGCATAATGCACGTTCTTCGAGCCCGGAATATGGCCGGACCGCAGACCGGCGCGCGGCTCTGCCGCCTCGCCGCGGAAACGGGCCGGGCCGCGGGCATCGACGATCTCGTGGTCCTTCAGCTTTGCCGCCGCGCTGACCTGCGTCACGTCGCGCACCAGATGGGCCTGGCGGCGCACCGTCATGTGGCGGTCGCGGATCACCGGCGGCAGGTCCTCGACCTCGCGGCCCTCGGCCTGCCACTTCGGGAAACCGCCGTCCAGCACAGCGATGTCGTCCTTGCCCATCAGCTTGAACAGCCACCAGACCCGCGCCGCGGAAAACAGCCCGGCGCCGTCGTAGACCACCACCTGGTGCCCGTCGCCAACGCCCATGGCCCGCATCCGCGACATGAACTTCTCCGGCTCCGGCGCCATGTGCGGCAGCTCCGAACGCGCATCCGAAACCTCGTCGATGTCGAAGTAGCGCGCGCCGGGGATATGCGCGGCGGCGTATTCGGCCTTACCGTCGCGGCCCATGTCCGGCAGATACCAGCTGGCGTCGAGGACCCTCAGGTCGGGATCGTTCAGATGCCGGGCCAGCCATTCCGTCGACACCAGCACTTTCGGATCGTCCATGGCTTGCGCGCCTCCTCGCCCCGCCGTTTTCGTCCACACGTGCTTAGGCAAGCCCGCGACGTCATGCAAGCGGCTGGGCGCCGCGGCGCGCATTACTTCTGGTTTTCCTTCTTCGCGGCATTGCGCACCGCCCCCGCAACGGCCACCAGCACCGCGCCCCCGGCCAGTCCGCCGGAACTCTGGCCCAGCACCATCGCAAGATCCACGCCGCCGCTGTCCTCCGGCGCGCCGATGCGGTTCAGGACAGAGCTGCCCAGCGCACCGCCGAGCAATCCGAACCATCCGTCCGGCCATCGCCCGAAACTGAGATGCCCGGCCCTGAGGCCAAGCAGAATCCCACCCAGAACCCCCGCAAACAAACCGATCAAGAGCGCCATACGATCCATCCTGACACGTTATGTTCAGGTTTACGTAAAGCGATCCCATGTCAGTTTAAGGAAAAAGCACAAAAGTTGACGCTTGGTCATCCGGCGTCAGGTCAGCCCTGCTTCAGCAGCCGCTGCTTCTGGCGGTTCCAGTCGCGTTTCGCCTCGGTCTCGCGCTTGTCGACGGTCTTCTTGCCCTTTGCGATGCCGATCTTGATCTTCGCGATACCCTTGTGGTTGAAATACAGGACCAGCGGCACAAGCGTCATGCCCTTGCGCTGGGTCTCGTTCCACAGGCGCGCCAGTTCCCGCTTCGACGCCAAGAGCTTGCGCCGCCGCCGCTCCTCGTGCCCGAACATCGCGCGCTCGTAGGGCGCGATGTAGGAGTTCACCAGCCACAGTTCGCCCTCCTCCACCGCGGCATAGCTCTCCGCGATGTTGGAGGTGTTCTCGCGCAGCGACTTCACCTCCGAGCCGGTCAGCATGATGCCGCACTCGAGGTCGTCCTCGATGGCATAATCGTACCGCGCCCGCCGGTTCTCGGCGATCACCTTGTAGTTCGGACTCTGGTCGGGTTTCTTGGCCATGGGCGTTGTAGATAGGCGTCCGCGGCGCCGCTGTCCAGTTGCGTGATGCGCGCCTCGCCATGGCCTCTCTGCCCCGGGCTGGCCGGTGCGCCCATGCGCCGTGGTACGGTCCCTGTCACGGCGTCCCGCGCCAGACCATCGGGCAGGAAAATCCGCGTCGTTAACCACACATCGCCGTGATCCGGGGCAAAAGGTTACCAACCGGCCGGTTCGGCACCCCGAAACGGCCGGTTCGTCGGTAACGGAACTTCATCTTGGTGAAGATCGGGTGAAATCCTTGCGGAACGCCCCCGCCGGGGCCCCAGATGTGGGAAGCGCGCGCTCCGTCAACCCGGGCGCGCGCTGCATGAACCTTAACGGATCTTCACACCCGACTCGGGGCCCTCAGCTCCCCCGGTAGGTCGAGAAGGCGAAGGGCGAGATCAGCAGCGGGACGTGGTAATGCGTGTCCTCCGACATGCCGAAACGGATCGGCACCTCGTCCAGAAACAGCGGTTCCGCCCCTGCCTGCCCGGTGGCGCGCAGATAGGCACCGGCTTCGAAAACCAGTTCGTAGGTGCCGGTGCGGAAATCCTCCTTGGGCAGGATGTGACTGTCGGTGCGCCCGTCGTCATTGGTCACGACACGGCAGATCTCGTGGCGCTCCTTGCCCTCGATACGATATAGGGTGATCGCGACGCCCTTGGCGGGCAGCCCGCGCGCCGTGTCCAGAACGTGGGTTGTCAGGAACCCTTCGGCCATATCTCGGGCCCTCCTCTTGCAAATCCCGCCGGTTTGGCGCTTCTGAGGGGGACTGCAAGACATTCCGAAGGTCCCGTCAAGATGACCCGCTACACCCGAGACATGATCGGTTACGGCCCCGACCGCCCCGACGCCCGCTGGCCGGGCGGTGCGAAGATCGCCGTGCAATTCGTCCTGAACTACGAAGAAGGCGGCGAAAACAACGTCTTGCATGGAGACGGAGGGTCCGAAGGCTTCCTCTCCGACATCCCCGGCGCGCAGCCCTGGCCGGGCATGCGGCACTGGAACATGGAGTCGATCTACGAATACGGAGCGCGCGCCGGCTTCTGGCGGCTGCACCGGCTTTTTACCCAGCGAAATCTGCCGCTTACCATCTACGGCGTGGCCTCTGCCCTCGCCCGCTCGCCCGAGCAGGTGGAGGCGATGAAGGACGCCGGATGGGAGATCGCCTCGCACGGGCTGAAGTGGATCGAACACCGCGACATGCCCCCCGAGGAAGAGCGCGCCCAGATCGCCGAGGCCATCCGCCTGCACACCGAAGTCACCGGCGAGGCGCCGCAGGGCTGGTACACCGGGCGCTGCTCCATGAACACCGTCGAGCTTGTCGCGGAGACCGGGCAATTCGCCTATATTTCAGACACCTACGATGACGATCTGCCCTACTGGAAACAGGTCCACGGGCGCGATCAGCTGATCATTCCCTACACGCTCGAAGCCAATGACATGCGGTTCGCGGGCGCGCCGGGCTGGGTCACCGGCCACGATTTCGAGGAATACCTGACCGACGCCTTCAACGTGCTGCGCGCCGAGGGCCACGCCGGCAAGCCCGCGATGATGAGCATCGGCCTGCACTGCCGCCTGATCGGGCGCCCGGGCAAGATCGCCGGTCTGATGCGCTTCCTCGACCACATCCAGCAGTTCGACGACGTTTGGGTCCCCCGCCGCATCGACATCGCGCGCCACTGGGCCGAGACCCATCCGCCGGTCCACCGTCCGCGCCCATCACAGATGGACCGCGCGACCTTCGTCGGCACCTTCGGTGGAATTTACGAGCATTCCCCGTGGGTTGCCGAACGCGCCTTCGACATGGAGCTGGGGGCCGCCCACGACCGTCCGGCGGGCCTGGCGAACGCGCTGGCCCGGGCCTTCCGCCGCGCCACGCCCGAGGAACGCCTGCAGGTGCTGCGCGCCCACCCCGACCTTGCGGGCAAGCTGGCACAGGCCCGCCGCCTGACCGCCGAAAGCTCGGAGGAGCAGGCCTCGGCCGGGCTCGACGCGCTGACCGACGAAGAGCGCAGCACCTTCGAGGCGCTGAACACCGCGTATACGGAAAAACAAGGGTTTCCGTTCATCATCGCGGTCAAGGACAACAGCAAGCAAAGCATCCTCGCCGCCTTCCAGCGCCGCATCGACAACACTCATGAACAGGAGTTTGACGAAGCGTGCCGCCAGGTCGAACGCATTGCCCGCCTCCGGCTGGAGAGCCTGATTTGACCACCTACGCCTTCCCTCCCGGCGGGTTGCCGGGGCAGAACATCAACCCGCAGGGCACCGCCGTCTTCACCGAAGCCTACGCGGTGATCCCCGCCGTCACGCAACGCGACATCACCACCAGCTTCCTGCCGGACTGGCTTCTGGCGAAGGTCTGGATCCTTGCCCGCCCGCTGACCGGCTTCGCCGAAACCTTCGCGCAGTATGCCGTGGAACTGGCGCCCGGCGGCGGCTCTGCCGATCCCGAACCCGACAGGGAGGCGCAGGCCGCGATCTTCGTCGCCTTCGGGACGCTGCGCATCTCCATCGGAGGGGCGCGGGAGGACCTGCAACCGGGTCACTTCGCCTACATTCCCGCAGGCGCGCATTGGGAGATCTGGAACACCTCGGACGCACCGGCGGGCTTCCACTGGATCCGCAAGCGCCACCAGAACGTGCCGAGTCTCAACCCGCTGACCCCCTTCGTCGTCCACGAGACGGAGATCAGCAAGGCGGCGATGCCCGATGCCGTGGGCGTGTGGGAAACGCAGCGCTTCTTCGATCCTTTCGACCTGCGCTACGACTTCCACGTCAACATCGTGAACTTCTGTCCCGGCGGGCGCATTCCCTTTGCCGAGACCCACGTGATGGAACACGGGCTTTACGTCCTTCAGGGCACCGCCCGCTACCTGCTGAACCGCGACTGGGTGGAGGTCGGGCCGGGCGATTTCATGTGGCTGCGCGCCTTCTGCCCGCAGGCCTGCGTCGCCACCGGGAAGGAGCCGTTCCGCTACCTGCTCTACAAGGACGTGAACCGCCACGTCAGCCTCACCCTGCCCGGAGCCCGGCCATGACCCTGCCGACCATCCACGCACACCCGCTGACCTCTCAGGCCTTCGCCCCTTTCGGCGACGTGCTGGAGGCGCAGGGCGCGCCGGACAAGGTCATCAATCAGGGCAAATGCGGCCGCTTCCACGACCGCGCCGCGCTGGACTTCGGCCCCGGGGGACGGGCGGGCGTCTCGGTCTTCGACGCCGAACCGCGCACCCTGCCCTACAAACTGGAGATGGTGGAACGTCACCCGGAAGGTTCGCAGGCCTTCCTGCCGATGCACAGCCATCCCTGGCTGGTGATCGTGGCAGAGGCCGGGGATGTGCCGGGACCGATCCACGCCTTCCTCGCCTCTGCCGGGCAGGGCGTGAACTTTCACCGCGGCACGTGGCATGGCGTCCTGACGCCGCTGCACGCGCCCGGCCTCTTCGCCGTGGTGGACCGCATCGGCGAGACGCCGAACCTTCAGGAACACTGGCTGGACCAGCCCGTCCTGATTGCTCCCGCCCCCATGTAACACCACGCGAAAAGGGCCCCGCCAAGGGCCCTTTTCCAGGGGGTGCGACCTGCGCGCCCCATGCCCCCCGGGACAGGATGGGGGGACTGCCCGACAACGGAGCCTCGCGGTCGAGAGGGGATCGCGCCCCGCGCGAAGCTCCGGCCATTCAGGATCAGTGACGGTGGTGGCGGCGGTCCCAGTACTGGCGACCACCGTTGCGTTGCTGGTAATAACGGTGATGGCGGCTCGGCCCACGGTCGTAGCGGCCGTCGCGATGTCCGCGATCGTAGCGCGGCGAGCGGTCGGTCTGGATGTAGGCGCGCGGCTTGTGGCCCTTGTTGTTCTGCTTGGCCAACTCGTTGAGGAGGAGCAGCGTCGCCGCCGTTCCGAACAGCACTTTGGCGCCGTCGTTGTTGCGCGCGGCAGCGGGGGTGGCGGTGGAGAGGGCGGCGATCAGCGCACCGACGGCGACGATGGAGGTCACGAATTTCAGACGCATTGGAAAATTCCTTTCTTCGCATGGCAAGGTGGGTGTGGCGCCCCCGGGGCGGGGAAACCTCGTACAGCCACGCTGCCCGCCCCCTGCCGGGCCGCGCAATAACGCCGCGCCGCTATCGGATAACCGCCCGCCCAGACCCTTGTGGTTATTGAATTTCCCCGGGACCGGGCGCAGGGTGACAGGCATGAAACGCATCCTCGCCCCGGCCCTTGCGGCCATAGCCCTCCTCACGCCCGCTCTGGCCTCTGCCGCCTGTTCGGTGGAATACAAGGCAAAGCAGGACGACCCCCTGCGGCTTGACCATGGTACGATCGTCATTGACGCCTGCGAGTCTGACGCGCAGGTCGAACGCGAGGTCCGCACCCGGCTTGCCGCACAGGGGTGGATCCTGCTCAAGATCCTTGGAACCACCTCCGGATAAAGCCACGATGCCGCCTCTTGCCGTCTCCGTTTCCGAAAGCCTGCGTTCCGGCAGCCGCCTCGTCTCACTCGGCATCGCGGCCATCGTCGCGATCCTGGCCGTGACGGGGGCGCTGCTGATCCTCACCCTGCCCGACGCCAACGCCTTCAACGCGCGGGTGGAGCGGATCTTCGTCGAGAACGACGCACTGACCGGCGAGGGCGAGATCAAGCTGCTGGAGATCCTGGCACAGTCGGGCACGGCCTTTTCCGACGTGCTGGCCAGCTACCGCACGATCATCTTCGTCCTCTTGATCTTCGCCACGGCGCTTCTGGTGGCGGCGCTCGTGTTCCTCGTGATGCTGGTCACGCTCAACCGCCGCATGGCCCAGATCGAACGGTCGGGGATCGAGGTCTCGTCGCTCATCATCTCGCGCGAGGAGCGGACGGTCTACCTCAACACCATGGGCTTCAAGCTGACCGACGCGATGATGGAGACGCTCGCTGTCCTGGCGGAGGCGCGGCTCGACGACGAGATGCTGACCGGCGCGCAGATCGAGGCGGTGATCTCCGGCAAGTCGGAGGCCGACTGCGAGGAAGCCGCCGGCGCCACCCGCATCAAGCGGCTGCGCGACGGGCTGGGCAACCAGATCGTGTCGGAACTGCTGGTCAAGAACATCGCACGCCGCGGTTACGTCCTCGCCATCGACAAGGGCGTGATCGAGATGGTCTGACCGGGCGCAACCCGATGTAGGGCGGGGCTTTGCGCCGCCCCCTTCGGGACAGTCAGAACAGCACGGCCTCGTCGGCCACCACCCCCAGCGTCTGCCGCGTCACCGCGCCGTCCTTAGCCTCTCCGCGCAGCACCCGCAGCGCGCGGCGGTGATCGGCCTTCACCTTCACGACCGCCATGTTCCGCGCCGCACTGTCGCGCAGGAACCCTTTCCAGCGTTTCTCGGACAGGGCGAAGGAACGGTTCAAGCGCGCCGCGCCCCAGCCGTTCTCGTAGACCCGCTTGCCCAGAAGCACCGCCTGGAAGGTGTTGTGATCGAAGAGGTTCGCCCGGCCGATATCCATCTCCACCGGCAGTTGCCGCTGCCAGAGGTCCAGCCAGCCCTCCAGCCGGTCCGAGATCTTCAGCCCGCGCGCATCGCGCCAGTAGTCCGTGTCCGTCCGGTTGCCGAGCCGGTAGTGCAGGCAGATGAAATCGCGCACCTCGTTGTACATCTCGTCAGCGCAGCGGTTGTAGGCGGCGCGCGTCGATTCCTCGTAATCCTGGCTGGGGAAGTACTGCAGCAGCCAGCGGATCCCCATGTCGATCATGTGGATCGCGGTCGATTCCAGCGGCTCGATAAAGCCGCCGGACAGACCGAGCGCGATGCAGTTCTTCACCCAGGCCCGCCGCATCCGCCCGATGCGCATGGGGATCACCCGCGGCTCCGACCCCTTCGGCGCGCGGTCGCCCA
The DNA here is from genome assembly GCF_052825245.1 of Sagittula sp. Classification (NCBI taxonomy): domain Bacteria; kingdom Pseudomonadati; phylum Pseudomonadota; class Alphaproteobacteria; order Rhodobacterales; family Roseobacteraceae; genus Sagittula; species Sagittula sp. The sequence goes on from NZ_JBRBWD010000057.1 coordinate 14,220, forward strand.
GGTGCGCCAGGAACTCGTCCCGTGCGGCATCGTCGGTCCGGTGCGCACTGGAATAGACATAGCCCGTCCCGATCCGGTGGTAGAGCGGCACGGCCCAGCTCCACCCGGCGCCAAGCGCGGTGGAGGACGTGGCCGCGGGCAGCCTTTCCGGATCCGGATGCGGGATCGGCAGCGCCATGGCCCGGTCGTTGGCGAGGTAATCGGAGTAGTTCTCGAACGGTTCCCCCAGCGCCTCGCGGATCACCAGCCCCTTGAAGCCGGTGCAGTCGATGACAAGCTGCACGGGCCGCCGCCCCGTTTCCCGCAGCTTCAGCGCCGCGACATGGCCCGTGTCATCCAGTTCGACCCCGTCCACGTCGTCCAGCACATGCTCCACCCCGCGCGCCACGCCGACCTCCGCCAGCATCTTCGCAAAGGCGCCCGCGTCGAGGTGATAGGCGTAGCCCGCCCGGGGCATCGGGTCGTTCGCCGCGTTGAAGGACAGCGGGCCCTTGCCCGCGTCGAGCAGGTCCATCAGCGGCGAAAACGACTGGATGTAATCCCGCCGGCCCGCGCCGAACGCCTGGAAGTAATGCCCGACCTCGACCCCATCGATCTTCGGCGGCGGCGCGAAGGGGTTCATGTAGTCGAAGGGCCGCCCCTTGTGATCGACGTTCCAGCCGCGGAACATCACGCCCATCTTGAAGGACGTGTTGCAGCACCGGAAGAACTCCTGGTCGTCGATCCCCATCTCGCGCAGCGTCACCGGCATGTGCGGCACCGTCGCCTCGCCCACGCCGACGGTCGGCACGTTGGGCGATTCGATCAGCGTGATCGCGATCTTCGGAGCGCACTTGCTGCGCAGGTAGGTTGCTGCCAGCCAACCGGCCGTGCCGCCCCCGACAACAGTGATCGATGTGACCGGCTCCGCCATGCTGTGCATCCCGCAGATGTTATGTGGAGCGACAGAATACAGCCGCCGGGGCCCCGCGCCAGCACGAGGGGGCACATCCGCAGCGCGCGTATCCCAAAGGCCACAAGACCTGATGCCGGGACCCGCGCCGCGCCCGTAGCCGATCACCCCTGTCGAAGGCCGTCCGGCAGCGGCAGCGTATCCGGCGCGGGGAGGCCCGCCAGTTTCAGCATGTGCCACGCAAGCACCTGGTTGGAGGCGAGTACCGGCAGACCCAGTTCCGCCGTCAACGGCCCCAGGAGGTCGGCCGTACGCAGGTTCGTGCAGGACAGGAAAAGCCCGTCGATGCCGCCGCCCCGCGCCACCTCGCGCGCCGCCGCCGCGATCGAGGCAGGCGCAATCCGCGCCACCCGCGCCTCCTCCTCTTCGCCGAAGGACAAGGTCCGCGTCACCGCCACGCCGCCCACGTCGAAGGCGGCGCATAGCGGCTCCGACACGTCCGCCACGTAGGGTGAGACCACGCCGATCCGCTTCAGCCCCAGCGCATGCATGGCCGCCAGCCCCGCCGTCAGCGGGTCGGTCACCGCGGCGGTCGTGGCGCCAGCCGCGACCTGTCCGTGCACCTCCTCCGCCCCCAACAGCGCCGTGCCGGAGGTGCAGGCATAGGCGATCACGTCGAAGTGCGCCGCGGGGGGCAGAAGCTGCGCCGCGGCGGTCAGCCCCACCTTCATGCCTGCGATGCTGCCCGGTGTCAGCGTGTCGCCGGATCGCAGCCGCGTGACGTGCAGCTTGGCCCCCGTCGCGGGCAGGTAGCAGCGCAGATCGGCCTCCACCGTCTCATCCACGTGCAGCGAGATCAGGCCCAGCACACCGCGCGGCGGCTCGTCCAGATCGTAGGGAAAGCCCCTCATGTCAGCACCGGCAGCTCTTCGGGCGCGCGAGGTGACAGCAGCTCCGGCCCGTCCGCGCGCAGCACGATGTTCTCCTCGTGCACCAGCATCCGACCCGGCGCGACCCATGCGCCCGGTTCCAGCGTCAGGACCATGTCTTCGCGCAATGGGGTGTCGTCCAGCGGCGTGAACGAAGGCCACTCCGTCAGCGTCACGCCCAGTCCGTGACCCAGACGCCCACCGCCCGGTGCCACCCCGCGCGCCGTCAGCCCGTCCGACAGGATCCGGTGCGCGTCGCTTGCCAGCATCCCCGGCCGCAGCCGGTCCAGCGCATCCTCCGTCGCCTGCCACAGCGCCTCATGCACCCGCCGCACTGCATCGGAGGGCGCGCCCACCGCATAATTCCTGTCGAAATCGCAGAAGTAGCCGTCACGCACCGCGCCCGTGTCCAGCATCAGCACGTCGCCCTGCACCATCGGCTCGGGCCCGGCAGGCGAGATCACGTCGGCATACCCGTCCGGCCCCGCCGCGCCCGCGACATAGCTCACCCAGTCGGCGCCCTCCTCCAGCAGCAGCCGCTGGAAGTCGCGGAACACCGCGTCGAGCGGCCGCCCCTGTCCGGAAATCTCCGGCACCCGGTCGAAGGCGCGTCCGGCAATGGCACAACTGGCACGGATCTTCTCGACCTCCGCCGCGCTCTTGACCTCCCGCACCCGCTGCACGACCTCCGTCCCGTCGACGAAGCGGCGCGGTGCGATGGCCGCCGACACCCGCGCGTAATCCGTGAGCGGCATCCGCAGGTGCGTTTCCAGCCCCATGGGCACGCCGATCCGTCCGGTTTCCGGCAGGAGGTCACACAGGGTCGCCGTCAAAAGCGAAACCCCGTCGTCTCCGGGACAGGGCGCGTCCCACGTCCGGATGTCCTCCATCCACGTGCGCGCCATCAGGTCCGCCCCGATGGAGGGGATCACCGCCACCGGATTGCCATCCGCGGGCACCACGACGAACCATGGCCGCGCCGGGCTCTCCCAGAAGCGGGTCAGGAAACCGGTGACATAGAAGATGTCCGCCTCAGCGGTCAGCAGCAGCGCGTCGATCCCCTGCGCGGCCATCGCCGTCTGCAAACGCGCAACGCGGCCCCGGTACTCCGCCGCGTCGAAGACCAGCGACCTGTCAGCCATCCTCCGGCCCTTCGCTGAGGATGGTCAGCACGCGCGCATCGGGTCCCAGGTCCAGCCCCGCGATCAGCGCCGCCAGCCCCGCACCGCCCGACGGCGTCGTCGCCAGGCCGAGGTCCGCCAGCACCGTGACTCCGGCATCCGCCTCCTCCTCGGTGATCGTCACGAAAGCGTCCGCATCGCGCGACAACCCGGCCAGCGCAATCATCGACGGTGTCTTGCAGTCGAGCCGCCCCATGGCAGAGACAGGCCCGTTCGCGGTGACCAATTTGCCTGCCCGGATGCTCTCCGTCAGGGCCGGGGCATAGGCCGGTTCCACGACGATGATCTGCGGTCCGTCGCCCCAGGCGTTGCGCGCATGGGCCGCCACGGCCGCCGCCAACCCGCCCACACCGGCCTGCAAGAGGATATGGGTCGGCGGCTCCGGCATCTGCGCCACGGCCTCCGCCGCAAGCTGGAGGTAGCCTTCCATGACCCGCAGCGGCAGCCCGGTGTAGCCTTCCCACGAACTGTCCGACAGCAGCGTCCAGCCCTTTTCCGCCGCGCTCTGCTCTGCCGCCATCATGCTGGCCTCGTAATCGATCCCGGCGCGCAGGACCTCGGCGCCGCGGTCACGCAGCCGTTCGGCAAAGGCCTCCGGCACGGTCTCGGCCAGCACGATCACCGCCCGCGCCCCGAACACCCTTGCACCGGCCGCGACAGAGAGACCATGATTCCCCGCGCTCGCCGCCACGTAGGTCCGGCCCATCAGCGCCTTCTGCAGATCCTCGGAGCCCGCGGTCACCGCCTCCCGCGCGATGGCATGGGCTGCCCCCAGCGCCTTGAAGCTGCCCAGCCCCATGCGCCCCCGCTCATCCTTGACCCAGACCCGCGCCACTCCGACACGGGCGGCCAGCTCGGTCACGTCGTGCAAGGGCGTCTCCGCATGCCGGGGACAGGAGGTCAGAAGCTGCGCAACACCGGCGGCATCGGCCAGCGGCAGGACATCCGCCGGGCCGAACCCGCTGCCGCGCCACGGGTTTGTCAGAACTTCAGGCAAAGGCAGGTCCCTTCCACGGTGACTTGCCCCCGATCATGGGCACCCCGCGCCAACAGCGCAACCGCAGCGATGGACAATGGCGAGTTCCTGACTTCAGCAAATCCGGCATACGGACCTTTCGGAGATGCCGGGTTCCGCTGCGATCTTCCGCTAGCTCAGGCCTTCCTTCAGGAGCTCCTGTGCACGCCCTGAGAGGCGCCGGGCGTTAGGCTGACGACCCTTGTATCGTCCGGCAGACCTGACCTTCCGGATGCCCTCACGCTGCCTCTCAAGCATCATTTTCCGTTCGAACTGGGCCACTGACCCAAGGACATTCAGCATGAGCTTCCCGGTGGCTGTGGTGGTGTCCAGTCCGAGGCTCAATATGCCGAACCCATCGCGGCTTACCCGAAGCCCAACAGACCAAGCCTACCGCATCGCCGCTCAGAAGATCCGCATTTGACGTGACAATCGCTTCCAGTCGCCCATGCGGCGGGCCAGATCGGTGCCCGACCCGCTGGCGGTGGCATGGATCAGAAGGCTTGTCGCGGCGGTGATGCCAAGTGTCGATTCGAGGAACAGCCCGGTCTTCGACGGCGTGTTGATCACCGCGTCGGTCACATCGTGCGCCCAGTGGCAATATTCGTCCGTTACCACTACCACGTCGCGGCCCTGATCGCGGGCAATGCGTGCCAGCGTCTCGCATTCGGAAGCATAGGGGATCACGTCGATGATCAGCAAACAGCTGCCCCCCTCAGGCAGCGGATCGAGCCATTCCGAAAGCATGCTGTCATGCCCCGACAGGAACCGCACCCGCGGCCGCGCCAGCGCCAAGCGGCGGGCAACGTCCTCGGCCAGCCCACGCACGGTCTGAAAGCCCGTCACGTGCACCTCGGCCGACTGGCGCAGATACCGCTCCGCCGCCGCGAATCCGGGGCTGTCGATCTTTCCGTAAACCGTGCTGACGGCCAGCAGTTCGGCATCCCTCTGGGCCTGCCAGTCGCTTGACAGTTCTGTGTCCCGAGGCAGGCTCTCGCCGATGATAGAGTAGCGGTGCCGCAGCATCGCCTTGAACTCCTTGAGCCCCGCGCAGCCGAAGCGGCGCAGCATCCGGCCCACGGTGATCTCGGCCACTCCGGCCTTCTGCGCGATCCCCTTGCCCGACTCGAAAGAGATCGATGCACGGTTAAGCAGAAAATACTGCGCCACCTTCGCCTCTTGCTTGGGCAGATCAGACAGGCCGGCCTCCATCTTGCTCATTAGTTCATCAATTGAGGCCTCGGCATACGAGGAAAAGCCGTTGGGCATGAGCATTCTCCACATGACAGAAAAATAACATTTGACGGAAATGACAGTAGCCAACCATTTTTCGACTGCAACAAGAATACTGCGAAAACTGCACAGGGAGCCTGAACATGAAACCGATCCACCTTGCCACGACTGCGCTGATACTGTCCCCGATGGCGGCGATGGCACAGGAGACTCTGTCGCTTTACAATTGGGGCGACTACATCAACCCGGCAGTGCTCGAAGCATTTACCGAGGAGACCGGCATCGAGGTGACGCTCGACACCTACGGCTCCAACGAGGAGATGCTGGCCAAGATCCAGGCCGGTGCAACGGGCTACGACATCGTTTTTCCGTCGGTGCATATGCACGACATCATGTTCCAGCTCGGGCTGCTGGCGAAGACCGACATCGGCGAAGCCCCCGGTTTCGAGAACATCGACCCGCAGTTTGTCCGCGCCGAGACCGATCCCGACGCGGAATACTGCCTGCCCTACGCTTGGGGCAACGTCGGCATCGTCTACAACAAGGAATTGGCCGGCGACATCAAAGGCTGGGAAGACTTCTTTGCCCTCGGTGCCGAAGGCAAGAAAATCACCCTGCTTGACGATCTGCGCGAAACCATCGGCATCGGCCTCATCATGACAGGCAATTCGGTCAACGCGACCGAACCGGACAAGATTGCCGGCGCCGCTGACTACATCATCGACAACATCGAGGGCGTTACCGCGTTCACTTATGACAGCGTGCCGCAGGTCATCTCCGGCGATGTAGCGGCGGCGCATTGGTATGTCGGCGCCAACATCTTTGTCGCCGAGAACCCCGATACCATCGACTACATCATCCCCGAGGAAGGCGCGACGCTCTATCAGGAAGACATGTGTCTGCTCGCCTCGGCACCGAACCCCGAGAACGCGAAAAAATTCATGGAGTTTTACCTGCGTCCGGAGATCGCCGCAATGAACGTGGAGCAGCAGATGAACGGCACGCCGAACATGCCCGCGCAAGAGCTCATCCCCGCCGAGATCGGTGCGAACGAGACGATCTATCCCCCGCAGGACGTGTTGGAAAAGCTGGAAATCTTCAAGGATCTCGGTCGCGATCTGCAACTCTACAATGCCGAGTGGACGCGGATCAAAACCTCCCAGTGACCCATTGTCCGGCGGGCAACGCCCGCCGGCGAACCTGATTGGACGACCATGCCCTCTGCCCTAGACATCATCGACGCCCGCAAGGCGTTCCGTACTCCGGAAGGCAGCACGCTGACCGCTCTCGACGGAATTTCACTGCGGCTTGCAAGCTCCGAGTTCGTCACGCTGCTCGGCCCCTCGGGCTGCGGCAAGACCACGCTACTGCGCACCATCAATGGCTTCGAGAGCCTCGACGCCGGCGATGTCGTGATCGACGGACAGGCGGTCACGCAGAAACCTGCGCACCGCCGGCCCGTGAACACCGTGTTTCAGCGCTATGCGCTCTTCGGCCATATGAGCGTCGGGCGCAACGTCGGCTACGCGCTCGAGATCGCCGGGAAGGACAAGCGCGAGATCCGGACCCGGGTCGGCGAGATGCTCGACCTCGTGGGTCTATCGGGACTGGACAAGCGGAGCATCTCGCAGCTGTCCGGCGGCCAGCAACAACGCGTCGCGCTGGCCCGGGCGTTGGCGGCAAAGCCGAAGCTGCTGCTGCTCGACGAGCCGCTTTCGGCGCTCGACAAGAACCTGCGCCAGAAGATGCAGCAGGAGCTGAAGGCGCTGCAGCGTGAACTGGGCATCGGCTTCATCTTCGTGACCCATGATCAGGAGGAAGCGCTGACCATGTCCGACCGCATTGCGGTTCTTGCGCATGGCCGCATTCAGCAGATCGGTGCACCGACCGAGCTTTACCAGCGCCCGGCGAACCTTTTCACCGCCGATTTCGTCGGCGAAAGCAATCTTTTGCCTGTACGATGTGACGGGCGGACCGCGCAACTTGCCGACGGCCAGACCTTCTCCGCTTCCAGCCCCCCGGGTTCGGCCACATTGCTGCTGCGTCCTGAGGCGCTGTCGCTGACCGCCCCCGCCGGGCCATCGCTTAGCCTGACCGGCACCCTGCGCGAGACCTTCTACACCGGCACCGACCATCAGGTAGTGCTGCACGCCCCCGCCTTCGGCGAGATCCGCGCCCTGCTGCGTACCGGCCAGAGCCTGCCCGCACCTGGCGCGCAGATGACGCTTTACGCCGCCGCCGAGGGTCTGCACATCATCGACGAGGTCGCACCATGACCCTCGCACGACGCAAACTGATGCAGCTCATTGGCCTGCTGGGTCTGCCGACGCTGTTCCTGCTCGTCTTCTTCATGTGTCCGCTGCTGATCATGCTGATTTACAGTTTCCTGACCCCCGGTCTTTACGGTGGGGTCGACTGGACCTTCAGCCATCTCAATTTCGGGCGCATTCTCGGCTGGGCTGACACCCGCTACGACCGCTTCGACCCGGTGTACATCGCGATCTTCCTGCGCTCGCTGAAACTCGCGGCGCTGACCGTGCTGGCGAGCCTTGTCATCAGCTATCCCGCCGCCTTCTGGATCAGCCGGATGCGCCCGGGTCTGCGCGATTTCGCGATCTTCCTCGTCACCCTGCCCTTCTTCGTCAGCCTCATCGTGCGGCTCTTTGCATGGGTGCTGATCCTGAGACCCACCGGATTCCTGAACCAGGGGCTGATGGGTGCAGGACTGACGTCCGAGCCGGTCGAGTTTCTCTATACCGATTTCGCGGTGATCCTCGGCATGACCTACGTCTTTATCCCCTTCATGTTCCTCCCGCTCTACGGCTCCATCGAAAAGCTCGACATGGCGCAGATCGAGGCGTCGGCAGATCTTGGGGCCACGCGGCTTCAAACCTTCTTCAAGGTGGTCTTGCCCGCGACCCTGCCCGGCATCGTGGGCGGATCGATCATCACCTTCATCCCGGCGCTCGGCAATTTCATCGTGCCTTCCGTGCTGGGCGGAGCAAAGGTGTTGATGATCGGCAACCTGATCGAGCAGCAGTTCCTGTCGGCCCGCAACTGGCCCTTCGGCTCGGCACTGGCGATGATGGTGATGGCGGCGGTGCTCTGCCTGCTGGTCGTCCAGCTGCGCCTGGCCCGCAACGGGGAGGCCGCACAATGAGCCTGCGCCGACTGCTCTCCCTCTACGGGATGTTGTTCTTTGCCTTCGTCTACGCACCGATCCTGCTGGTGGTGATCTACTCGTTCAATGCCAACACCGTGAACATGCTCATCTGGGACGGCTTCACCCTCGACTGGTATCGCCAGATCTTCGGGATGGAGACCACCGTCACCGATAGCGCCAGCTACATCGACAGCACCGCACAGCTCTACGCGTCGGTGAAGACCAGCCTCATCGTCGCGCTCTCGACCTCGGCGCTTTCGACGGTGTTCGGCACGGCGCTTGCCCTCGGCGTGGCGCGCTACCGCTTTCGGCTGGCGCGGTTCTACCGCACGCTGATGATGGTGCCGATGATTATGCCGGACATCGTGCTGGGCATTGCGCTGCTGATCTTCTTCATCACCATCGGCATGAACCTGTCGATGATGACGATCATCATCGGGCAGTCCACCTTCCTCATCTCCTATGTCTTCGTCACCGTCTCGGCCCGGCTCGCGGCATTCGACACCTCGGTCGAGGAAGCCTCGGCGGACCTCGGCGCCACCCCGGCGCAGACCTTCCGCAAGGTGACGCTGCCGGGCATCGCTCCCGGCATCCTCGGGGGGTGGCTGCTGGCCTTCATCATCTCGATGGATGATCTGGTGATCACCTATTTCATCGCCGGCACCGGCAACACCACGCTGCCGATCCACATCTGGGGGATGCTCCGCCGCGGCATCAAGCCAGAGATCAACGCCATTGCCACGCTGATGCTGCTGTTCACGCTCGCGATCGCGGCGGCGGGCCTCTACTTCCGATCGAGACGCCAGAAATGACCTGCAAGACCAAACCCCGCGCCCGCGCGCTGGGAGTGCCGCTGCCCGGAACGCCCGGGCCGCTCAACGCCATCACCGACGTGCCGGGGATCGAAGTCGGCGCGGCAGAGCTGCTCTCGTCGCGCGATCCAAGCTTGGCGACACGGGGCATTCAGGTGCAGACCGGCGTCACCGCGATCCTGCCGCGCGGACGCGATGCCGAGCCCAAACCCGTCTGGGCCGGGCAGTTCAGCCTCAACGGCAACGGCGAGATGACCGGGGCGCACTGGGTGCGTGACGGCGGCTGGCTGGCCGGGCCGATCTTGATCTCGAATTCCCATGCCATCGGGCCATGCCACACAGCGGCAGTCCGCTGGATGATCGAGACTTACGGCGCAACCTGGGAAGCGAACCACATCTGGGCAATGCCCGTCGTGGCCGAGACCTACGACGGCGTTCTGAACGACATCAACGGGCTGCACGTCACCGAAGCTCTCGCGCGGCAGGCCATAGACGCCGCCGCCACCGGCCCTGTGCGCGAGGGCAACTCGGGCGGCGGCGCGGGCATGATCTGCTACGAGTTCAAGGGCGGCACCGGCACGTCCTCGCGCCGGCTCGACATCGACGGCGCGGGTTTCACGGTCGGCGCGCTGGTCCAGGCGAACCACGGGATGCGCCCGTGGCTGACCGTTGCCGGCCATCGGATCGGCCCCGAGATGCCTGAAGACCGCATTCCCGGCATGATCACCGAACGCGGGTCGATCATCGTCGTGCTGGCGACCGACCTGCCGCTGTCTCCAGGGCAGCTAGAGCGGCTGTCGCGCCGGGCTGCCATCGGGATCGGGCGCGCTGGCACACCTGGAGGCAACAACTCGGGCGACATATTTCTCGCCTTCTCGACGGCCAACGAGATGCCCTTGCCGCAGCTTTCCGGCGCGTGGCGGCAGATGACCACGCTCAACGACGAGCGGCTCGACCCGGTCTACATGGCAGCGGTCGAGGCAGTGGACGAGGCCGTCCTCAATGCGCTCTGCGCCGCGGAAGACGTTCCCCTCGCCCGCCCTGCGAAGGGCATTTGCCGCGCCATCGATACCGCGCGGATGATGAAACTGATGCGCCAGCCCGCCTGACCCCGGGCCCGGCGCGCCGGTGGGTCAGATCATCTCTATCCCAAGGGGGGCGGTGTCCCTGGCCCTAAGGAATGAACTCGGAACATTTACGGCGATGGTCGCCGCGATATCCCATGCGCTTTTCTCAGGGGCTTCCCGGCGTGCAGCTCTGTTGTGCAAATCGAGGCGAGGAGTCATGTCGTGAAATCAGCATGGTAGCCGGGACTGCATGAGCGGACCTAGACCGCCGAGCTACAAGATCAGGAACTGGCCGGCCTGCAACGATGCGCTGAAGCAGCGTGGCTTCCTGACGATCTGGTTCGGCCCGGGCATGGTCTGGAAGCCGCCACCAACCGGCAAGCGGGGTCGGCAATCGTGCTACAGCGACGCTGCGCTGCGATCCAGACCTGCCTGACGGTGACCTTCCCTGCGAACTGCAGGCTGCGCGGACACTCAGCGCAGGCCGACAAGGATCAGGGTCCCTCCGGCGCCGATCATCACCCACGCGATCAGGCGGCCGAGGGCGGGCCGGGGCGATGCTAGCTTTTCGAAGAGGACAAATCCCGCCAAGGCGGCGATCCAGGCGATGTTCATGATGCCGCCCCAGAACAGCAAGAGCATGATCGCCCAGCAACAGCCCACGCAGTAGAGACCGTGGCGAAGTCCCATTTGCCATGCGCCGCCGGGGCCGGGGCGCCAGCCTTGGGTCAGGACCTGCGCAGGGGACCGGCATTTTTTCAAACAGACCGACTTGGCGGGCGTGAGTTGGTAGACTCCGGCCATCAAAAGAAGCCCGCCGGAGAGCGATACCGAGGTGCTGCGCATCTCCGCCAGCAGACCCTGCCGGACGAGGATCCACTGGATCAAAACTGCCATCAGGCTGAACCCGCACCAGACGAGCACATAGCCCGAGGCCAGCAGAAGCGTCGATCCTCGCCCGCCGGACCGGCGCGCAAGCGCGGCGTAGAGCAGGATCACCGGGGCTGCGCTCGGCAGCATCATGGCGGCCATCATGACGCACCACATCACGAACATGGTCGCCGCGAGGCCCGGCGTCCATGTCGCGGGTGACACGGGCATGGCCATGTCGGACATCGACGCCGGCATCTCCATGCCGGCGTCGATCAGGAGGTAGCCCCAGCTCGCAAGGATGACGGCTGTCAGTGCGGCGCTCACGACGAATTTGTCGCGCGCAACCAGCCGCTCAACCGGAGTCACGGCCTCGGTCATGTCAGGCAGCCGCCCTGATGTAACCGTGGTTGTTGAAGTGCAGCTCGTTGAACTGCGCGTAGGTGTTGGTGTTGTTGGGCAGGTCGATCAGCCCGTGAGTCCGCGTCGTGGCACTGCCCATCTCGGCGATTTCGTATCCGAACCCGCCGACCATATCGATGCGGACCCGGTGCGGCTGACCCGTGACGGGATTGATGATCGGGCCGGCGTCCAGATCGAGGACCCCGTCGATCCGCACCGCGCCGGTCCGGGCTTCGACGTCGCAGGAATACTCGAACTTCCGGAAGAGGGTCTCTTCCTTGTGGGGCGACATCATTGAATAGACCCACCACATCGTGGCCATCTCATCGGTATCCTCACCCCGCATGATCCGTTCCAGGGCCTTGCGCTGGTCCGGGGATGCCGCGTCGTCGATGACGATCTGCATGCGGCCCTCGCCGAGGTGGATCGCCCCGGGCCATTTGACGACGGCCGCGAAGTTCAGCCCGTCCAGGGACACCTCTCCGTGGTGGCCCTTGTCAACATGGAAGCAGATCGCCGCCTCGCATGTGCCGTGGGTGGGCAGCGCGTTGAACTGGCAGGGGCAGCCATAGGCGCAGTTGCAGTTGGTGAGTTCGGTTCCGTGGATTTCCCAGGGGGTCATCGGTTTTCTCCGGTCAGGGGTGAGAGGCGTGCAGCAGGATCCTTCGCTTGTGAAATTCCGGGGGCTAGAGAAGGTCGGACAGCATGTGTGCGGCCCGGCGGGCACCGTCGGCTTCGACCGGGCGCATGGCCCGCGGAGCGGCCAGTTCCTCGACCATCGCCTGCGCGATCCGCTCCGGGTCGCTCTGGTCGTAGATCATCCGCCGCCCAGCGTTGTAGCGATCAAGCCGCTGGGCGACATGGAAGTTCTGTTCGAAATGGTTCTTCAGCGGAAAGTAGAGGAAGGGCGTACCCGCAGCCGTCAGTTCCATCGTGGTGGTCAGCCCGCCCTGCACCAGCGCGAGATCGCAGGCGGCCAGATGCCGGTCGAGGTCGGGGACGAAGGCGCGCGCCTCGACCCCTTTCGGAAGCGCGAAGGCCGCGGGGTTCAGGCGCGGTCCGGTGACCAAGATCATCCGAAGCTCGGGAATGCGCGACCGGGCGATCGGATAGGCGTTCAGGATCCGGCGGATCAGGCTGGCCCCGACACCCGAGCCGCCAACGGTCACGATGCAGACCTTCTCACCCTCGCGATACCCGAACCTCTCGCGCAGCTCTGCGCGGCTGCCGAAGGACGTGGGATGCTGGCCGATGATGTACCCGGAGAAGTCGTAATGCGCGGGCACCCAGTCGCGCATCTGCGGCAGGCCCGGGCCGAAACTCATCGGAATGATATCCTCGGGTCCTCCGACGAAAATGGCGCGGTCGCGGATACCGGGGTTGGCTTCGACATGGCCGATCATCTCGGCATTGTAGTCGGCGGTCAGGAAGGCCTCGCGCGCGCCATTCTCCGGGATGGGCACCCAGCCGACGAAGTCGGTGAACCATGCGACCGGGGCGCGCTTCAGATCGGGATGTTCGTGCCAGTAGTGATCGACGTCCCAGGCCTCGTCCGCGATGACAAGATCATAGTCGCCGTCCTCGACCACCTCCTGAAAGACCATGAAGTTCTTGATCAGGATCTCGTCCATGTTGCGGATCGCCTGAAAGGCGTTCAGGTCGTGTTCGCCCGCTTCCGCCTCGATATGGGCGGATTCATTGGCCAGTCGCGCGCTGGCCGGGTGCAGGACCTCGTCATGGGCGGACAGGAAGCGGGTCACCGGATCCTGCGCCAGCCAATGCACCTCGAGGTCGGGATGCAGGACGCGCAGCTCTCGGGTGACGGCAAGGTCGCGGCGGGCGTGGCCCAGTCCGATCGGCGACGACAGGTAGAGCGCGCGCTTGGGGCGCTGGCTGCGCGTCCGTTTCACCGGCGGCGGCGTGCCCGTATGACGGTCGAGGAAGGCGCGCACCAGCGTGTTGAACCGCGCCGGATACCGCGCGTTCGCGCCATGCCCGACACCGGCCCAGAGCTGGAATTCACCCCCCGTGGCTTGTGCGGCGGCCTCGGACATCTGCCACGGGGTCACCTCATCCCTCTCGCCATGAACCCAGAGCGAGGGGCATCGGATCCTGCCATAGGCCTCTTCGGACGCGGGATAGGGGCCGCGGTCCTCGGCCAGCGACATGCGGGCCAGAACCTCGCCGCTGCCGTCGGCGGCCCAGCTCAACGCATCCTCGATCTGCTTGGTGGAATGCGGCTCGCAGAACATCCGGCTGAAGAAGAACGCGCAGAAGTCGGCATAGTCGGTCTGCCAGTAGTGGGCATTGAACTTGTCCCAACCCTCCGGGCCTCAGGCGTCGCGCGAACGACGTCGACGCTCTTGTGGGGGTGCGGGGGCACGAAGGGCACGACAGCGCCGCAGCCGACCAGCGCCTCGGCGCGTTCGGGCGCATGGGCCGCGATCAGGGCCGCGTAGAGACCGCCCAGCGACAGCCCGATCAGGCTGGCTTTCGCGGTGTCGGTCGCATCGAGGATGGCAAGGGCATCGGCCACGTTCTGCGAGGGCGCATAGGCGTCGGGATCCTCGGGCCGGTCCGACAGGCCGTTGCCGCGCGGATCGAACGAGATCACCCGGAAGTGGTCGGCGAAGTAAGGGATCTGCGCCTTGTAGACGCGCGAATGGACAATCGGCCACGCGGGCAGGAACATCAGCGTGCGCGGACCGTTGCCGTGGATGGCATAGTGCACCGTCACCCCGTCCCGAACGATCGTGCCTTCGCTGGTCGGGGTGGCGGCGCGCATGACCTATTCCTTCGCTGTATCTGGGGGTTCGTGCTGCGCGATCAGGTCACCGACCCGCCGCAAGGCCCGGCGCAGGGGAAGGGCATCGCTTTCCAGCCCCAGCAAGAGGTACGCCTCGGCGCCGATGAACGCGCTGCCCACGAGCGCCGCGACATCCTCGGGTTCGAAGGGACCAAGCCCGCCGATCCGGTCGGCAAGGTCCTTCGCAAGGGCGACATGCATATCCCGCAACTGGCCGAAGGAGGTGCGCACCGCGTCACCGACCATAGAATTCGACCATCCGACCGCGATCAGCTCCTGCAGCACCCTGACGTAGCCGCTGTCGAGATCCTGGTCGAGGAAGTCGCAGGACAGGGCCCATTTGCGTGACAGCGGGATCTCCGGATCCTCGAAGACCGTGCTCTGCCGGGAGATCAGGCGTTCCGTCATGTCGTCGAAAAGCGCGAGGATCAATCCGTCCTTCGACCCGAAGTGATAGCGGATCTGACTCATCTGCGTGTTTGCGGCCACTGCGACCGCCCGCGTCGAAAGGCCGGAATAGCCGTCGCTCATCAACACATTGCGTGCCGCGTCGATGATCGACTGTCGTGTGCTCGAGGTTTCGCGTGCTGAGAGGGTCATTCGACATCATTAGTTCGTTCGAACGAATTAGTCAATGGTTGGCTGGTGCGGACAGGGCCGGCATGACCGTGGTGCGATAACCGGCCGAGTCCCAGCGCGTGAACGGCGACGAACTTCAAGAGACCGTCGGGAGCGGCAGATTGAGACACACAGCCATTCTGCCGCAAGACCATCGTTCAGCGCCCGAAGGCTCAACGGAAACCAGCGCTTGAACGCGCGAACATGCTCTTGCTCGTCGCCAATCGGGGTCTGGCTGAGCAGACCGGGCAAGACCGGTGCATCACCAATGTGGCCCCCGGTGATCTCCCCTCTCGGCAGATTTGCTACCTAAGGCCGGAATTGCGTATCTCGTGCGTGCAGCAGTTTCATGCGGACTTGCCAAAGGTTTTTCCAATCCTCATACAGCCCAGATCCTTGTCGAAGCGAGCTGTGAACAGAAAACCAACCGACGCCATGCAGCCGCGAGTCAGTCTCCGATCTTACGTGCCCAACGAGCCGGACCACAGGCACGAGTTTCATCAGATTGTCCTGCCGTTCAGCGGCAAGATGGAGTTGCGCGCCTCCCGAAGGGGGCATGTTCACGACTCGTCGGCCGCCTTCGTGCGGGCGGGCGAGGTCCATTCCTTCTCTGCTGCGACGAAAAGCAGGTTCATCGTGCTGGACCTTCCACCCGATGAGCAAAGGCTCCATCCGTACAACATCCCGCCGTTTTTCCACATCGACCCGGTTCTGCGCAGCCTGCTGGACTATCTTCGCGCCATCGGCGACCACGGCGCAGACCGAGCATCCGCGTGGATGACGCTTCTGCTCGATCAGATGACCCGCGTGACTGCCCCGGTGGATATGCGAGACATGATACTCGACCGGGCCTGCAGCTACATGCGTATGCGCCTTGCGGACCCGACCACCGTCGCAGACGTCGCCCGGGAGGCAGGGACCAGTGTCAGCGGTCTCAAGCGGCTTCTGCGCGCGAAGCTGGACACGACTCCGGCAGCGTATCTCTCGACGCTGAGGATCGATGAAGCAGAACGTTTGCTGGCGGAAGGAAGACTGCCGATTGCCGAAATCGCGATGGTCACAGGCTACTCCGACCAGAGCGCGCTCAATCGTGCGGTTCGGCGCGAACGTGGCACGACACCGGCCAGAATCCGCAAGACGCCGATCGCCAAAGACTGATCGCCTCGGTCAATTCACTGACCGCCTCGGCCAAGAATATCCCCATGAAACCGTGTCTCTGAGGGCAAAAACCCCGGAGGTCCCATGGCGCACCATTCTCAAACAGCGGCGACACTTGTCGGCCTTGTCGCCATAGGCTTTTCCGCGTCGCTGGCCTTGCTCTCGACACTGGCCGCAGGCATTCCGCCGTTCCAGTTGCTTGCGACGAACGCGGCCATAGCCTTTCTTGCCGGTCTCCTTTTCCTGGGAGCGCGGGGAAAAGGTGCATGGCGCGTCCTGAAACAACCGTTGCGCCCCTGGATCATGGCTGTGCTGGCGATCTTCACCTATCATGCCGCCTATTTCTACGCCGTGGCGAGCATACCACCCGCGCGCGCCAGCCTGATCGCCTACCTCTGGCCGCTGCTGATCGTGGTCTTTGCCTCTCTTGCCTCGGGCGGCGGCGGGGTGCGGTGGGGCCACGGTCTCGGTGCGTTGCTGGGCCTTGCGGGTGTCGTCGTCATGTTCGCAGATAAATCCGCGACGGTGGAGGCCGTCGGCCCAGCCTCTGGATACGTGGCGGCGTTCGCCTGCGCCCTGATCTGGTCCGGCTACTCGGTGCTCAATCGCAGATATTCCGGGGTGCCCAGCGAGATGCTGATCGGCGTTTGCGGGGCCGTTGCGGTACTGTCCGCCCTGTCTCACCTGGTTTTCGAAACCAGCGTCAGCCCAACTCCCGGGCAATGGTGGGCAATTGTTCTCCTCGGTATTGGCCCCATCGGCTTGACCTTCCTGTCATGGGACCACGCGACCAAACATGGAAACATCGCCCTGCTCGGCGTGATTTCCTTCTCGACCCCAATTCTTTCGACCGCCCTTCTGGTCCTGGCGGGAGAAGCATCTGCCTCCATTTACCTGGGTCTTGCCGCCACGCTTGTCGTCACCGGTGCGATGGCCGCGAGCCGAGCGGGAAGAGACCGGCATTCACAAGGAAGGGCCAATTCTCGATATTCTTGATACGTGAGGTCTCGGTCGCTCCTGAACCTCGCCACTGCACTGTGAAGTTCGGAAAGCTACGGGTCTCAGCTGCTGGGCTGCAACATGATCATCTCAACTTCGCTGATGGAAAGTCCGGCCGCGTACTCCGCTTCGCCACCGAAGGACGGCAAGCGGCGGCATAAGGGTATGTCTTTCCAGCCCCTCATCTCTTCGCACGCAGATGCGAAGGCTGCAACGTTCAGCACGGAAGGGCTGGAAGGCGCGGAGCGTCGCTATCAATCCAAGCGGCAGCTTTCGGCTGCATGAGCCGAGTGGAGATAGGTTCGGTCACTGCGTTTAACCTATGTGAAAACCGCACAGCGCAAGAAGCTGTCGGCGGGTGGCATATCAAATATCCGCGCTGCGAAAGTGTCCAAGCTTTCAGACTGGCTGGACAAAATTCCCGCACAAGAGGTTGAAAATAAGAGGAGATAACGGAGTTTTGGCGATCCCGGCAGGATTCGAACCTGCAACCTGCCCCTTAGGAGGGGGCTGCTCTATCCAGTTGAGCCACGGGACCGCACGCCCCGCCTCTTAGCCTGTCCGGTACGCGTTGTCATGACCCTTTCCGCCCGCGAAAGGACAGGTTCCGCGCGCGGGTGTGCCGCACCGCAGCCCTCTCTTGCGCATGGCGGCGGGCGCGGCGTATCGTGAAGCAACTCGAAGAAAAGGAATTTCCCAAGTGCCAGCAGACGATCACCGCCCGCTTACCCTGCGCGACGTTTCCGAAGCCTCCGGCGTCTCCGAGATGACGGTCAGCCGCGTGCTCAGGAACCGGGGCGATGTCAGCCAGGCCACGCGGGAAAAGGTGCTCGAAGCGGCCAAGGCGCTGGGGTACGTGCCCAACAAAATCGCCGGGGCGCTGGCCTCCCAGCGGGTGAACCTCGTTGCGGTCATCATCCCCTCGTTGCGCAACATGGTCTTCCCCGAGGTGATGTCGGGCATCTCCCGCGTGCTGGAGAACACTGAACTTCAACCGGTGGTCGGCGTGACCGACTACCTGCCGGAAAAGGAAGAGCGCGTCCTCTACGAGATGCTCTCCTGGCGGCCCTCCGGCGTCATCATCGCGGGCCTCGAACATTCCGAGGCCTCCGAGGCCATGCTCAAGGCCTCCGGCATCCCGGTGGTCGAGATCATGGACACCGACGGCGACCCGATCGACTGCGCCGTGGGCATCAGCCACCGCCGCGCCGGTCGCGAGATGGCCCGCGCCATCCTCAAGCAAGGCTACCAGAAGATCGGGTTCATGGGCACGAAGATGCCGCTCGACCACCGCGCCCGGAAACGGTTCGAGGGCTTCACCACCGCGCTCGCCAAGGAAGGCGTGGAAATCGCGGAACACGAATTCTACTCGGGTGGCTCCGCGCTGAAGAAGGGCCGCGAAATGACCAAGGCCATGCTTGAGCGTGAGCCCGAACTCGATTTCCTCTACTACTCCAACGACATGATCGCGGCCGGCGGGCTGATGCACCTGCTCGACGCCGGGATCGACATTCCCGGCCGCGTGGGCCTTGCCGGCTTCAACGGGGTGGAACTGCTCGACGGGCTGCCGCGCCAGCTTGCCACGATGGACGCCTGCCGGACAGAGATCGGCACCCGCGCCGCCGAGATCATCGCCGAACGCGTCTCCAACCCCTCGGCCGAGGTGGAGCGTCTGATCGAACTGACGCCCACGATCAACTACGGCGACACGCTCAAACGGCGCTGACCGGCAGGGGCCTGAAACGGCCTCCTTCCTTCATCTTGGAAAAAATACCTGGAAAACCCGATCCGCGCCGACGCGCGGTCGGGCAAGGGCTCAGCGGCGGGCCTCGACCGCCGCGATGGCCGCCGCAACCGCATCCGCGATCGCCATTTCCGAGGTGTCGACCACCGTCGCATCTCCCGCCGCCACCAGCGGCGCCTCGGCGCGGCTCATGTCTCGCGCATCGCGCGCACGCACGTCCGCCAGCACCGTGTCGTAGTCCACCTCCAGCCCCTTCTCCGCAAGCTCGCGGAAACGGCGCTGCGCCCGGACCTCGGCGCTGGCGGTGACGAACAGCTTGGCCTCCGCCGCCGGGCAGATCACCGTACCGATGTCGCGCCCGTCAAGGACCGCGCCGCCCTCGCGCCGGGCAAAGCCGCGCTGGAAATCGACCAGCGCCGCGCGCACCTCCGGCAGCACCGCCACCTGGGAGGCCGCCTGCGCCACCTCCGGCGTGCGCAACGCGCCCTCGTCCAGCTCTGCTGGGTCCAGTGCCCGGGCCGCGGCGACCGGGTCCTCGCCGTTCAGCAGGTGCCGTCCGACCGCGCGATACAGCAGCCCGGTGTCGAGATGCGCAAAGCCGAAGTGCGCCGCCACCGCCCGCGCGATGGTGCCCTTGCCCGCCGCAGCAGGCCCGTCGATGGCGATGGTAAAGATCATGGCAGCCTCCGTGTCGCGCCCGGCGCATACCAACGTGCAACCCGAAAGGAAAGGCTCAGCGCCCGAGATCGCGCAGCAGCAGACCCCCGGTCACCAGCGGGTAGAGCAACAGCTTGGCCCGGGTGAAGGGCACGGCCTGCGCATCTTCGATCAGCGGCGGGTACAGCACCCAGCCGGTCGGCAGGCTCCGCCCCATGGCCCAGTCGAGCGCCTGTTGCAGCAGGACGTTCTCCGCAAGGTCGCAGACCAGCACCACACCCGCCAGCGCCATGCCGACCGCGCGCCGGTCGGGAAAGGCCAGGACCACCCAAAGGCCCCAGAGCCCCATGAACAGGAGGTCGAGCCGCAGGATGTTCCGGTAAAGCCCGCCTTCGCCGGAGCGCAGCAGTTCGGTTCCGAACGCCTGCAGGTCCAGGGACGAGTAGCCGCGGAAGGCCAGTTGCGGAAGAAAACCGCTGTCGGTGAGCGGCGCGATCTTCCAGTGCAGCAGCGCCGCCATCAGCGCCAGAACCGCCAGCGCGCCCAGTCCGGCGGTCGGACGCGGGTGGAGGCGCAGGTTCACGTGCGCTCGATCCGCGCGCCGAGCCCGGCCATCAGCCCCTCGAAGATCGGGAAGGACGTGGCGATCGGCTGGCCGTCGTCGACCGACATCGGCGCGTTGGTCGCGAGACCCATCACCAGGAAGGACATGGCGACGCGGTGGTCGAGGAAGGTCTCTGCCGTCACGCCGCCCGCGACGTCGCCGAAGCCGCGCCCGTGCACCGTCCACCAGTCGTCGCCTTCGTCGACCTGCACACCAGCGGCGCGCAGCCCGCGTGCCATGGCGTCGATCCGGTCGCTCTCCTTGACCCGCAGCTCCTTCACCCCCGGCATGTGGGTCCTGCCCTGCGCAAAGGCCGCCACGACCGACAGCACCGGGTATTCGTCGATCATCGAGGCCGCGCGCTCGGCCGGAACCTCGATCCCCTTCATGTCCGGAGAGAACTTCGCCCGCAGGTCCGCGACGGGTTCGCCGCCCTCCTCGCGCATGTTCTCGAAGGTCAGGTCCGCGCCCATCTCCTGCAGGGTGAAGAACAGCCCGGCGCGCGTCGGGTTCAGGCCGATGTTGGGCACCAGCACGTCCGAGCCTTCGGCGATCAGCGCCGCGCAGACCGGGAAGGCGGCCGAGGACGGATCGCGCGGCACGACTATGTCCTGCGGCACGAACTCCGGACGGCCCTGCAGCGTGATGACCCGGCCCTCGTCGGTGTCCTCGGTCGAGATCGTGGCGCCGAAGCCCGCCAGCATCCGCTCCGAATGGTCTCGGGTGGCTTCGCGCTCGATCACCACCGTCTCGCCCGGAGCATTCAGCCCGGCCAGCAGCACCGCCGACTTCACCTGCGCCGAGGGCACGGGCGTGGCATAGCGCACCGGCATGGGTTCCTTTGCGCCGACGATGGTCATCGGCAGCCGCCCGCCGGACCGTCCGTAGGACCGCGCCCCGAACAGCGCCAGCGGATCGGTCACCCGCGCCATCGGCCGCTTGTTCAGCGAGGCGTCGCCGGTGAAGGTCGCAACGATGGGCAAGGTCGCCATCGCCCCCATGATCAGCCGCACGCCGGTGCCGGAGTTGCCGCAGTCGATCACGTTCTCAGGCTCGAGAAAGCCACCCACGCCGACGCCATGCACATGCCAGGTCTCGCCGATCTTCTCGATCTGCGCGCCGAAGGCCTGCATCGCCTTGGCCGTGTCCAGCACGTCCTGCCCTTCCAGGAGCCCCGTGACCTTCGTCTCGCCCACCGTCATCGCGCCCAGGATCAGCGAGCGGTGAGAGATCGACTTGTCCCCCGGCACATGCGCCTCTCCGGTCAGCGGACCGGCGCGGCGGGAAGTCATCGGAATGGGCTCACCATGGGCGGACATGCAGCGTCTCCTGTCAAGATCGCGGCACTGTTAGCGCGGCACAGGTACGGGCGCAACGGCCCGTAGGGCGGGGCTGTGCGCCGCCTCCCCCCTTACAGCTTGCGGAACGTCAGGTAGTGCGGCACCCGGCCCTCACGCAGGGCCTTCTGCTCGTACCGGGTGGAATGCCAGTCGGACCACGGACGGCGCCAGTCCTCCGGCGCCTCGGCTTCCCACGCGAACCCGGCCTTCGGAACTTCGACCAGAGACTGCCGGACGTAATCGGGGATGTCGGTCGCCACGCGGAACTCCGCGCCCGGCTTCAGGGCGCGGTGCAGGGGCGCCAGGTGCTCCTGCGTCACGAAGCGCCGGCGGTGGTGCTTCTTCTTCGGCCATGGATCGGGGTACAGCAGGAACGCCTTGTCCAGCGAGGCCTCCGGCAGCACGTCGAAAAGGTTGCGCACGTCGCCCGGGTGGACCGAAACGTTCTCGCAACCCGCCTCCCGCAGCTTGCCCAGCAGCATCGCGACGGCGTTCATGAACGGCTCGCAGCCGATGATCGCCACGTCCGGGTAGGTCACCGCCTGATGGACGAGGTGCTCGCCGCCGCCAAAGCCGATCTCCAGCCAGACGGTCCGGTCGCCAAACCGCGCCTTCAGATCCAGCGGCGTGCGCTCCGGGTTCACGTCCCAGTCGACCGGTCCCGGCGACAGGGCGCCCAGGTCTTCCTCGATGTATTCCAACTGGCTCGGGCGCAGGGTCTTGCCCCGCACACGGCCATAGAAGTTGCGCCAGGGCGCATCGGGATGTTTGTTCGACGTGGTCATGGCCGGGGCGTGTAGCCCCGCCCCGCGCAAAAGAAAAGGGGCGCCCCGCCGGGAACGCCCCTGTTTGCTCTCCGCCGCGCGGAGGTGGCCGGGTTACACGGCCTTTGCCAGCGCCTCCGCCAGGTCGGTCCGCTCCCACGAGAAGCCGCCGTCCGGTTCCGGAGCGCGGCCGAAGTGGCCGTAGGCCGCGGTGCGCGCGTAGATCGGCTTGTTCAGGTCCAGGTGCGTGCGGATGCCGCGCGGGGTCAGGTCCATCACCTTGGGGATCGCCCGCTCGATCGCGGCGGCGTCGATTTCGCCGGTGCCATGGGCGTCCACGTAGATCGACAGCGGCCGGGCCACGCCGATGGCATAGGACAACTGCACGGTGCAGCGTTCCGCCATGCCCGCGGCCACCACGTTCTTGGCAAGGTAGCGCGCGGCATAGGCCGCCGAGCGGTCCACCTTGGTCGGGTCCTTGCCGGAGAACGCGCCACCGCCGTGCGGGGCCGCCCCGCCGTAGGTGTCGACGATGATCTTGCGGCCGGTCAGGCCCGCATCGCCGTCCGGCCCGCCGATCACGAAGGTGCCGGTCGGGTTCACCCACCATTCGGTGTCTTCGGAAATCCAGCCGTCGGGCAGGATCTCGCGGATGTAGGGCTCCACGATGGCGCGGATGTCGTCGGAGGTCTGGCTCTCGCTCTCGTGCTGGGTCGACAGCACGATGGAGCTCACGCCCACCGGCTTGCCGCCCTCGTAGCGCACCGTTAGCTGGGACTTCGCGTCGGGGCGCAGGGTTGGTTCCGTGCCGTCCTTGCGGACCTCGGCCAGCCGCTTGAGGATCGCGTGGCTGTAGAGGATCGGCGCCGGCATCAGCGCATCGGTCTCGTTGGTGGCGTAGCCGAACATGATGCCCTGGTCGCCGGCCCCCTCGTCGCGGTTGCCGCCACCGGTCACACCCTGCGCGATATGCGCGGACTGTTCATGCAGGACGTTGGTGATCTCCACCGTCTCGTGGTGGAACTTCTCCTGCTCGTAGCCGATGTCCTTGATGCAGGCGCGGGCGATCTCGTCGATGCGGCCCATGTACTCCGCCAGCTTGGCCTGATCGGTCAGGCCGACCTCTCCGCCGATGACGACACGGTTTGTGGTGGCGAAGGTCTCGCAGGCGACACGCGCCAGCGGATCCTCGGCGATGAAGGCGTCGAGGACGGCGTCCGAGATCCGGTCGCAGACCTTGTCGGGATGCCCTTCCGAGACGGACTCGGAGGTGAAAACGTAACTCTGTCGGGACATGGGGGGTGCTCCATTCGGGTTTCTCCGTCACGCCAGGAAGCCGTTGTGACGGGATTTGTTGGGCCATTTCTCAGGCCTTCGTTCGGGGTACGCCCGCCGGGGGAACGGGTCAATCGTTTTCTCTGTGCAATGCGATGCGATGGTGTCGCAGCAGGAGGCCCGCGAAGAGGAACAGCATTATCAGCACTGGCAGGTCTCCCGTCCGGCTGTAAAGCGTGACGCGCAGCGGCGGCGGCAGCGGCGTGTCGATGTAGCCCGCCTCGTTCAGCGGCAGCGCGGCCAGCACGCGGCCCGCACCATCGATCACCGCCGAGACACCGGTGTTCGCCGCCCGCAGCATCGGCAGACCCTGCTCGATTGCCCGGATGCGCGCCTGTTCGAGATGCTGGTAAGGACCGGAGAAGGCACCGAACCACGCGTCGTTGGTGATCTGCATCAGCATGTCGGGCCGCGCCGGCGCGCGGTGCACGTCCTGCGGAAAGACCGCCTCGTAGCAGATCAGCGGCAGCGCGACGCCAAGCGGCCCGAGGTCCAGAAGCTCCGGCCCCGGTCCGGCGCTGTAGCCGCCCTCTGCCCGCGCCGCCAGTCCGGCGATGTTCCAGCGGGCAAAGACCGCCTTGGCGGGCATGTACTCTCCGAACGGCACGAGGTGATACTTGTCGTAGACCTGCCGCACGTCGCCCTCCGGCCCCATCAGGACAAGCGAGTTGTACCAGTTGCCGAGGTTCTCGCGCTGCAGCCCCACGACCACCTGCGCCGCACCCGCCGCATGGCTGATCTCGCCCAGTTCGTTGGCGGAGCGGTGCAGCAGCGTGGGCAGCGCCGTCTCCGGCCAGATCACAAGGTCGGGCCTGCTGTCGCCGTCCTTCATCGGGGCGGCGGTAAAGTCGACCTGGCGGCGATAATAGACCGGCACCATGTCGCGCTGCCACTTCAGGTGCTGCGGCGCGTTTGGCTGGACAAGGCGCACGATGGGACGGCCGTCGAGGTCCTGCAGCGGCGGGATCAGCGCCTGCCCCCCGCCGAAGAGCGCCAGAAGCGCCGTCACCCCGAGCACGGGCGGCAACAGCCGCATGTCACGCCTTGGTGCCTCTGCCGCGAAAAGGGCTGCGGTGGCGAAGGTCAGGAAGGTCAGCCCGTGCGGCCCGACCAGCGACACCCACTGGACCGGCGGCACCGGCAGCCAGAGATAGCCCACCAGTCCCCAGGGAAAGCCGGTCAGGACGTAGGCCCGCGCCAGCTCCGCCGCTGTCCAGGTGACCACCAGTGCCGGCAGGGCCCGGTGTTTCGCATGGCCCGCGCCCCAGAACGCCAGCGCCCAGAACAGGGCCAGTCCGCCCGCAAGGCCCAGCAGCCCGAAAGGCGCCATCCAGCCGGTCGTGGCGGCATCGACCATGAAGGGCTCGACGATCCAGCTCATCGAGAGGCCGAAGTAGCCCAGCCCGACCATCCAGCCGGTGCCCACGGCCCGCAGGCCGCGCGGCGCCACGCGGAACAGCGCAAACGCCCCCACGAGCCCGAGAAAACCCACGTACCAGAGATCGTAGGGTGCAGCCGACAGGCCCATGAGCGCGCCGCAGGCCAGGGCCAGCGGCAGACGCGCCCACCCGCGCAGCACAAATGCCCGCGCGGGCGCCGTCAGTTCAGGCATGGCCCGCCTTCGATGCACCCGCCGGGGTGGCGGGGACCTGTGTCTGGCTGGCGGCGCGTTGCGCGCCCGGCAGGCGCACCCGGAGCCGCTTGATGCGGCGCGGATCGGCATCCACCACCTCGAGGTCGAGACCGGCGGGATGGCGCACCACCTCACCACGGGCCGGCACACGGCCGGCCAGCATGAACACGAGGCCACCCAGCGTGTCGATTTCTTCCTCGTCGATGTCTTCGTGTTCGGTCAGGTCGAAGCCCAGTTCCGCCTCGAATTCCTCCAGCGGGGTCTTGGCCAACGCAAGGTAGCAGCCCGGACGCTCCTTCACCCACGACTGGTCGTCGTCGGTGTCGTGCTCGTCCTCGATCTCGCCGATGACCTGTTCGATCAGGTCCTCGATCGTCACCAGCCCGTCGACGCCGCCGTATTCGTCGATCACCAGCGCCATGTGCCGCCGTTCCGTCTGCATCTTCGTCAGAAGCACGCCGATCGGCATCGACGGCGGCACGAAGAGCAGCGGCCGCAACATGCGTTTCAGGTTGAAGCGGGCGCCCGCGCCGTTGAACCCGTAGGCCAGCGCAAAGTCCTTCAGGTGCGCCATGCCCACCGGGGTGTCGAGCGTGCCCTCGTAGACCGGCACCCGGGTCATCCCGCTTTCGCGGAAGACCTTCACCAGGTCGTCCCGGGTGATGGTGTTCGGCACCGCCACGATGTCGGCCTTGGGAATGGCCACATCCTCGACCCGCATGCGCCGCAGGTTGATCATGCCGTGCACGGGTGCTTCGCGCGGGCCGACGGTGTCGTCGCCCTTGAAGTCGTCTTCCATGTCGGTTTCCGTGGTCCGACCGAAGAGGCGTCTCAGGAATCCCGGCCTCGCCGCATCCTGTCCCTCTTCATCCTCAAATTGTCTCAGCGCGCCATGCGCCGCCTTAGACGAGTCGTCGTTGTCGCCCATTTCTCCGGTCCAGTCACGAGCCATTGGGCCCATTAATCTCCCTATATGGGTCAGCGATACCGAGATTGCCAAGTATCTCGCGCTCCAACCCTTCCATCAACGTGGCATCCGCATCACGGATATGGTCGTAGCCCACAAGATGTAACACCCCGTGAACAAGCAAATGCGTCACGTGGTCCGCCATGGACTTGCCCTGCTCGGCAGCTTCCCGCTCACAGGTCTCCCAGGCGAGCGCCAGATCGCCCAGATGATGCGGTTCGCCCATCTCCTCGAAGTCGTCGTCGAGGTGCGGCAGGAAAGGCTCACCGCCCACTTCGGGCGAGCCGAGTTCCTGCGTCGGCCAGCTCAGCACGTTGGTGGGCGCCGGGCGGCCGCGGAAATCGGCGTTGAGGATGGCGATGCGGCCGTCGCTGCAGCCCATCACCGCGATCTCGTAGTCGTCGGCCACGAGGCCGAGCAGTGCGAGGGTCGCCTGCGCGGCCTCCTCTGCCAGCGCCCCGAGCCCCGCCGCTTCCCAGCGGTCGTCCTCGATGATCGTATCGGTCAGCATATGGCCGACCGGCCGGGGGCCAGCCCCCGGACCCCCGAGGTATTTCTGCCAAGATGAAGGTGAGGCGAAGGGCGGAGGCGGCAGGGGGATCTCACCCCTCCGCGTCCTTCTCGTAGGCCTCGATGATGGCGGCGACAAGCGGGTGGCGCACCACGTCCTTGCCGGTGAAGTAGTTGAAGGAGATGCCCTTCACGTCCTTCAGCAGGCGCTCCGCGTCCTGCAGGCCCGAGGGCACGCCGCGCGGCAGGTCGATCTGGGTGCGGTCGCCGGTGATCACCATGCGCGACCCCTCGCCCAGTCGGGTGAGGAACATCTTCATCTGCATGGTCGTGGCGTTCTGCGCCTCGTCCAGCACCACGAAGGCATTGGACAGCGTGCGCCCGCGCATGAAGGCCAGCGGCGCGATCTCGACCGTCTTTTCCTCGCGCATCTTGGCGAGCTGCTTGCCCGGCAGGAAGTCGTTCAGCGCGTCGTAGAGCGGCTGCATGTAGGGATCGACCTTCTCCTCCTGCGTGCCGGGGAGGAAACCGAGCCGTTCGCCCGCCTCCACCGCGGGGCGGCAGAGGATGATCTTGTCGACGGCGCCGGTGATCAGCATGTTCACCCCCACCGCCACGGCGATGTAGGTCTTGCCGGTGCCCGCGGGGCCGATGCCGAAGGCCAGCTCGTTCTCGAACAGCGACCGGACGTAGGCCTTCTGCGCGTCGGTGCGCGGTTCCACCAGCTTCTTGCGGGTCTTGATCTCGACCTTGCCGCCGCCGAACATCTCGAGCTGCTGGTCGGGCTCCGGTTCGTGTTCCATGCGGAACTCCCGGTCGATGTCGCCCTTGCCGACCTCGCGCCCGGCCTCCAGCCGCTGGTAGAGCGCCTGCAGCACCTCCGTGGCGCCCTTGATAGCGTCCTCCGGCCCGTGCACGGCAAGCTGGTTGCCGCGTCTGAGGATCTGCACGCCCGTGCGCGCCTCTATGTCTGTGAGGTTGCGGTCGAACTCTCCGCAGAGGTCGATCAGCAGCCGGTTGTCTGGAAACTCGAGGATGGCTTCGTTCAGTACGCCAGTGTTCAAGCCTCTCTCCTGCTCCGTGTTCGGCCCGGGCTGTGGATTCGGCGGGGGCCCTTGTCTAGATATGGTGCCAAGCCACACCCGCCTGCGCAAGTCTCGCGGGACGAATGTCACGCAAATGAAACACTGTCCGCAGCGTGTGCCTGCGTCCGAGGCGCCGGAACGCACGGCGCGGGACCAGACGGGAAAAGGGCCGCCCCCGGTGGGAGACGGCCCTTTTCCAATGGCTGAGGTGACGGTGGCGTCAGAGCGGGTCGCCGATGATGCTGGTCGAGCCGCCCTTGAACTGGCCGGTGACGACGGTCGGCGGGGCGACGCCCGAGCAGACCGGCTTGCCGTACTTGTCGAGACGCAGCGAGAGGTAGCCCTCGACGCCGTCGTCGATGATCCAGTGGTCGCACCCGTTGGGATCGACCCAGATGCCCGCCTGCATGGAGGACAGGTCATCCCGGTCGAAGAAGTTGCGGTCCTGGCTCTTGTCCGGGCCGATCGGAACGTCGACGCCACAGGCCGAGACGAGTCCCGCCACGGTCAGGGCAAGGAGCGGTTTTGCGAAGTTCATGTCCAAGGTCCCCCGGGCTTTACTGGAAGCAGAGAATTTCGACGCGGCGGTTCTTGGCCATGCCGGCAGCGGTGGCGTTGGACGCCACGGGCATGCGTTCGCCATATCCGCGCACGTCGGTGATGTTCGCTCCCACGGCCCGTGCAATGCGGGCCACGGCCAGCGCACGGTTGTACGACAGCTTCATGTTGTAGGAGTCCGAGGCCCGGCTGTCGGTATGCCCGGCGATCACGTAACCCACCGCGGTCGAAGACCGGAAGAAGTTGGCGATCTGCGCCTGGCCGTGCTTCGAGATCTTGTAGCTGTCGGTGGCAAAGAACTGGTCGGTGTTCATCACGCCGCAGGTGTTGGACCGGCGGCAGACCGGGATCCCCTTGCGGTCGAGGTGGGGGTCCATGTAGCCCTCCACGCCGTCGTCCATGACCCAGTGCTCGCAGCCATCGGGGTCGACCCAGATGCCCGGAATGTATTGCTCGCCCACAATGGTGCGCGTGGTTTGCGTAGAAATGATAGGTGTTTGCCCAGCATCTTCCGCGACCGCCGGTGCAGCAACCGACAGGCACAGGGATGCAGTCAGCGCAAGCGCGCTGAGGGCCTTGGAGATGCGTGTCACCACAGCCTCTGTCCCTTAACTGATGTTTCCCCCATGCGCGGCTGTCCGATGGCAGCGGGCCGCGCAAATTAACTGTAAAGTCAGTGTAAGGATTCCATTAGGTAAGGGAAGAAGAAATCCACAAGGACTGTACCGCTTTCGGAAACAGTTCCCACTATATCTTGTGTTTTGTGTGGATAATTCGGTGTTGTTTTTTGATTCAATAGGTTCTGTGGCGACATTACATCGCCATCATGGCGCCTTTAAGGCTGTTTGGACCGCTGGATTCGATTCGGACAGGGGCAATATCGCCCACGTCGATTCCCTTTGCCTCCACATGCACGGCATGCAGGTATTCCGATTTTCCGACCATTTGCCCCGGCAGGCGGCCCGGCTTTTCGAAAAGCACCCGGACCTCGCGCCCGACCATCGCGTCCTGCAACGCGCGCTGCTGTTTCGTCAGCAGGGCCTGCAGGCGCTGAAGGCGGTCGTCCTTCTCGTCCTCGGGCACCTGCGCGCGCTCGGCGGCGGGTGTGCCCGGACGCTCCGAATACTTGAAGGAAAAGGCCGATCCGTATTCCACCGCCTCGATCAGCGCGAGCGTGTCGCGGAAATCCTGCTCCGTTTCTTCGGGGAAGCCGACGATGAAATCGCCCGACAGGTGCAAGTCGGGCCGTGCGGCGCGCAGCCGCTCGATCAGGCGCAGGTACTGCTCGGCCGTGTGCTGGCGGTTCATCCGCTTGAGGATCCTGTCCGACCCGGCCTGCACGGGCAGGTGCAGGTACGGCATCAGCTTCTCGCATTCGCCATGCGCCGCGATCAGCGCGTCATCCATGTCGTTGGGATGCGAGGTGGTGAAACGGATACGCGCCAGGCCGTCGATTGTTTCCAGTTCCCGGATCAAACCGGCCAGCCCGCCGTCGTGCCCGTGGTAGGCGTTCACATTCTGGCCCAGCAGGGTAATCTCCCGCACGCCGCGCTCCACGAGGTCGCGCGCCTCGCGCATCACCCGCTCCGCCGGGCGGCTCACTTCGGCGCCGCGTGTGTAGGGCACCACGCAGAAGGCACAGAACTTGTCGCAGCCCTCCTGCACCGTCAGAAAGGCCGTCGGGCCGCGCTTCGCCTTCGGGCGCTGCGCCAGCCGCTCGAACTTGTCTTCCTCCGGGAAATCGGTGTCGAGCGCCTTCGCCCCGGTGCGCGTCTTCGCCTCCAGCTCCGGCAGGCGGTGATAGCTCTGCGGGCCGACAACAAGGTCCACCATCGGCTGACGGCGCATGATCTCCTCGCCCTCCGCCTGCGCGACACAGCCCGCCACGCCGATCTTCAGGTCGGGCTTCGCCGCCTTCAGACCCTTGTAGCGGCCCAGCTCGGAATAGACCTTCTCGGCGGCCTTCTCCCGGATGTGGCAGGTGTTCAGCAGGATCATGTCGGCGTCGTCGGGCGTGTCGGTCACGACATAGCCCTGCCCGCCCATGGCCTCCGCCATGCGCTCGCTGTCGTAGACGTTCATCTGGCAACCGTAGGTCTTGATGAAGAGCTTCCGGGTCATGCTGCACCATTGCGTAGGGGATCAGGGGCGGGGGATACCCCGAAACCGCCCCGTCTTGCAATGGGGCCGAAATTCACCGATTCTCGATGCAAAGCGCTTGAGGGCAGGCCGATGCAGTACGACTCCCTACAGGATTTCCTCAACCGGGGCCGCGACGCGCTGGCCAGCGGGCCGGTTGCGATGATCTTTGCCGAGGACGAGACGGAACTCGCGACCACCCTGCGCCACCACCGCCACTGCGGCTTCCGCACCGTCCTGTGCTTCGTCTCGCCGCTGTGGGAGACGCCGCCAGACCTCGTGGGCAAGATCCGCCGCATCGACTACGACCCGATGGCCGACGGCGCGGTCCAGGCGGCGGTGGACCAGGTCAACGCCGCCGCCGGGGGCAGCTGGCTCTACTACTGTTACAACGCGGAATACCTGTTCTACCCGTTCTGCGAGACACGCACCATCGGCGAGATGCTCGCCTACCACACCGAAGAGCGGCGCGATGCCATGCTGACCTACGTGGTGGACCTCTACGCCAGCGATCTCCGCCGCCACCCGAACGCCGTCTCGCTCGACGAGGCCTGCCTCGACCGCTCCGGCTACTACGCGCTCGCCCGGCTCGACCCGGACAACAAGAACTACCCTAAGGAACGGCAACTCGACTTCTTCGGCGGCCTGCGCTGGCGGTACGAGGAACACATCCCCCCCGAACGCCGCAAGATCGACCGCATCGCCATCTTCCGCGCAAAGCCCGGCCTGCACCTGCGCGAGGATCACACCTTCGACGACGAGGAATACAACACCTACGCCTGCCCGTGGCACAACAACCTGACGGCCGCCATCGCGTCCTTCCGCACCGCAAAGGCGCTGAAGCGCAACCCGGGCTCGACCTTCGACATCCAGAACTTCCACTGGCACAACTCCGTGCCCTTCGAATGGCACTCGCGCCAGCTCCTCGACCTCGGCCTGATGGAGCCCGGCCAGTGGTTCTGACCGCCTCCTGACAACACCCATACCAAACGGAAGGACAGGGAACCGCCCCTGCCCTTCATCTTGGTCCAAATACCTTGGGGGGTCCGGGGGGCCAGCCCCCCGGCCTTCGCGGGCCAC
>NZ_JBRBWD010000058.1:0-71250 GCF_052825245.1 Sagittula sp.
ATTGCGGCGGCTGGGCACGGTCGGCGAATTTTCCCGATCCGCCGCAGGCCTTCGCCGACTACCTCGACCGCCTGCGCGACCGCCCGGCGTTCCAGACGGCCCTGGGGTAGGGTGGCGCAAAGCCCCACCCTACGGGGGCGTCGCGCCGACACGGCCGCCGCACGGCGATCACCCCGTGTCGGCGCGGGTAGCGGAGCCACGGGCAGACCGGGATGCAGGGCGGAGATTCTCCGCCTCCCGATCACCGCAGGGATCAGCCCTTGTCTGTGACGTTCTCCTTGAACGCCTTCTCGAAGGCGGCCTGCTTGCCTGCGTCGGCCTCCGTCTGGTTCTGCGCCTTCCACTCGGCGTAGGGCATCCCGTAGAACACCTCCCGCGCCTCGGCCTGGTCCATGTCCATTCCGCGCTCCTGCGCGGCTTCCATGTACCAGCGGCTCAGGCAGTTGCGGCAGAAGCCCGCGAGGTTCATCAGGTCGATGTTCTGCACGTCCTGACGGTCCTCCATCAGGTGCTTGCGCAGGCGACGGAAGGCCGCCGCTTCCAGTTCGGTCCGGGTTGCGTCATCCATGTCGTCTCTCCTCTGGTCGCTCGTCTTGAAGACGGGCCGCCACGCGGCGGCCCCTAGTCTGATACCTTTTCCAGCGCCGACACCAGCATAGGTGCCAGCCGCTTGCCCCACAGAACCTGCGCCGCCTCGTCGCGGATCAGGTCGTGGCGGATCTCGATCAGCGTGTTCGGCCGCCCGCACCGCAGTGCGTGCAGGTCGATGGCGTCGCCGGGCAGGTGGCCGGGGTAGGGCTCGTTGCGGCCCACCACGAGGTCCGGCTCCGCCTCCAGCCGCGCGATCAGCGGATCGGACAGGCGCGCGTCCCAGGCGTGCAGGATGCCCACGTGCCACGGCCGGGGCCGCCGCCCGCGCAGCCGCGGCGTGAAGGAATGGATCGCCACGATCACCGTGTCGTCCCGCCGCGCGGCCAGCCCCTCCAGCGCGTCGTGGTAGGGCTGCCAGTAGGCGGCGATCCGGCGCGCCTTCTCGGCGGCATCGGCGTGGCGGTTCCCGGGGATGATCGTCCCGTCGTAAAGCTTCATCAGCAGGGTCGGATCGTCGGCGCCGCGGTTCGGGTCGATCACCAGCCGCGAGAAGTTCGCCATGACGACCGGCGCGTCCAGTTCCGCCGCAAGCGCCCGCGACACACCCGCAGCACCCACGTCGTAGGCGATGTGCCGCGCCATATCCTCCTCCGGCAGGCCCAGCGTCCCGCCAAGGTCCGGCGGCACGAGGTTGGTGGCGTGATCGCAGGTGATGAGGAAACGGCTCTGGCGCTCTGCCCCTTCCATCGTGAATGGCGCGTATGTCATGGTTCGGTAACCTCCGGCCCGCTACACATAGAGGCCCTTGCGGGGAATGAAAATGTGCGACATCTCGTTGCACAAGCCCGGCAGTTAGGCGATAAAGCAGGCGTGTTAGCGGTAACCCGTTCGGGTATCCGCATGCGGCCATGGCAGGGTCGGCACCACCACGACGGCAGACCCCGCAAGGGCGCCGATTGAACCGTACGGGACAGGACGACAAGGAAAGGTCTACCGCCATGAAACGCGACCGCAACGTCAAGATCGTGGCCACGCTCGGCCCCGCATCCTCGACCTACGAGATGATCAGGGCCCTGCACGAGGCGGGCGCAGACGTGTTCCGCCTCAACATGTCCCACGGCACCCACGAGGAAATCGAGGAGCGTCACCGCATCATCCGCAAGGTGGAGCAGGACCTCGACAGCCCCATCGCCATCCTCGCCGACCTTCAGGGACCGAAACTGCGCGTCGGTGAATTCGCCAATGGCTCCGAAGAGCTGGAGTGGGGGCAGGAGTTCCGCCTCGACCTCGACGACACGCCGGGCGATTCGAAGCGCGTGCAGCTTCCGCACCCGGAAATCTTCGAGGCACTGGAACCCGGCGCGCACCTGCTGGTCAACGACGGCAAGGTCCGTCTCAAGGTCGCCGACTGCACCAGCGACCACGCCAACTGCATCGTCGAGGCGGGCGGAACGATCTCCAACCGCAAGGGCGTGAACGTCCCCGACGTGGTGCTGCCGCTGGCCGCCCTGTCGGAGAAGGACAAGCGCGACCTGGAATTCGTCTGCTCGCTTGGGATCGAGTGGCTGGCGCTGTCCTTCGTGCAGCGCGCCCGCGACGTGCAGGAAGCGCGCGACCTCGCCAACGGCCGCGCCGCGCTGATCGCCAAGATCGAGAAGCCCTCTGCCGTGAACGACTTCGACGCGATCCTCGAGGTGTCGGACGGAATCATGGTGGCGCGCGGCGACCTCGGCGTCGAACTGCCCGTCCACTCCGTCCCGCCGATCCAGAAGCGCCTCGTGCGGAAATGCCGGGCCAAGGCGCGCCCGGTGATCGTTGCCACGCAGATGCTCGAGTCGATGATCGAATCGCCGATGCCCACAAGGGCAGAGGTCTCGGACGTCTCCGGCGCGATCTACGAAGGCACCGACGCGATCATGCTCTCGGCGGAATCCGCGGCGGGCCAGTACCCGATCGAGGCGGTGATGACGATGAACAACGTCGCCGTGTCGGTCGAAAGCGACCCGACCTACCGCGACATCATCGAGGCCTCGCGTCACGCCGACCGCAAGACCGTGGCCGACGGCATCGTGGCCGCCGCCCGCGAGATCGCGGAGACGACCGACATCAAGGCGATCTGCTGCTTCACCTCTTCCGGCAACACCGCAGGTCTGGTGGCACGCGAACGGCCCCGCGTGCCGATCATCGCGCTGACCAACCGCCGCGGCACCGCGCGCCGCCTGTCCCTGAACTGGGGCACGCAGTGCGTCATGACCGGCGAGCTGGAGCGCTTCAAGCAGGCCGTGGTCAACGCCGCCCGCGCCGCCCGCGCGCATGGCTACGCGACAGAGGACGACCAGATCGTCGTGACCGCCGGTGTGCCGTTTAACACCTCGGGCACGACCAACATCCTGCGCGTCGCGCCATGTAACGAGCGGTTGATCTATTCCACCGATCCGGAGTGATCCGGCAACCGTGGCGCGTGTCCTGCGCGCCCCGGCCCCGTGGCCCATCCTTGCCCGAATGTCATCCGGCGCCGCATTTGACCCGCGCGCGCCGGTGACGCACTCTGGCCCTGACAGCCGGAGGCACCCATGACCCTCGATCCCAAGACCGCGCTCGTGATGGGCATGCTGCTCGTGGTGCTTGCGCTGCCGGCGCTGATCTCGGCATGGGCAGACCGCCGGAAACCCTTCGCGGGCACGATCCTGCTGTTCGCCGGCTGCGCACTGGGCACATGGGCCTGGCGCAGGCAGGAGGGCGGCTTCCGGCTCGACGAGGTGCCCGACATCCTCTACGGCGTGATCGGACAGATGATCGGCTAGCCCGGCCGCCCGCGCACAAGGCGCGGACCCCCTTGCCAAATTCCCCCCGGCCCTCTATAGGGCGCCCTTCAACCGCGCGGCCGGCCTTCTTTGGCATGCCGAGTCGCGTCAACAACGGCGGCCCGAGCGTAAGCGAGGGCGCTCTTTGAAGAGGAACCGAAATGCCCAAGATGAAGACCAAGTCGAGCGCCAAGAAGCGCTTCAAGGTGAGCGCGACCGGAAAGGTCATCGCTGGCCAGGCCGGCAAGCGCCACGGCATGATCAAGCGCCACAAGAAATTCATCCGCGACGCGCGCGGCACGACCACGCTGTCGGCCCCCGACGCCAAGATCGTCAAGGGCTACATGCCCTACGATCGATAACCGCTAGCCAGGAGGATCAGATATGCCCCGAGTCAAAGGCGGTACCGTCACACACGCGCGCCACAAGAAGATCACCAACCAGGCCAAAGGTTACTATGGCCGCCGCAAGAACACCTTCAAGGTGGCGGCACAGGCGGTTGACAAGGCGAACCAGTACGCAACCCGCGACCGCAAGAACCGCAAGCGCCAGTTCCGCGCGCTGTGGATCCAGCGGATCAACGCCGCCGTTCGCCTGAACGACGAGACGCTGACCTATTCGCGCTTCATCAACGGCCTGTCGAAGGCCGGCATCGAGGTGGACCGCAAGGTGCTGGCCGACCTCGCCGTGCACGAGCCGGACGCCTTCGCGGCGATCGTCGAGCAGGCGAAAGGTGCGCTGGCCGCGTAAGCTGCCCGCCCTGATGTGTTGAACACGAACGGCCGTCGGATCCCCGGCGGCCGTTTTGCTTTGTGCGCCGCGCCCGGGCGGCCGTCAGCGTCCGCCGCCGCGCTTCGCCCGCTCGGCCTGCAGCGTATCGGCCAGCAGCCTCGCGATCCGGGCGGAGCCGGTCGGCGACGGGTGGATCTTGTCCCACGCGAACAGCGACAGGTCCGACGACGGCATGACCGCCGCAAGGTCGACCAGCACAACGCCTTCGTCGCGCGCCGCCATCCGCATCAGCCGCGCCTCGTATTCGAGGTAGGGCCCGACGCAGATCGTGCCGGCATAGCGCGGCGCGGTGTAGTAATCCGCCCAGATCACCCTGCTGCCTCTGCCGCGCAGCCCGGCAACCAGCCGGGGCACCGCGCCGGAGCGTCCGTCCTCCGACACCAGCTCGTCCAGAACAGTATCGCAGCGGGTACAGCCGCATTCCTCGCGCAGGTCGTTGGCGCCGCCGTCGAGGATGACCCATTCCGCCGACAGCCGCGCCACCTGCGAGGGGATGCTCAGCGGCCCCACACCCTCCGTCACCCGGGCGAGCGAGGTCGCCACGTCGCCCACCGGCTCCCGCAGGAGGGCAGACATGTTGTCCGCCACCGATCCGCCGCTGTTGCGGTTCCACGCCATCACCGAATCGCCTGCGACGACGATCCGCGCGCCGGGCGGCACCGAGCGCCCGCAGGCCGCCAGCGCAAGGCATATCAAAAGTCCGACAAGTCGCATCGCGATCCTCCCTCGCCGGGGAACCTGACACGAAATCCCCGCGCTTCAAGTCGTCCCGTTCGGGCAACACGAGGCCGTTTCTTGGCAGCGGGAACACGTTTCCCGGCCACGCCATGGCGCTCCGGCCTTGTTTCCCCCGGCGTCCCTCGCTACTCAGCACGCGCACACGCGGGAGCCCTGACATGGACGATCTGAGAAACAAGTATCTCGACCTCATCTCGAACGCCTCCGACGAGGGCACGCTCGAGGACCTCCGCGTCGCCGCCGTCGGCAAGAAGGGCGAGATCAGCCTGAAGATGCGCGAGCTGGGCAAGATGTCCCCCGAAGAGCGTCAGACCGCCGGTCCGGCGCTGAACGCGCTGAAGGACGAGATCAACACGGCGCTGGCCGCGAAGAAGGCCGCGCTGGCCGATGCGGCGCTGGACGAACGGCTGAAGACCGAATGGCTCGACGTGACGCTGCCGGTCCGCCCGCAGCGTCAGGGATCGATCCACCCGATCAGCCAGGTGACGGAAGAGATCACGGCGATCTTCGCCGACATGGGCTTTGCCGTGGCCGAGGGGCCGCAGATCGACACCGACTGGTACAACTTCGACGCGCTGAACATCCCCGGACACCACCCCGCGCGGGCCGAGATGGACACGTTCTACATGCACCGCGAGGAGGGCGACAATCGCCCGCCGCACGTGCTGCGCACCCACACCTCGCCGGTGCAGATCCGTCACATGGAAAAGCACGGCGCGCCCTGCCGCATCATCGCGCCGGGCCGCGTCTACCGTGCCGACTACGACCAGACCCA
This sequence comes from Sagittula sp., assembly GCF_052825245.1. Taxonomy (NCBI): domain Bacteria; kingdom Pseudomonadati; phylum Pseudomonadota; class Alphaproteobacteria; order Rhodobacterales; family Roseobacteraceae; genus Sagittula; species Sagittula sp. Next base: position 5,701 of record NZ_JBRBWD010000058.1, read on the forward strand.
CACGCCGATGTTCCACCAGATCGAGGGCCTTGCCATCGACCGCGACATCTCCATGGCGAACCTCAAGTGGGTGCTGGAGGAGTTCTTCTCCGCCTTCTTCGAGATCGACGGCATCAAGACCCGCTTCCGCGCCTCGCACTTCCCCTTCACCGAACCCTCGGCCGAGGTCGACATCCAGTGTTCTTGGGAAGACGGCCAGCTCAAGATCGGGCAGGGCGACGGCTGGCTGGAGGTGCTGGGCTCCGGCATGGTGCACCCGCACGTCCTGCGCTCCGGCGGCGTGGACCCGGACGAATGGCAGGGCTTTGCCTTCGGCATGGGGATCGACCGGATCGCGATGCTGAAATACGGCATCCCCGACCTCCGCGCCTTCTTCGACAGCGACCTGCGCTGGCTGCGCCACTACGGTTTTGCGAGCCTCGACGTGCCGACTTTGCACGGTGGGCTGTCGCGCTGACCTGAAAGGCAATCCCGCGGTGTACCCGCAGGATGTGGCCTGACAGCGCGACCCGGCAACGGGTACCGCCCTTCCGGGGGCGGTATCGCCTGTGGCGTACGTTGCTGTGAGTATTTGCAAAGCAGAGAAGCACAGGGTCGCCCTTCCCCTCCCATCGGGGCTGCGGTAAGGGAGGCCGGACGTATTTTCTGATCGGGGCCCGGCACATGAAATTCACCCTCTCCTGGCTGAAAGAGCATCTCGACACCACCGCCTCTGTCGATGAGATCGCGGAGACGCTGACCGATCTCGGGCTGGAGGTCGAGGAGGTCGTCGATCCCGCGTCCCGGCTGAAGGCCTTTACCCTCGCCAAGGTGGTCCACGCCGAGCAGCACCCGGACGCCGACCGTCTGCGCGTCTGCCGGGTGATGACCGACGAGGGCGAGAAGCAGATCGTCTGCGGCGCGCCGAACGCGCGTGAGGGGATCACCGTCGTGCTGGCGAAACCGGGCGACTACGTGCCCGGCATCGACACGACGCTCTCGGTCGGCAACATCCGCGGCGTCGAGAGCCACGGCATGATGGCCTCCGAGCGGGAGCTGGAGCTGTCGGACGAGCACACGGGCATCATCGAGCTGCCCTCCGGCGAGGTCGGCCAGAAGTTCACCGACTGGCTGGCGCAGAACGACCCGGCGAAGGTCGACCCGATGATCGAGATCGCGATCACGCCGAACCGGCAGGACGCCCTTGGGGTGCACGGCATCGCCCGCGACCTGGCGGCGCGCGGCCTCGGCACGCTGAAACCGCTGAAGGAAGCGCATGTCCCGGGCCAGTATCCCTGTCCGGTCTCCGTCACCATCGACGCGGATGCCGCCACCGACGGCTGCGCGATCTTTGCCGGGCGGCTGATCCGCGGCGTGCAGAACGGGCCTTCGCCGAAATGGCTGCAGGACCGCCTGCGCGCCATCGGCCTGCGTCCGATCTCGAAGCTGGTGGATGTGACCAACTTCTTCACCCATGACCGCAACCGCCCGCTGCATGTCTTCGACGCGGACAAGGTGCAGGGCGGCGCGCTGCGCATCCACCGCACCGAGGGGGGCGAGACGCTGGTGGGGCTCGACGAGAAGACCTACAGCTTCGGCTCCGGGCAGGTGGTGATTTCCGACGCGGCGGGCGTCGAATCCATCGGCGGCATCATGGGCGGGCTGTCGACCGGCTGCACGCAGGACACGGTGAACGTCTTCCTCGAGGCCGCCGTCTGGGACCGCATCCAGATCGCCCACACCGGCCGCGCGCTGAAGATCAACTCCGACGCCCGCTACCGCAACGAGCGCGGCATCGACCCGGCCTACAACATGCAGGCCATCGAGGATGCGACGCAGATGATCCTCGACCTTTGCGGCGGCGAGCCGTCCGAGGTGGTGGTCGCGGGCCGCGTGCCGGACACCGCGCGGGCGTACCGGCTGGACCCGGCGCGCGTCGTCTCGCTCGTCGGGATGGAGATCCCGGAAAGCGAGCAGCGCCAGACCCTGACCCGTCTGGGCTTCCGCATGGAGGGCAACATGGCGCATGTGCCGTCGTGGCGCCCGGATGTGCTGGGCGAGGCCGACCTTGTGGAGGAGGTGGCCCGCGTCGCCTCCCTGACGAAGCTCAAGGGCAAGCCGCTGCGCAAGGCGCCGGGCGTCCAGAGGCCGATCCTCTCGGCCCTTCAGAAGCGCGAGCAACTGGCGCGGCGCACGGCGGCCGCGCTCGGCTACAACGAGTGCGTGACCTACAGCTTCATCGACTCGGAGGCCGCGGCGCTGTTTGGCGGCGGCGGCGATGCGACGATGCTGGCCAACCCGATCAGCAGCGACATGAGCCACATGCGCCCGCAGCTTCTGCCGGGGCTGCTGCGCGCGGCTGCCCGCAACCAGGCACGCGGCTTTGCCGAGATGGCGCTGTTCGAGGTCGGCCATGCCTTCCACGGCGGCGAGCCGGGAGAGCAGGCGCTGATGGTCTCCGGCCTGCTGGTCGGGCGGACCGGGCCGAAGGACGTTCACGGCGCCTCGCGCCCGGTGGACGTCTATGACGCCAAGGCGGATGCGGAGGCGGTGCTGGCGGCCATGGGCGCGCCCGCGAAGGTGCAGATCCTGCGCGGCGCCGAAGGCTGGTGGCATCCGGGCCGTCACGGCAAGCTTTGCCTCGGCCCGAAGAAGGTGCTGGGCGTCTTCGGCGAGCTGCACCCGCGCGTGCTGTCGGCGATGGATGTGAAGGGGCCCGCTGTGGCCTTCACGCTCTACCCCGCCGAGGTGCCGCTGCCGCGCAAGGCCGGGGCGACCCGTCCGGCGCTGGCGCTGAACGACCTGCAGGCGGTGGAGCGCGACTTCGCCTTCGTCGTCGACCGCGACGTGGAGGCGCTGACCCTGGTCAATGCCGCCCAGGGGGCCGACAAGGCGCTGATCTCCGACGTGCGCGTGTTCGACGAGTTCATCGGCGGGTCGCTGGGGGAGAGCAAGAAGTCCCTCGCCATCACCGTGCGCCTTCAGCCGACCGACGCGACGCTGAAAGAGAAGGACATCGAGGCCGTGGCGGCCCGGATCGTCGAGAAGGTGACCAAGGCCACGGGCGGCGTGCTGCGGGGCTGACCCCGGACCGCACCGCTGGCGTGACATGAGGTAGGGTGGAGTTAACTCCACCCTACTTTGCGTTTCGTGGGCCGGGTCAGTTGGTTCCAGGACCTTTCGGCATGGCGTGGCCCATGCCCTGACCCATACCTTGTCCCATCCCGTGACCCATGCCCTGCGCCATGCCAAGGCGCGTGCCTTGCCCCTGGCCCATGCGCCCCGCGCGGCCCGGTCCGAAATCGGCCAACGTCACCGCGCCGTCTCCGTCGCTGTCCATCTGCGCGACCCAGCCGGCGGCTCCGGCGACGAACTCCTCGCGGCTGACCTTGCCGTCCCCGTCCGTGTCGTTCCGCGTCAGCTTCATGCCATCCGCCGCGCGCATCATCGGCCCGCGATCCTGCGCGCTTTGGGCCGCCATGTCGGTTGCACGGGCCTCGTCGAAGAGCACGTATTCATCGGCGTCCAGAAACCCGTCCTCGTCGGCATCGAAGGAGAGGAAGACATCGCCGCGGCGCGTCTCGGCTTCGGCCACGGTCACCTTGCCGTCGCCGTCGAGGTCCCAGTTCTGGAAGAAATGCGCCCCGGGCGTGCCTTGCTGCGCCAGCCCGGGCGTTGCGAGAAGGGCGAGGGCGAGAGCCATGCGTTTCATGTCGGGATCCATTCATCTGCGTTTGTGACAGTCATATAACGATTTCAGAATGTATCTCCGTCGCGGAAATCGCGCCCGCCCGCAGATTTTGCAGGGCGGCACCCGGCCACCGCGTTGCCCGCCCTTGGCCGGGGCGTCAGGCGTGCCCGCCCCTGCCGCTTGCGACGTCCAGCGCCTGCGCCAGTTGCCGGGCGAAGTTCGCCGCCGCCACCGGCAGAGTCCGCTGCCGCATCTGCGCGAGGTAGAGCACCCCGGCCGGCACATCGCGCGTGTCGATGGGCCGGGACACCACCGGCCCTGAATCGTCCATGGGCAGACCGATGGGGATCTGGAAGGTCACCATCAGCTCCGGCCCGGGATAGCAGCGCAGGAACTCGAAACTGTCGGACTCGATCCCCGGGACGATCTGCACGGAGGACCTCCGCATCGCGATGTCCAGCAGGTAGCGCACGCCGAACTCCTCGCTGGGCATCCCCACGGGGAAGTCCGACAGGTCCGACAGCCGGATCACCTTCTTCGCCGCCAGCGGGTGTTCGTGCGACATGACCGCATGCACCGGCTGCGGCGCGGTTGCCAGCACCTGCACGTCGGAAAGGCGCACGGGTTCGAATACCAGCGCGATGTCGGCCTCATGCGTGATCAGCGCCCGTTCGGCGCGGTAGCGGTCGCGCAGGTTGACCTCGAAGGTGACCAGCGGATGCTCCGCCCGGTAGTTGTTGATCTCGCGCGGCATGAAGTAGGGCAAGAGCGCCTGGCTGCACGCCACCTTCACATGGCCGCGCCGCTCTCCCTTCAGGTCCGAGATCTGCGAGCGCAGGCGTTCGAGGTCGGCGCGCTGGTTCCTGACGTGCTGGATCAGCAGCTCCCCGGCGGTGGACAGCCGCACGCCGCGCGGCAGCCGTTCGAAGACCGGCGCGCCCAGTTCCTCCTCGAGCGACAGCAGACGCCGGTTGAGCGCGGTGGAGGTGATCGAAAGCGACTCCGCCGCGCCCCGGATCGACCCGGCCCGGCTGATCGCTTCGATGAAGTCGAGCGTTTCGAGGTGTTTCATGGTGACCGCTGCGTTTTCTGCATCGCAATGGAGCGAACTTAGCAGCAGACAGCATCGCAGCATAGCTTAACCTCTGCGTCAACGTGCCCCCGGAATCGCGGGGGCCACAGCAGAGAGGGATGAAGAATGACCAGTTTCCTGACACGGCGCCGCTTCCTGTCGACCACCGCCGGCATGGCCGGGGCGGCGGCCCTCGGCGGCTTTGCGGCCCCTGCGCGCGCGGCGGGCGGCCTGACCGTCGGCTTCATCTACGTGGGTCCCCGCGACGACTACGGCTACAACCAGGCCCACGCCGAGGCCGCCGCCGTAATCAAGGGCATGGAAGGCGTCACCGTCATCGAAGAGGAGAACGTCGCCGAAACGCAGGACGTGCAGCAGACCATGGAGTCGATGATCAACTTCGACGGCGCGACACTGCTGTTCCCCACGTCCTTCGGCTACTTCAACCCGCACATCCTGACCGTCGCGCCGAACTACCCCGACGTGCGGTTCGAGCATTGCGGCGGCCTCTGGTCCGAGGGGATGCCCGAGAACACCGGCTCCTACTTCGGCTACATCGGCATGGGCCAGTACCTGAACGGCATCGCCGCAGGCCACGCGACGAAGACCAAGAAGATCGGTTTCGTCGCGGCCAAGCCGATCCCGCAGGTGCTGCTCAACATCAACTCCTTCCTGCTGGGGGCCCGCTCCGTCGATCCGGAGATCACCTGCCAGGTCATCTTTACCGGCGAATGGTCGATGGCCGTGAAGGAGGCAGAGGCGACCAACGCGCTGGCCGACGCGGGCGCGGATGTCATCACCTGCCACGTTGACGGCCCGAAGGTGGTGATGGAAACGGCCGCCGCGCGCGACTGCTTCATCTGCGGCTACCACGCCAACCAGTCGGAACTCGCGCCCGAGAAATACCTGACCGGCGCGGAATGGAACTGGGCGACCGTCTACACCGACATGGTGCAGAAGACGATGGCGGGCGAACCCATCGACAACTTCGTCCGGGGCGGCCTGGCCGAGGGCTTCATCAAGATGTCGCCGCTGGGGCCAGCCGTGTCGGACGCCGCGCGCGCCCAGTTCGAGGACACGCACGCAAAGATCATGTCCGGCGGTTTCGCCGTCATCAGCGGCCCGCTGAAGGACAACACCGGCAACGAGATCGCCGCCGCGGGCACCTCCTACGAAGAGACCGACGTGGCGCTGGAATCGATGAACTACCTCGTCGAGGGCGTCATCGGGTCGACCTCGTAAGATGTCGCTCGGGGCGGAGATGACCGGCCCGGTCCGCGACACGCGGGCCTGGCTGGTGCCGCTGGCGGGGCGGGCCGAGGGGCTGATCCTGCCGGTCGCGGCGCTGCTGACCGGGTTCGCGGCCTTCGGGCTGTTCCTGCTGCTTCTGGGCAAGAACCCGGTGGAGTTCTACCAGCTTGTCTACAAGGCGGGCTTCGGCACGGCCTTCTCCTGGACCAACACCCTGTCGCGGGCCGCCCCGCTTCTGTTCGCGGCGCTCTCTGTCGCCATCCCGGCGCGGCTCGGACTGGTGGTGATCGGCGGGGAGGGGGCCATCGTGCTGGGCGGCGTGATGACCGGCGGCCTTGCGGCGACCTTCGCGGGCTGGCCCGCGCTCATCGCCATGCCCATCCTCGCGCTCATGGCGGCGGTGGCGGGCGGGGTCTGGATCGGCATCGTCGGTGCCCTGCGCCAGTGGCGCGGCGTCAATGAAACCATCGCCTCGCTCCTCATGGCCTACATCGCCATCGCCCTGATGAACCACCTCGTCGAAGGGCCGCTGCGCGATCCCGCTTCGCTCAACAAGCCCTCCACCGCGCCCCTGGCCGACACCCTGAGGGTCGGCGACCTGCCGGGGTGGAGCGTGCACTGGGGCCTCGCCGTCGCGGTGATCTGCTGCATCCTCGCCTGGGTGCTGATCGAACGCACCACGCTGGGCTTCTCCGCCCGCATCGCCGGGGGCAACGTCCGCGCCGCGCAGGTGCAGGGCCTTCCGGTGGGCAAGCTGGTGATCGGCTTCACCGCGCTCGGCGGCGCCTTCGCGGGGCTTGCGGGCTACTTCGAGGTCTCCGCGGTGCACGGATCGGCCAATGCCTCGCTCGCCGCCGGGTACGGCTACACCGGCATCCTCGTGGCCTTCCTCGCCCGTCACAACCCGCTGGCCATCGTTCCCGTGGCCCTGCTGCTCGCCGGGTTCGAGGCGTCCTCCGGTCTCGTGCAGCGCCGCATGGACCTGCCCGACGCCACCATGCTCGTCCTTCAGGGCTTCGTCTTTGTCGCCATCCTCGCGTCGGAGACCTTCACCGGCCGCATCAACCTGATCGGCTGGATCGCGAAAGGAGACCGGACATGAACGGCGACATCGGGCTCTGGGCCGTGCCCCTCGCGATGCTGGGCGGCGCGATCCGCGTGTCGACCCCGTACCTCTTCGTCTCGCTGGGCGAGGTCATCACCGAGCGGTCGGGCCGCATCAACCTCGGGCTCGAAGGCACGCTCGTCTTCGGCGCCATGGCGGGCTACGCGCTGGCCTACCTCACCGGGTCTGCCTGGGCGGGGGTGCTGGCGGCGGCGCTGGCCGGGGCGGCCTTCGGCCTGATCCACGGGCTCCTGTGCTCCCTGCCAAAGGTCAACGACATCGCCATCGGCATCGCGCTCATGCTGCTGGGCACCGGGCTCGCGTTCTTCTTCGGCAAGCCCTTCATCCAGCCGGTCGCGCCGGACCTGCCGGCGATCAACCTCGGCTGGTGGTCCGACCTGCCGCAGGTGCAGGCGGCGCTCAAGGTCAACGTGCTGTTCATCGTCGGCGCCGTGCTGGCCGTAGCGCTGGCCTGGATGCTGAAGAAGACCCGCATCGGCCTGACGCTGCGCGTGGTGGGCGACAGCTCCGACGCGGCGCGTGCCCTGGGCATCAGCCCGTCGAAGGTCCGCATCCTTGCCACCGCCTTCGGTGGCGCGCTGGCGGGCATCGGCGGGGCGTACCTGTCGCTCTTCTACCCCGGCTCGTGGAACGAGGGCATCTCCTCGGGGCAGGGCCTGATCGCCGTGGCGCTGGTGATCTTCGCCCGCTGGTCGCCGGTCTGGTGCTTCTTCGCGGCGCTCCTCTTCGGTGCGGCCGGCGCGCTTGGTCCGGCGCTGCAGTCCATCGGCATCACCTCGGGCTACTACCTCTCCTACGCCGCGCCCTTCGTGCTGACGCTGATCGTCCTGATCCTGTCGTCGTCGAAATCCGGTGCGCTCACCGGCGCCCCGCGCGAACTGTCCATCACCAAGTGAACGGAGACCCACAGATGAACGTCATGACCGAAACCCCCGTGGGCACGACCATCGACTCCGCGCCCTACGCCTGGCCCTGGAACGGCGACCTGCGGCCCGGGAACACTGCGCTCATCATCATCGACATGCAGACCGATTTCTGCGGCGTGGGCGGTTACGTCGACAGCATGGGCTACGACATCTCCCTGACCCGCGCGCCCATCCAGCCGATCCAGTCCGTGCTGAAGGCCTTCCGCGACAAGGGCTACATGGTGATCCACACGCGCGAGGGCCACCGCCCCGACCTCTCGGACCTGCCCGACAACAAGCGCTGGCGGTCCCGGCAGATCGGCGCGGGCATCGGCGATCCCGGCCCCTGCGGGCGCATCCTGACCCGCGGCGAACCGGGGTGGGAGATCATCGGCGAACTGGCCCCGGAACCGGGCGAGGTCATCATCGACAAGCCGGGCAAGGGCTGTTTCTGCGCCACCGACCTCGAGATGATCCTGCGCCTGCGCGGCATCGACAACATCGTCCTGACCGGCATCACCACGGACGTCTGCGTGCACACCACCATGCGCGAGGCCAACGACCGCGGCTTCGAATGCGTGATGCTGACCGACTGCTGTGCCGCGACCGACCCGGCCAACCACGCCGCCGCGATCCACATGATCCACATGCAGGGCGGGGTCTTCGGCGCCACGGCGACCTCCGACGCACTGCTGAAGGTGCTGCCATGAAGATGGCGGCGCTCGACGACACGCCCACCGCGCCGGTCGCCAAACCGAAGGGCACCGGCGCCATCGGGATCGAGACGGTCGGCATGACCATGCGCTTCGGCAATTTCACCGCGCTCGACAACGTCTCGATCAAGGTGAAGCCGGGCAGCTTCCACGCGCTGCTGGGCGAGAACGGCGCGGGCAAGTCCACCCTCGTCAAGTGCATCATGGGGTTCTACCACGCCACCTCCGGCAACCTGCTGATCGACGGCTTCGACGGCAACGTGACCGATCCGAAGGACGCCCACGCCAAGGGGCTGGGCATGGTCTACCAGCACTTCACGCTGGTCCCGGCCCTGACCGTGGCGGAAAACCTCGTGATCAGCCGCGCCGACGTGCCGGCGGTGATCGACTGGGAGACGGAGATGCGCGACCTCTCCGCCTTCATGGACGCGATGCCGTTCCGTGTTCCCCTTGCGGAGCCCGTGCATCGCCTCGCGGCGGGCGAGAAGCAGAAGCTGGAAATCCTCAAGCAGCTCTATCTCGGCCGCCGCTTCCTGATCCTGGACGAACCCACCTCCGTCCTGACGCCCGACGAGGCGGACGAGGTGCTGGGCCACGTCCGCCAGCTGTGTGAGGCGGGGGCGCTGTCGGTCCTGATGATCTCTCACAAGTTCCGCGAGGTGACGGCTTTTGCCGACGAGGTCTCCGTCCTCAGGCGCGGCGTCTACACCGGCGGCGGCATGGTCAGCGACCTGTCCCACGCCGACATGGCCGCGATGATGATGGGCGATGCAAAGCCCGCCGACCCCGCCCCCCGCGCGGAAACGAGCGGAGAGACGGTGCTGGCGCTCGACGGCATCCGCGCGACCGACCGCTCCGGCCTCGGCCAGATCACGATCGACGGGCTGAAGGTCCGCGCGGGCGAGATCGTCGGCATCGCAGGCATCTCCGGCAACGGCCAGATGGAACTGATGGAGATCCTCACCGGCCAGCGCACGCCTTCCGCCGGCACGATGACCGTGCATGGCGTCCCCTACGGCGCCACCCGGGCCGAGGAACGCCGCCTGAAGGTCCGCTACCTGCCCGAAGAGCCGCTGCAGAACGCCTGCGCGCCGCGCATGACCGTGGCCGAGAACATCGGCTTCCGCTCCTTCGAGACGGGCCGCGACCGGCCGCGCTTCTGGCTTGCCCCGCGCGCCATGAAGCAGAAGGCCGAACGCCTCGTGGCCGAGTACAAGGTCAAATGCGCCTCCATCGAAAGCCCCATCGCCGCGCTCTCCGGCGGCAACGTCCAGCGCGCGGTCCTTTCGCGCGAACTGGACGGAGAGGTGGACCTGCTGGTGATCTCCAACCCCTGCTTCGGCCTCGACTTCACCGCCGTGGCCGAGATCCGGTCGCGCATCATGACCGCCCGCAATGGCGGCGCGGCGGTGCTTTTGATGAGCGAGGACCTCGACGAGATCCTCGAGCTTGCCGACCGCGTGCTGGTCATGTCCGAAGGCGCGCTGGTCTACGAATGCACCGCGGCCGAGGCCGACGTGCCCACCATCGGCCATCACATGGGAGGTCACGCATGAGGATCGCCGCAGAGCCCTTTCCGCTGGACCTCGACCCCGCGACCACCGCGCTGATCGTGATCGACATGCAGCGCGACTTCATCGAGCCGGGCGGCTTCGGCGCTTCGCTGGGCAACGACGTGACGCGGCTTCAGGCCATCGTGCCGACCACCGCGCGGCTGATCGACGGTTGCCGCGCGGCCGGCGTTCCGGTGATCCACACCCGCGAATGCCACAAGCCCGACCTGTCCGACTGCCCGCCCGCCAAGCGTCTGCGCGGGGCGCCGTCGCTCCGGATCGGCGACGCGGGCCCGATGGGCCGGGTCCTGATCGCCGGCGAACCGGGGGCCGAGATCGTCGCAGAACTGGCGGCCATCCCGGGCGAAAAGGTCATCGACAAACCGGGGAAGGGGGCCTTCTACGCCACCGACCTCGGGCCGTACCTTGCCTGTCTCGGGACGAAGACCCTGATCTTCGCGGGCGTCACCACGGAGGTCTGCGTCCAGACCACAATGCGCGAGGCCAACGACCGCGGCTTCGACTGCCTCCTGGCCGAGGACGCCACCGAAAGCTACTTCGCCGAGTTCAAGGAGGCGGCCCTGCAGATGATCCGCGCGCAGGGCGCCATCGTCGGCTGGACGGCGCCCGTCGCCACGATCCTCTCGGCGCTGGAAATGGCCGATGCCTGAGCCGCTCTCCATCGCTGACCTCACCAGCGGCAGCTGGCGCGACATGACCTTCGCCCCGTTCCGCGACGGGATAGAGATGTGCACCATCGCCGAAGGCACGCCCCAGGTGGCACTCCTGCGCTACGAACCCGGCGCCGCCGCCCCCCGCCACCGGCACAGCGGCATGGAGACCGTGCTCGTGCTGGACGGCAGCCAGAGCGACGAGAACGGGCATTACCCCACGGGCAGCCTCGTGCTGAACCCCGAAGGCAGCGTGCACACCGTGCGCTCGGACGAAGGCTGCGTCGTGCTGATCCAGTGGACGAAGCCGGTGGAATTTCTGGAAGGTGACTGACCTATGAACGTGATGACGCTACAGGCGCCCGACCTGCGGATCGGCGCGCTACACGACCTCTATTCCGCGGGCACCACGCCCGGCACGGTGATCGCCGCCGTCTACGCCCGCATCGCCGAGATAGGCGACCCCGGCATCTTCATCGCGCTCCGCGAGCAGTCCGAGGTCGTGGAAGAGGCCATGGCCCTGCCGCCTTTCGATGCCGACGCGTACCCGCTCTGGGGCGTGCCCTTCGCGGTGAAGGACAACATCGACGTGGAGGGCCTGCCCACCACCGCCGCCTGTCCCGCCTTCGCCTATGAACCCGCCGAGGACGCCTTTGTCGTCGCCCGCTTGCGCGCCGCCGGAGCGCTGGTGATCGGCAAGACCAACCTCGACCAGTTCGCCACCGGCCTCGTCGGGATGCGCTCGCCCTACGCCGTGCCCTTCAACGCCGTCGATCCGGAGATCGTGCCGGGCGGCTCCTCCTCCGGCTCTGCCGTGGCGGTGGCGCAGGGCATCGTCAGCTTCGCGCTGGGCACCGACACCGCCGGATCGGGCCGCGTGCCCGCCGCGCTGAACAACATCGTCGGCTTCAAACCCTCCCTCGGGTTGCTCAGCGCCACCGGCATGGTGCCCGCCTGCCGGACGCTCGACACCATTTCCATCTTCTCGGTCGGCGTGGCGGACGGCTGGACGGCGCTGCAGGTGGCCTCCGGCTACGATCCCGCAGACGCCTATTCCCGCGACCTTGCCGCCCCCGCGCTCGACACGCGCGAGACGCTGACCGTCGCGATCCCCGATGCCGCCTCGGCGCAGTTCTTCGGTGACACCCTCCAGGCAGAGGCTTTCGCCAGTGCCACCGCCCGGCTGATGAACATGGGCATCACCGTCGAGGAGATCGACCTCACGCCCTTCTACGACGTGGCGCAGATGCTCTACTCCGGCGCATGGGTGGCCGAACGCAGGGCCGCGATGGAAGAGATCATGGCGGTCGAACCCGACGTGGTGCACCCCGTCACCCGCGCCATCGTCTCGGCCGCCGATCGGTTGACCGCCGTCGACGCCTTCCGCGGGTTCTACCGCCTCGCCGACCTGCGCCGCGCCGTCCAGCCGGTGCTCGACCGCTACGACATGCTCGTGGTGCCCACCGTGCCGACCTTCTACACCCGCGCCGATCTGGAGGCCGACCCGGTCGAACCGAACTCCCGCTTCGGCACCTACACCAACTTCGTCAACCTGCTGGACATGTGCGGGCTGGCCGTGCCCACCGCGCCCCGCAGGGACGGGCGCCCGGGCAGCCTGACGCTGCTGGCGGCCTCCGGCAGGGACGGGCTTCTGGCCGCTCTCGCCGCCCGGATCGAGGAGGACGCCGCCATAGCCCCCGGCAACGGGCTTGCCATTCCGATGCCCTTGCCGCTTCCGGCGCGCGCACAGAACGAGACGGTGATCGCCGCCGTCGGCGCCCATATGTCCGGCCTGCCGCTCAACGGCGAGCTGACCCGCCTCGGCGCCCGATGCCTCGGCCCCGCCCGGACCAGCGCGGACTACCGGCTCTACCGGCTGCGCGGCGGCGTGCCGAAACCGGGCCTCCTGTGGGTGAACCGCGGCGGCAAGGCGATCGACATCGAGCTCTGGGCGCTGCCCACCGCCGCGGTCGGCGCCTTCATGGCCAACATCCCCTCGCCGCTCACCATCGGCACGCTGACGCTGGAGGATGAAGACCTCTGCAAGGGATTCCTGGTGGAGGCGGCGGCGGTCGAGGGCGCAGAGGACATCACCGCATTCGGCGGCTGGCGCGGCTTCCTCGCCTCGCTCGAATCCGCCCCGGCCTGACCCGGCCCGCCGGCAAGAGAAAAGGCGCCTCAGGGGGCGCCTTTCCAGTCCGTCCCAAGGATGTCAGCCCAGCAGGCGCCGCGCGATCACCTGCGCCTGGATCTCTGCCGCGCCCTCGAAGATGTTGAGGATGCGGGCGTCGCACAGGATGCGCGAGACAGTATATTCCAGCGCAAAGCCGTTGCCGCCGTGGATCTGCAGCGCGTTGTCCGCCGCGGCCCAGGCGACGCGCGCGCCGAGCAGCTTCGCCATCCCGGCCTCAAGGTCGCAGCGACGGCCTTCGTCCTTCTCCCGTGCAGAGAAATACGTCAGCTGCCGCGCGATCATCACCTCGACCGCCATCATCGCCAGCTTGCCCGACACACGCGGGAACTTGATCAGCGCCTTGCCGAACTGCTTGCGGTCCAGCGCGTAGCGCATGCCCACGTCCAGCGCCGCCTGCGCCACGCCGATGGCCCGCGCCGCCGTCTGGATGCGCGCGGATTCGAACGTCTCCATGAGCTGCTTGAAGCCGTTGCCCTCGACGCCGCCCAGAAGGTTCTCGCCCTTGACCTTGAAGTTGTCGAAGCCCAGCTCGTATTCCTTCATGCCGCGGTAACCCAGCACCTCGATTTCGCCGCCGGTCATGCCCTCGGTGGGGAAGGGGTCGGCGTCGGTGCCCGGCGTCTTTTCCGCGATGAACATCGACAGGCCCTTGTAGTTGTCCGTCGACGGATCGGTGCGCGCCAGAAGCGTCATGATGTGGGTCCGGGCGGCGTGGGTGATCCACGTCTTGTTGCCGGTGATCCGGTAATCGCCGTTCTCGTCCTTCACCGCCCGCGTGCGGAGCGAGCCGAGGTCCGACCCGGTGTTCGGCTCGGTGAAGACGGCGGTCGGCAGGACCTCGCCCGACGCGAGCTTGGGCAGCCATTTCGCCTTCTGCTCTTCCGTGCCGCCCGCGATGATCAGCTCTGCCGCGATCTCCGACCGGGTGCCCAGCGAACCCACGCCGATATAGCCGCGCGACAGCTCTTCGGATACCACGCACATCGACGCCTTGGACAGGCCGAAGCCGCCGTGCTCTTCCGGGATGGTCAGGCCGAAGACGCCCATCTCGGACAGTTCCTCGATCACCTCCATCGGGATCAGCTCGTCCTTCAGGTGCCATTCGTGGGCGAAGGGCTCCACCTTGTCGACGGCGTAGCGGCGGAACTGCTCGCGGATCATCTCCAGCTCTTCGTCGAGCCCGGTGCGGCCCACCGTGATCTCGGCCGAGCGCTCCTCCATCAGCTCGACCAGCCGGCTCCGTGCGGCCTGGCTGTTGGCGTTCAGCGTCAGCGTGACGATGGCCTCGCTGGCCAGCGGCGCGGCTTCGGCGGGGGTCACGCCCAGGTCCGCAAGGCGCACCATCTCGCCCTGGTTCATCTGGATGCCGCCCATGATCTGCGCGAGGTACTCGCCAAAGGCGATCTGGTGGATCAACTGCTCCACCTCGCCAAAGGTCCCCTCGGCGGTCAGCTTCTCCGCCCAGCCCTGCATCTGGCGCAGCGACTCGAGGTAGGTGGCGAACCACGCAAGGCCATGCGCCGCGGTCTGGTTGTCCTCCACCGCGCGCGCCGAGACCCGGCCGTCGATGCTGACCAGCGCGCGCACGCGCGCACGGGCGGCCTCGAACACCTGTTCCACCGGGGCAACGGCCGCGCCGGTCAGATCCAGAAGGTCGGGCAGGATCACGCGGCCCTGACCCAGGTCTTGTCCATCATGCGCCATTCATCGTCTCCTTGTCGTCGGTTTCGGTCGCCGGACGCGACGGGTTCGGTCTGTGTATTCGGTTGCGACGGTCCTAAACATTTTGCAGTTGCAGCGCAACAAAAATACCAAGGACTGCGGCAGAGTGTTCATTTCTTGCGCAGAGGATTCTTGCGGCGGCCCTCGGACGCCCATGCTATCAGCGCCGCATGACCGCTTTTCTGCCCGATCTCGCTCTGCCCGTCCTGCTGGCCGCCCTTGGCATCGGCCTTGTGGCGGGCGTGGTCAAGGGAATGGTCGGTTTCGCCATGCCCATGATCATGATCTCCGGCCTTTCGAGCCTGATCCCGCCGGAACTGGCGCTGGCCGGACTGATTCTTCCGACGCTTGTCACCAACGGGATGCAGGCGCTCAGGCAGGGGGCGGGCGCCGCATGGCAGTCGGTCAAGCGGTTCCGGCTGTTCCTTCTGGTCGGGCTGGTGTTCCTGCTGGGCGCCGCGCAGCTGGTGACGGTGCTGCCGGTGCGCTGGCTGCTTCTGGCCATCGGCCTGCCCATCACGCTGTTTGCCATGCTGCAACTGGCGGGCTGGCAGTTGCGCCTTGCCCCCGGCACCCGCCCGGGGCTCGAGGCCGGGATCGGCGCCTTTGCCGGCTTCATCGGCGGGCTGTCCGGTGTCTGGGGGCCGCCGACCGTGGCCTACCTGACTGCCATCGGCACCGAGAAGACCGAGCAGATGCGCGTGCAGGGCGTGATCTACGGGCTGGGCGCACTGGCACTGACCGTCGCGCACATCGGCTCGGGCGTGCTGAACGAACGCTCCGTCTGGTTCTCGGTCATGCTGCTGCCCACCGCGGTCTGCGGCATGTGGATCGGCAGCCGCATCCAGGACCGCATCGACCAGCGCGCCTTCCGCCGCGCCACGCTGGCCGTGCTGCTGGTCGCGGGCCTGAACCTCGTCCGCCGGGCGCTGATGGGCTGACCGGCGGCGCCGGCCGCGCTAGACTTCCCTTCATGACCACGCTCACGGATCACGTCACGGCGCTTGTCGACGCGGAACTGGCGATGCACCCCAAGGCCACGCGGGCCGACCGGATGCTGCTGGACGACTTCCGCCGCCTGCGCGCCCGCCATCTCCCGATCACCGTGAACATCCCGGGCGGCGCCACCACGACCTGCATCATGGTCACCCGCTCCAACGGCGCCTACACGCTGGTCTGGCTGCCGGAGGCGCAGCTCTTCTCGCTCTGCGTCGACTCGATCTTCGGCCCGGTGGACATCGGCGTGCACGGCGCGGCGCTGGCCTGCTTCTCCTCTGTCTGACCCGCGGACTTCCCGTCCTTTCAAGTGGATGCCTCAAGCGGTAGCACCCGCGCCTTTCCACCTGTTCCCGATGCACGTGCAGAAAGAAGACCGCAAATCCCGAATTGCGAACTTGGGATAATTCCGGATTGAGCGCCCGGATTTGAAAAGGGCAGGGGGTAGCTTCTGACCGGGCGGAGTGAATGAAGCCCCATCAAAGCCCGAGTCCGGCGGACCCTCCAATCCAAGCAGACGTGCATGAAGTCCGTACCCCGGCGCCGATCCTGTGCCGTGGCGCTCCTCCGGTCCTTGCCAGACACACGCCACCGCCTCCGGCCCCAACGATCAGGGCTGACGCCAGTTAACGCCACTTGTTTTCAAGGCCGGAACCGGTCAGTGCGACGCGCAGGCACCAAGCTGACCAAGGGCAGCCCCCGCACCGGCATCGCCGGGAAAGGACCGACTATGGAATTCCCCACTCGACTCAATCCGGGAAATGCACGAGAATAACAACCTATGGTTGGGGCGCTTTCCGCCTATGGAAAAGATTCCCGATTAATTTGAGAGTCCTGTGAATTAAGTCAGGGTTTTTTGTCGCCCGCGGGAAACGGCCTTATTTACGCCTTTTTTGCGCGACAGACGGCGGCGAATCGGTCTTAATTCCGATCACCAACTTATTTTTGGAGGTTACTAATGAAGATCAATACGTTCCTTGGCGCTGCCGCAATTGCAATTTCCGCTATCGCCACCGCCGCTTCCGCCGGCCACCAATCCTATGACGGCCCGATGGACCCGGTCACCCCGGGCTGCGACCGCTATCGCAGCGGTCTTGCTTCGTACGACGTGTGCTTCACCGGGGGCGAACCCTACGTGCAGGGCCACTATTCCTCTCTGGCCTGCGCGGACCCCTACAAGGGCACCCGCTTCGTCTGGAAAAAGCCCTTCCTCGCCAAGGGCCGCTACGTCCTGACCTGCACCGACAACTGATCCGTCCATCACGGACCCATGACGCGCGCGCCCCGGCATTACCGGGGCGCGTTGCGTTCAGGCCCGCAAACCAGTCACGCCAGCCGCACCGGCTGCCGCCTGCGGCCCCAGGTCCCCGGCGGCCCGACGAAAACCCCCGGCAAGGCCGTCCCGCAGACCACGCAGGCGCCGCGGTCGTCGAGGCCCCAGTCCGATAGCGCATACCAGTCCCGCCCGATGACCTTCGTGCCGCAGCCCGCGCAATAGCTCGATTGCGCCGCCTCGTGATGCACGTTGCCCACGTAGACATGCCGCAGCCCCGCGCCCTTCGCGGTGGTCCGGGCGCGCAGCAGCGTCTCCACCCGCGTCCGGGGCACGTCGAGCATCCGGTAGTCCGGGTGGAAGGCGGTGAAATGCACCGGCACATCCGGCCCGCAGGCCTCCACGACCCATTCTGCCAGCGCCGTCACCTCTGCCTCCGAATCGTTCTGGCCGGGGATCAGCAGCACCGTCAGCTCGACCCAGCAGGCGGTCTCGCGCACGGCGTAGCGGATCGTCTCCAGCACCGGGGCCAGCGCGGCGCCGGTCAGCTCGCGGTAGAACCGTTCGGTAAACCCCTTGAGGTCGATGTTGGCCGCATCCATCGCGCCGAAGAACGCCTCTCGCGGCCCGCCCGAGATGTAGCCCGCCGTCACCGCCACCGATTTCACCCCCGCTTCACGGCAGGCCGCGGCGGTGTCCAGCGCGTATTCGTAGAAGATCACAGGGTCGTTGTAGGTGAAGGCCACCGACCGGCAGCCGCCCCGCACCGCCGCCCCGGCGATCATCTCAGGCGTCGCCCGGGCGCTCATGGCGTCGACCTCGCGGCTTTTCGAGGTCTCGTGGTTCTGGCAGAACTTGCAGGCAAGGTTGCAGCCCGCCGTCCCGAAGGACAGCACCGGCGTGCCCGGCAGGAAATGGTTCAGCGGCTTCTTCTCGATCGGGTCGATGCAGAAGCCGGTCGACCGCCCGTAGGTGTCCAGCACGATCTCGCCGCCCTGCCGCATCCGGACAAAGCACATGCCGCGCTGGCCGTCGCGCAACTGGCATTCGCGCGGGCAGAGCGTGCACATCAGCCGCCCGTCCGGTTGTTCCCGCTGAAGGACGATCTCGCTCAAGGTGCTTGGTTTCCTCTCTCCGACGCGAGACAATGATAGGGCAACGGAAGGCAGATGACGATGACCACCACCCGACAGCCCGCCGTCGCGGGGCGATTCTATCCCGGCCAGCCGGGCGCGCTGGCATCCGAGGTCGCGGCCCTGCTGGAGGGCGCGCCCACCGCGCCCGAACCGCCCCTTGCCGTGATCTCGCCCCACGCGGGCTACGCGTTCTCGGGCCGCCTGACCGCGCGGGCGCTGGCCGCAACACGGGACGCCACGCCCGGGGGTATCGCCGTCCTCTCGCCCTCGCACCGCCACGCCTTCGACGGCATCGCCGCGCCGTCGCAGGACGCCTTCTCCCTGCCGACCGGCACCGTACGTATCGACACCGCCGCGCGCGACGCGCTGACCTCCGGGGGGCTGATCCATGTGGAGGACGCCGCCCACGACCAGGAGCACGGCGTCGAGGTGCAGCTTCCCTTTCTCCACGCCCTGCACCCCGGCGTGCCGGTGCTGCCGCTGGTGGTCGGGCGGGCGGACAACGCACAGGTCGCGGCGGTCATCGACGCGCTGCCCCAAGGCACGCTGATCGTCCTCTCCTCCGACCTCAGCCACTTCCTGACCCGCGACGCCGCGCAGGCGAAGGACGCGCGCACTGCCGAACGGCTGGAGACCGGCGCCGCCCCCGACCTGCGTCCCGAAGAGGCCTGCGGCGCCCGCGCCATCGCCGGGTTCTTTACCTCCCGGCTGGCAGAGGGCACGCGGCTGACCCGCCTCGCCATGGCGAACTCGGGCGAGGTGACGGGCGACGACAGCCGGACCGTGGGGTATGGCGCATGGGCGATCACCGCGGGGGAGGCGGCCTGCCTCGACCCCGGCCAGCGCAGACGGCTGCTCAGGACCGCGCGAGAGGTGCTGGCCTCCAGCCTGAGCCGGGGCAAGCCGCCGCTCATCGACACGGCGAGCTTCCCGCCGCCATTGCAGACCTACGGGGCCAGTTTCGTGACGCTGGAACAGAAGGGGCGGCTGCGCGGCTGCATCGGCAGCCTCAAGGCACACCGCCCGCTGGTCGAGGACGTGGCCCTCAACATCCAGAAATCCGCCTTCGAGGACCCGCGCTTCAACCAGCTGAAGGAAAGGGAACTCGACCGGACCTCCATCAAGATCGCGATCCTGTCACCGGCGCGGCGCATGACCTTCGCCGATCAGGAGGACCTCGAATCGCAGCTGGTGCCGGAACGCGACGGGCTGATCCTGCGCGACGCGGGCCGCGCGGGGACCTTCCTGCCGATGGTCTGGGAAAAGCTGCCCGACCCCCGCGCCTTCGTCGAGGCGCTGAAGGTCAAGGCCGGGCTGCCAAAGGATCACTGGAGCGACACGCTCACCATCGACCGGTTCCACGCGGAAACCTTCGCCGAAGTGTGAGGCGCGCGTTCAGCCCTTGCGGCGCGGCGGTTCCGTCCCGCCGGGGCGCGGCTTGCCGCCGGTCTTGCCCTTGAACTTCGACGGACCCTTGGCGCCGTCCTTCGGCGTGCCCTTGAACGACCCCTTGCCCGGACCCTTGGCAGGCCCCTTGCCGGGGCCCTTCGCCGGTCCGCGCGACATGCGCTGCGACGGGTCGGAGGCATTGCTGCGGTAGGCGGGTTTCGCCGGGGCGGCGTCGCCGTCCTTGGTCGTGCGCGGTTTGTAGGGCTTCTTCGGGCCGTCCCGGTCGGACCGCTCGCGATTCGGTTTGCCGTATCCCTTGCCCTCGGTGCGCTGGGTGAACTTGCCCGCCGGTTTGCCTTCGGATCTGCCCTCCGGCCGTGCGGCGGGCTTCTTCGGGCGCGGCGTGTCGGCAGCCGGGGCGGCAGAGGCCTCGGCCCGCGGCGCGGCTTCGCTCACCGGGGCGGATTTGGCGGCAGGGGCGGGGGCAGGACGTTCCGCCCGCTCGGTCCGCTCGGGGCGGTCTTCGCGCGGCGGGCGCGGCTTGCGGTCCGGCCGGGCGCCCCGGTCGTCCCGGTCATCGCCACGGCCGCGATGCGGCTTCGGTCCCTTGCGGAACCCGTCGTCGCGGCGCGGGCCGGAGGGGCGGCGCGCGAACTCGGGCTCTCCCTCGACGGCACGGGCGGTGATGTTGTCGGCCAGCATGCCGTCGGCCCCCAGCGCGCCTTCGAAGGCGGCGGCCCGGGTGGCGGCGATCTCGACAAATGTCTCCGTGTCCTGGACCCGGATCGCGCCGATGGCGTCCTTTTCCAGATCCGTGGCGCGCAGGATCAGCGGCAGCAGCCAGCGTGCTTCCGCGCGGT
This sequence comes from Sagittula sp., assembly GCF_052825245.1. Taxonomy (NCBI): domain Bacteria; kingdom Pseudomonadati; phylum Pseudomonadota; class Alphaproteobacteria; order Rhodobacterales; family Roseobacteraceae; genus Sagittula; species Sagittula sp. The sequence goes on from NZ_JBRBWD010000058.1 coordinate 26,232, forward strand.
CGTTGCGGCCCGCCGACAGTGCGAACCAGCGGCTCGGGCCAAAGCTCTTGGTGTCGCGGCGCGCGGGCGTGTCGGGGCTTTGCAGGTCTTCCGGCGCGGAATGGCGCGCCAGGTGCATGCGGACCAGCGCGGCGGCCACCGCTTCCGGCCCGTGCGCCTCAAGCAGGCGGGCGGCGAACTCGGCCTGCTCTTCCGGGACGCCCATCTGCCAGGACGGATCGTTCAGCAGCTTTTCCTCGTCACGGGCCGAGATATCCTCCGCCGAGGGAGGCACGGTCCATTCCGCGGTGATCTTCGCCCATTTCAGCAGGCGCTCCGCCTTCCCCACCGACTTCGGCGGCACGATCAGGGCCGAGATGCCCTTCTTGCCCGCGCGCCCGGTGCGGCCCGAGCGGTGCAGCAGGCTTTCGGTGTTGGTCGGCAGATCGGCGTGGATGACCAGCGACAGGTTCGGCAGGTCGATGCCCCGCGCCGCCACGTCGGTCGCCACGCAGACCCGCGCCCGGCCGTCGCGCATCGCCTGCAGCGCGTGGGTGCGTTCCTGCTGGCTCAGTTCGCCGGACAGGGACACGACGGACAGGCCGCGGTTGTGCAGCCGCGCCGTCAGGTGATTGACCTGCGCGCGGGTGTTGGCAAAGACGATGGCGCTTTCGTCGTCGTGAAAGCGCAGCAGGTTGAAGATCGCGTGATCCGAATCCGCCTGCGCCACGCGCAGCGCCTTGTAGGCGATGTCGGCGTGCTGCTTGGCCTTGTTGATCGTGTTGATCCGGAAGGCGTCCTTCTGGAATTCCTCGGCGATGCGCCCGATGACCGGCGACACCGTGGCCGAGAACAGCAGCGTGCGCCGCTCGGCCGGAGCGGTCTGAAGGATGAACTCCAGATCCTCGCGGAAACCGAGGTCCAGCATCTCGTCGGCCTCGTCCAGCACAACGGCGCGCACGTCGCTCAGGTCGAGCGCACCGCGCCGGATGTGGTCGCAGAGCCGCCCGGGCGTGCCCACGACGATATGCGTGCCACGTTCGAGGAAGCGCCGCTCCTGCCGGACGTCCATGCCGCCGACGCAGGAATTCACCATCGCGCCGGTCTTTTCATAAAGCCAGCGCAGCTCCTGCATGACCTGGAAGGCCAGTTCGCGGGTGGGGGCCACGACCAGCGCCAGCGGCGTGCCGGCGGGGCCGAAGGCCTGATCCTCGCCCAGCAGCGTCGGCGCGATGGCAAGGCCGAAGCCCACCGTCTTGCCCGATCCGGTCTGCGCCGAAACCAGCAGGTCGCGCCCATCGGCGTCCGGTGCGGTCACGGCCTCCTGCACGGGGGTGAGGGTGTCGTAACCGCGCTCGGTCAGCGCGTCGGTCAGGGCAGGAATCATGCGGAGCGGCTCCGGAAAAGGGGCGTCCGGGATCGGACGCGGAAAGGTCGGCATCTGGCAGGATGCGGGATAAGTCTACCGGAAAGCCGGTTGCAAACACGTCAAAACGACAGGACGGACCCTTTCCCGGTGCCAGCCCGGGCGGTCGACCTGTCGCGTTATCGGAAGAATGGTGGAGCCTAGGGGGATCGAACCCCTGACCTCTACAATGCCATTGTAGCGCTCTCCCAGCTGAGCTAAGGCCCCATCTTCTGGTCTTCTCCGGCCGGCCGCATGGCCTGTCGGAGTGTCGTCCCTGGGCGGCGCATCCGCGCCGTGCGGGGGTGATTACGAGAAGCCGCCAGCAGGATCAAGCGGAAAATGCACCCTGCGCCGCGGCTTTTGTCCCAACCCCTTCCGGGGCGTGGTCAGCCCCTCCCCCGCGGGGAGAGGCCAGGGCGTGCGATCAGGAATCGTCGTCCTCGTTGGACACGTCGGTGATGTCGTCGAGCGAGACGTTGTCGTCGTCCTCGTCCTCCAGAACATCATCGTCGTCCAGATCGACTTCGACATCATCATCGTCCAGCAGGTCGACGTCTTCCGAGTCCTTCTTCTTCGCCTTCGAGGCCTGGTCCTCGGCGTCCGCCGCGATCATGCTGCGCTTGCCGGTGTCGAGGTTCACGACCTCACCGGTGTACGGGCTGACGATCGGATTGCGGTTCAGGTCGTAAAAGCGCTTGCCGGTGGTCGGGCAGACGCGCTTCGTGCCCCATTCTTCCTTCGGCATGGGTGATCCCCTCTTGATGCTGGGACCTGGCGGGCCCCCGTCGACAATCTTCGCCCCCTGCCATATGACCGGTTCGATGTCAAAGCTTTTGGGGGAAGGCGTCATATGGGGCAGATCCGCCTGACTGGCAACCCCGAGATTGCAGTCACCGTGCGCCGGTCCGCCCGCGCACGCCGGCTGAGCCTGCGCATCTCGCAGCTCGACGGCCGCGTGACCCTGACGCTGCCCCGCGCCGTGCCGGAAGCGGAGGGCCGCGCCTTCCTGCGCGCCAAGGAGGCCTGGCTGCGCCGCCACCTCGAAACCCAGGGCGCGCCGGTGCCCGTGGGTCTTGGCGCACGCATCCCGCTGGAGGGCACGCTGCACGAGATCCTGCCGGGGGCGGGGCGGTCGGTCACGCGCGGTGACGGCGTGCTGCACGTGCCCGGCGATCCCGACCGGGCGGCGGCGCGGCTTCAGGGGTATCTCAGGACGCTGGCCCGCGACCGGCTGGCGGCGGCCTCGGATTTCTACAGCGCGAAGCTGGGCAAACCTTACACCCGGCTGACCCTGCGCGACACGCGGTCGCGCTGGGGGTCCTGCACCTCCGACGGGGGGCTGATGTATTCGTGGCGGCTGATCCTCGGCCACCCCGAAGTGCTGGATTACGTCGCCGCCCACGAGGTCGCGCACCTCAGGCACATGAACCACTCCGACCGTTTCTGGGCGGAGGTCGAGCGCCTGTACGGCGACTGGCGGGCGCCGCGCAAATGGCTGCGCGATCACGGCAACGAGCTGCACCGCTACCGCTTCGACTGACCCGCGACAGACCCGACAGGCGCCGCCCGGTCAAGACAGGTATCCCAGCCTGTGCAGGCGCGCGCGCCGTCCCCACATCTTAGGGTAGTAAAGTCACACCCGAAGGAGGGTCCGATGACCATGCTCCACTCCCGCGCGGGGGCGATCCCGCTCGAAGGCCTGCCGATCACCGCCGAACAGCAGGAACGCCTCTCCCACACGCTGCGCTGCGTCCCGGCGGACCACCTGCGCAGCCTGCAACGCATCGTGATCCGCGACCGGCAGGTGCGCGACGAACGCTCGGGCGAGATGCGCGAATACGCCGGCGGCTCCACCAATGCGGCGCAGCGCGGCTGGAGGGACCTCTCGCCGCACCAGCGCCGCTTCTGGATCATGCTCGACATCGACAGCTTCGATCCGCGCCAGCGGCCGATCAACAACCGCCCCGGCGGCAAGCACTACACGCTGCTGCACGAACTGGGGCACCTCGTCGACTGGAGCTATGGCGCGCTGAGCTGGATCATGCGCAACGATCCCGAGGGCTTCCGCCTGCTGGCCCGGCAGCCGCACACCGGCATCACCCAGGGCACCCAGGAGCGGTTCGCCGACGCCTATGCCGACCTCTACTTCCACCGGCCGGAGCGGACGCGCGACGACCCGCGCATCCGGTGCATCCTGCAAAGCCCGCCCTTCCGCACCGCCTGGACGCCGCACACCGAGATCGCCGTCTGAGCCTTCGCCGCCATAGAAAAGGGAGGGCTGCAGCCCTCCCTTTCCCTGCCATGCCCGGGCATGGTCTGGTTTGGGGCTCTTCACATACCCAGGTACATGACAAGCCGGAGGGTGCCGCAGGTGTGTGTCTTGAACCGGCACCGCATCCGCACGAAGGACGCGCCCCGGACGCCCTCCGATCCCTTGCCGGGGCGTGTCCGGCCCGGCGCTTGACCCTATCCACGAACGCGGCGGCGAGGCAGTTTCAGAAAATTCAACCTGACGTTGCGTCATTCTGAAGTTTTCCCGCCCACCCGCGCCGCGCAGAGACCGATTGACCTGCCGCCAATTTGTGATCACATGCGACCATGCAAACCGTTCCCCTGAAGACCGAAGTCACCGCCTCTGCCCACGACCGCGTCTATCGCGGGCTACGGACCCGGATCATGCACGGCCAGATCGGGCCGGGGCAGGCGCTGACCCTGCGCGGCATCGGCAAGGAGTTCGACGTCTCCATGACACCCGCGCGCGAGGCGGTGAACCGGCTGGTGGCCGAAGGCGCGCTGTCCATGTCGAACTCGGGGCGCGTCGCCACGCCGGAACTGTCCAACGAACGGATCGAGGAACTGGCGGCGCTGCGTGCACTCCTGGAGGTCGAGCTGGCCTCCCGCGCGTTGCCGCGGGCGCACATGGCGCTGATCGACCGGCTGCAGACCATCAACGCCACCATCGCCGACGCGGTGTCGAACCGCGACGCGGTGGCCTACATCCGCACGAACCTTGAATTCCACCGCGCGCTTTACCTGCGCGCGCAGGCGCCCGCGATGCTGGCCATGTGCGAAACCGTCTGGCTGCAACTCGGCCCCACGATGCGGGCGCTCTACAGCCGCCTGCGCCGTACCGATCCGCCGCAGTATCACCGGCTGATCATCGCCGCGCTGAAGGCCGGAGACGAGCCCGGCCTGAGGCTGGCGGTGCGCACCGACGTGACGCAGGGTCTGAGGATGATCGCAGACCGCATCTGACGAACCCGCGAAGGCCGGCACACCTCCCGCCCGTCCTGCGCATGTCCGGCGAAAGGCGGCCCGAAGGCCCGCCCTACAAACCCTCCCGCCCGTGGTCATCCGGTCACGCCGCGTCAAGACGCCCGCTTGTGGCCACAGGCAGGGGCGCGCATACTCTGGGACCGCATCGCCCCCTCCGGAAAGAGCCGCCATGCCGTCAGATCCCTCCGCCAGCCCGCCGCGCCGCCAGGTGCTGTTCAAGTTCCTGCTGCTGCTGGCGCTGCTCGCCGGTTATTTCGCCTATCTCTGGGTGCGTTTCGATGCGGCGACGGGCGCCGTCACGGCGGGGCTGACATGGGCGTTCTTCGTGCTCTGCACGCCCATCGCCGACGCGGGTTTCCTGCTGGATTTCCCGCTGCGTGTGCTGTTCGGCATCCGCATGGTGGTCTCGGAACTGGCGGTCTGGGCGCTGGCGGGCGGCATCGTCGGCGCGACGCTGCTGATGGCGCCGGAATATTTCGACACGACCGTGCTGACCCGGCTGTTCCACCAGATCCTCGTGCACCCCTGGCCTTACTGGGGCGTCGTGGCGCTGTCCGCCGCCGGGACCTTCCTGTCGGTGCGGATCGGGGACGAGCTGATGGACGTGCTCCACCACCGCGACCGGGCGTTCTTTCACTCCCACGCCTTCAAGCGGGAGCTGATCCAGATCGCGGCCTTCGCGGCGGTGGCCATCGCCTATTACCGGCTCATCGCCTCGCTCGGGCTGGAGAGCGTGCTGTAGCGCGGATCAGGAGGTCGCGGCGCCGAGCGCGGTGTCCATCAGCGCCTTGATCTCCGCCTTGCCGGTCTGCGCGACGAGACGGCCCAGTTCCTTCTCGCCCTTCAGCACGACGAGGGTGGAGCGGCGCGGGATGTTCAGCATGCGCGACAGTTCCCCCTTGCCGTGGATGTCCCAGTCCACGTCGATGAAGGTGATGTTCTGCTCGTAGGCGGGGTTCTCCTGCTTGAGCTCGGTCAGCACGCGCTGCTGCGCGGCGCAGGTCGAACACCAGCTTGCCCGGAAGTCGAGGAACAGCGTCTCTCCGGCGGCGAGCCGCTGGGTGGTGAGGCCGGGCGTGTACTCCAGCGCGGCGCGGGCGGCGAAGGGCAGGGCAAGCGCGCCCGCGGTCAGGGTCAGGAAGCTGCGGCGGTGCATGGGAAACTCCTTTGGCAAGGGTCGGGAGGAAAGGGTCAGAGCGAAACGGAAAGGTCGATCAGCCAGCCGGGCAGGACGCCGATCAGCCAGGCCTCGACCATATGGTGGAGGTTGAAGAGGAGCGCCAGCCCGGTGGCGGCAAAGACCACGCCCAGCACCGGCCGGGCCGAGACCGCCAGCCGCCGGAGCGTCGCGTTGTGCCGACCGATGGCACCGCGCGTGCCGTAGGCCAGCCCGAGGATCAGGGTTGAGACGCCCATGGCGAAGGCCGCCATGATCGCCGTGACCCGCAGGAGGCTCTCGCCCTGCGAGGCAAGCGCGATGGCGCCGCCCAGCGTCGGGCCGATGCAGGGGCTCCAGACCGCGCCAAGCAGCAGCCCGCCGAGGAACTGCCCCCGCAGCCCGCTGCGGTCGACGCCGTCCATCCGCATGTCGGCGCGCGCCGCCATCCCCGCCGTGGCCCCGGCCAGCACGGCCCCCGCGCGCGGCACCAGCAGCGCCAGCCCGAAGACAACCATCAGCACCGCCCCGGCCTTCGAGATCGTCTCCACGTCGAGGCCGACAAGGTGCCCGAAGGCGGTCACGGTCACGCCGAGGGTCACGAACGACAGCGACATCCCCGCCGCCATCGCCAGCGGCCCGCGCGGACTGGCCTGCAGCGCGCCCGCAAGCACGATCGGCAGCACCGGCACCACGCAGGGATTGATCAGCGTCAGCAGCCCCGCGCCATATGCGAAGACGAGTTCCATGGGGAGATATGACCCGAGCACGCGGCCGCTGTCACCGGGCAAACGGCTGACGCAGGGTCACGTCCGCGCCAACGATTGTTTCAGGGGGCAGGCGGTGGCGCCTGTGGTGCGGACGGGAGCGAGGGGCCGGCCCCTCGCGCTCCCCGGAGTATTTTTGAAGCAAAGAAGCAGGGAAGGGTGAGGGTGCTGAGGCGCGGTGCGGTGTGGGGCAGCACGTGGGCGGAAGTGCCGGGATGCGTTGAGGCGTTGGCGCGCCCTTGGATGGGGTGTCCAGGCGCGCAAAAGTGCGCGGGGCACCGGCTTTCGTCGGGCGGAGGCTGGGCGGGGCGCGCCTTGGCCGGCGCGGCCTTGTTCGGGAGGGAGACGGTGGGCGGTGGGATCGGGAGGGCGGCCGGTCAGGCCGCCAGCCCCTTTGCGCCCATGTTCAGGTATTTCGCCCGGCGGGCCTGCACCAGTTCGCCGCGTTTCGCGCCGCCCAGTTCCTTCAGCATGGTCGCGATGGCCTCGCCCACGGAGGTCAGCACCGCCTCGCGGTCGCGGTGCGCGCCGCCTTTCGGTTCGCGGATGATCCGGTCGCAGACGCCCAGCTGGTAGAGGTCCTGCGCGGTCAGGCGCAGCGCCTCCGCAGCCTCGCGCATCTTCTCGGCGTCCTTCCACAGGATCGAGGCGCAGCCCTCGGGCGAGATCACCGAGTAGACCGAATGTTCGAGCATCGCGACGCGGTTCGCCGTGGCGAAGGCCACCGCCCCGCCCGAGCCGCCCTCGCCGATGACCACGGTCACCAGCGGCACGCCGATCTGCAGGCATTTCTCCGTCGACCGGGCGATTGCCTCGGACTGGCCGCGTTCCTCGGCGCCCTTGCCGGGGTAGGCGCCGGGCGTGTCGATCAGCGTCACCACCGGCAGTCCGAAGCGGTCCGCCATGTCCATCAGGCGCACCGCCTTGCGGTAGCCCTCGGGCCGTGCCATGCCGAAGTTGCGGTCGATCCGGGACGTGGTGTCATGGCCCTTCTCGTGGCCGATCACCATCACCGGCTCGTCGTTGAACCGCGCCAGCCCGCCCATCACCGCGTGGTCGTCGGCGAAGTTCCGGTCGCCGGCCAGCGGCGTGTACTCGGTGAACAGCGCCTCGATGTAGTCCTTGCAGTGCGGGCGTTCCGGGTGGCGCGCGACCTGGCACTTCCGCCAGGGCGACAGCTTGGCGTAGAGGTCCTTGAGCAGCGCATCGGCCTTCTTGTCGAGCGCCTTGGCCTCGGCTTCCACGTCCATGCCGGGGTTCTCGCGCGCCATCGCGCGCAGTTCTTCCGCCTTGCCTTCGATCTCCGCCAGCGGCTTCTCGAAATCGAGGTAGTTGGCCATGCGGTGTCCTCCATGATGCTGGGCGCTATATGGCGCCTGCAACAGCGGAACGCAACAAAGCAAGATTTGTCGCCCCTGCCCGGTGCAGGGTGGCGCCGAAAGGAGCACCCATGACCGCCCAGCCGCCTGCCACGTCCTACGAATCCCGCCTGCGCCGGGTGATCCGGCACATCGCCGACCACCCCGACGGCGACCTGTCGCTCGATGCGCTCTGCGAGGTGGCGGGCATGTCGCGCTTCCACTTCGCGCGGGTTTTCCACGCCATGACCGGAGAGACGGCGGCGCAGGCCGTCCGCCGGTTGCGGCTGCACCGCGCCGCCTTCGACCTGACGCGGGGCACCGACCCCGTGGACCGGATCGCCGCGCAGAGCGGCTACGACAACGCCGACAGTTTCGTGCGGGCGTTCAAGGCGCTTTACGGCATGACGCCCACCGCCTTCCGTCAGGCCGGGCGCAGCACCGCCGACGCGATGACCTTCACGACCGTCCCCACCGGAGACACCGACATGACCGACACCTACCCGACCGAACTGCGCGTCTGCCCGGCGCTGCGCCTTGCCGCGCTGGAACATCGCGGCCCCTATCACGAGATCGGGCGGAGCTTTTCCGACCTTGCCACCCTCTTCGCCACGCGGGGGCTGTTCCCGCAGGCGCGCGCGCTTGTCGGGATCTACCACGACAGCCCGGAGGACACGCCGCAGGCGGAACTGCGCAGCACCGCCGGGATGGACGTGGCCGAGGGGTTCGAGATGCCCGATGACCTGACCCGGGTGGATGTCCCGGGCGGCGAGCACCTGGTGCTGACGATGCGCGGGCCCTACACCGGGCTGCCCGCCGCCTGGGGCTATCTCTACGGCACGGCGCTGCCCGCCTCGGGCCGTCTGCCCGCCGACCGGCCGCCTTACGAGTATTACCTCAACAATCCCATGGACACGGCGCCGGAGGATCTGCTGACCGAGATCCGCGTGCCTTTGACCTGAGCGCCGGGCGCCAAGGCCTCAGCCGAAGAGCACCGGCACCATGGCGGCGACCAGCAGCACCGCCATGGTCACGTTGAACCAGCGCAGGCGCACCGGGTCGGCCAGCCAGCGGCGGATGCCTGTGCCGAAGCTGGTCCAGACGAAACCCGACACCATGCCCAGCGTCAGGAAGACCGCCGCCACGAACAGCACCCCGGCCACGTCCCGGCCCGGCGCGTAAAGCGTGATCGCCCCCAGCGCCATGCTCCAGCCCTTGGGGTTGACCCACTGGAAGGCCGCCGCCTGCGCGAAGGTCATGGGGCGCGCCTCTGCCTCCGCATCCCGGACCTCTCCGGCGTTGGCGATCTTCCACGCGAGATACAGCAGGTAGACCACGGCCAGCGTCTTCAGCACGGTGTAGGCGGGCGGCCAGAGATCGAAGAGCCGCATCGCCCCCAGGCCCACCGGCACGATCATCAGCGGGAACCCCAGCACCACGCCCGACAGGTGCGGCAGCGTCCGGCGGATGCCGAAGTTGGCGCCCGACGCGACCAGCATCAGGTTGTTCGGCCCCGGTGTGAACAAGGAGGCGGCGGCAAAGCCCGCGAGGGCGGGGAGGATGTCGAAGGTCATGGCGGGGCGCTTCCGGGTCGTGCGGCTTTGGCGCAACTCTGACGCAATCGCCGCGCCATGAAATTGCGAAATGCCGCGCGGATCGTGCTATCACGCAATCCATGACCGAACTTGACCATATCGACCGCAGGATATTGCGAGAGCTTCAGGCCGATGGCCGCCTGTCCAACCTCATGCTGGCGGAACGGGTGGGGCTGTCGCCCTCCGCCTGCCTGCGCCGCACACAGGCGCTGGAGAAGGCGGGCGTGATCGCCGGCTATCGCGCCGTGCTCGATCCCGGCAAGACGGGGACGGGGTTCGTGGCCTATCTCTCGGTCGGGCTGAACCAGCACACCAAGGCCTCGCAGGAGGCGTTCGAGCGCGCGATGACCGCCGCCCCGCAGGTGGTCGAATGCCACAACATCACCGGAGCGGTGGAGTACCTGCTGCGGGTCGAGGTCGCGGACCTGACCGCCTACAAGCATTTCCACACGGAGATCCTCGGCGCGCTGCCACAGGTGGACCGGCTGACGACCTACGTGGTGATGGGCTCGCCCAAGGACATGCGGGCCTGAGGACCGGCGGGCGTAAGGACGGGCGGGCTTAACGACGGACGGACCTGACCGCCGTCAGACCGTGATCCCCAGCGTCGCAAGCCGGTCCTTCAGGCCAAAGCTGTCCTCCGCCTCGCCCGCGACGACCGCGCGATGCGCCTTCACCCCGAACTGGATCGGGCCGCCCCAGGCGGGTGACACGAAGCCGGGCATCGGCTTGCGGGCCTTCAGGCGGCGCAGCATCGCGGCGTTGAACCCGTCGCAGCCGTCCTGCGCGGCCTGCCGCTGCACCTCCGGCCGCAAGTCCAGAAGCGCGCCCGACACGTAGGCCGTCATCACCGCCTGGAAGGCCTGTGGCGTGTCCACGTCCAGCGCCGCCATGCAGTCGCCGAAGGTCCGCCCGCCGTCCCCGGCCACCTGCTTCAGCCCGGCCAGCACGTCATCGGGCAAACCGCGCTTAAGCTGATCGCCGACCGAGGGATGCGTGCCCATGTCGAGCGCCTCGTCCCAGGCCACCACCTCGAGGTCGCGCATCGCGGCCACCATGGCCGGGCCGGGCATCCGCATCGCGCCGCGGTGGAACAGGTCGTTGCGGAAGGTCCGGCGCAGCAGCAGGTCGCGCGCCGTCTCGGCCCAGCCGCCCTCCACCGCCTTCTTCAGGAAGTCCATCTCGGCGGCGTCGAGGTAGAGCGCGTCCATGTGCTCTACCAGCACCGCCGGTCCGGCAAAGGCCATCTTCGCCCGCTCCAGCGGCCGGCCGAGGTCCTCCATCCACTGCCCGGTGCCGAAGGAACTGGCGATCTCATGTGCAAGGAAATGGTCCGGTGCCTCGCTCAGCTTGTTCCACAGAAGCCGCATCTGCGGATAGCCGTCGCCCACCATGTCGACCCAGGACTGCGTGGCGGCCCGCGCCGCGCCGTAGCGCGCGTCCGCCGACCGCGCCAGCGGGGCCGAGCGGAAGATCTTGCGGATCGGCGCGGCCGAGCACCAGCCCGCCGCGGCGTTGTAGCCGAAATACGCGACCGACCCCGGCGTCATCCACGTGCCCAGCACATCGACGATCTCCTCCCGCACATCCGGCGGGACCCAGGCCCAGACGCCATGCGCTGCGGCGAAGTCGTATTTTTCGGTGGGCGGGTCGGCGGCCATCTCCGCAAAGCTGCCCTCGCGCACCTCGATGTTGGTCAGGCCGATCTCGTCGATCAGCCGGTTCGCCATGACGATGTGTTCGGGCATGAAGTCGTAGCCGGTGAACTCCGCCCAGGGGTAGGCGGCGGCGAGCGCGATCAGCGTCATCGCCGACCCGCAGCCCAGCTCGAGGAAGCGGAACGGCTTGCCCGGATCGGGGCAGCGGAGCCCGCCGAAGTGCATCGCCTGTGCCCAACGCCACGGCGTGATCTCCACCTGTATGGCGTCGATGTAGGCGCTGTCTGTCGGGTATCCCTGGGACCAGTCGGACATCACGCCACCCCCAGCACGCCCAGCCGCCGCGCAAGCTCCGGGCCGGGCTCGCCCTCGGCCAGGGCGGCGCGGTGCGCCTCCTCCTGCACCTGGATCGGGCTGCCGATCACCGGCGACACGAGGCCCGGCGCGGTCTCTCCGCGCTGCAATCGCCGCAGCATCGCCATGTTGAAGCGGTCGCAGCCGTCCTCTGCCGCCGCGATCTGATCGGCCGGGCGCCGGTCCAGCAGCTTGCCGGAGGCAAAGGCCAGCATCGCGATCTGGAACGTCTGCGCCGGGTTGTCGCCCAGCATGTCCGCGCAGTCGCCCAGCGTCGCCCCCTCTGCCGCGCGGGCGTGCAGCGCGGCGACAAGGTCGTCCTGCAGGTGATGCTTCAGCCGCCGGTAAATGCCCAGATGCGTGGTCAGCCGGATCTCCAGATCCCATGGCACGACCTCCAGCGCTCGCATCCGCGCCACCATCTCCGACGCGCCGAGGAAGGGCGCGCCCCGGTGGAACAGGTCCTTGCGGAAGAAGCGACCATGCAGCATGTCGCGCGCCGCCTCGCCCCAGCCGTCCGCCACGGCTTGCCGCAGCATCTCCAGCCGCGGCTCGTCGAGGAAGGGACCGTCCATGTTCTCGGCCAGCACGGCGGGGCCGCCATAGGTCATCTTGGCATCGGCAAGGGGGGCGGCCACCTCCTCCATCCAGACGCCGGTGCCGTGAGGGTTGCCCAACTCGTGAGCCAGGAAATGGTCGTCGCGGTCGGCCATGGTCGCCCAATGCGCCCGGACGCCGGGGTTCGCATCGCCCATCAGGGTCAGCCAGTGCGACACGGCCTCCCGCGCGGGGCCATAGGGATTGCCCGGCGGGCCTTTCGGCGCCTCGGCAAAGATCTTGCGGATCGGCTCCGACGCGGCCCAGCCCGCCGCGGTGTTGTAACCCACGTAGAACACCGCGCCCGGCGCCATCCACCGCCCCATGACCGCAACGATGTCGCGGCGGAACGCCTCCGGCACCCAGGTCCAGACGCCATGTGTGCAGGCAAAGTCGTACTTCTCCGCGGGGGTCACCAGCGCCATCTCGGCAAAGCTGCCCTCCCGCACCTCCACGTTGGTCAGCCCGGTCTCGGCGATCAGCGCGTTCGCCTGCATCACGCATTCGGGCATGAAGTCGTAGCCGGTGAACTCCGCCCACGGATAGGCGGCGGCCAGCGCGATCAGCGTCGTCGCCGACCCGCAGCCCAGCTCGAGGAAGCGGAAGGGCTTGCCCGGGTCCGGCGCGTCGCGCCCGGCAAAGGCCAGCGACTGGTGCCAGCGCCAGGGCGAGATCGCGGGCTGGATGGCGTCGACGTAGACGGAGTCGGTCGGGTAGCCAGCGGACCAGTCAGACATGCGTGTTCCCATCCCCGGATCAAAACTGATTTTTGTCGAATTGAGGCAAGCCTGCGAGGAAGTCGGCTGAAAGGCAAGGGCAGGGTTTCCGGACCCGCGCCGTGCGCATCGGGCAGGTCGGAAGGTGGCTGAGGTCACGCGGGTGTGATCGGCGATTTGCGCTGCGGCGCGGAAATTCGCGGGATGCGGGCGGTTTTGCCGGGAAAACGCCGGAAGGGCACCGATCGATGGTTAACAACCGGCCGGTTCAGGGGGTCGAAACGGCCGGGACTCACCATAAGAAACGGTTAACGGGGCGTGGTTGACGCCCCGTTCTGTCCGTTCCGACGATGTTCAGCCGATGCGGCATCCCCCGCCGCTGGCCTGTCACATGCTGGCGATCAGGTCGGCCTGTTTCACGATGACCTCCGCCTGTTTCATCGAGGCGATGTCGATCAGCTTGCCCTTGTAGGTCGTGGCGCCTTCGCCGCGCGCGGTGGCCTCCTGCATGGCCGTCAGGATGGCGCGGGCGTCCTCCACCGCGGCGTCGGTGGGGGTGAAGACCTCGTTGGCCAGCGCGATCTGCTTGGGGTGGATGGCCCACTTGCCCACCATGCCCAGCGTGGCCGACCGCAGCGCCTGCGCGCGGAAGCCCTCGTCGTCCGAGAAGTCGCCGAACGGCCCGTCCACCGGCAGCACGCCATGGGTCCGGCAGGCGGCGACGATGGCGGCCTGCGCCCAGTGCCAGGGGTCCGACCAGTATTTCTGCCCCTCGCGGTGCATGTAGTAGTTTTCCTGCGTGCCACCGATACCTGTAGTGGCCATGCCCATGGAGGCCGCAAAATCTGCCGCGCCGAGGCTCATGGCTTCGAGGCGCGGAGAGGCGGCGGCGATCTCTTCGACATGGGCGATGCCGGCGGCGGTCTCGATGATGCATTCGAAGCGGATGGGCTTCGTGCGGCCCTTGGCCCGCTCGATGGAGGTGACGAGCGCGTCGACAGCGTAGATGTCGGAGGCACAGCCAGCCTTGGGGATCATGATGCGGTCGATCCGCTCCGAGCCCTGCTCCAGCAGGTCGACGACATCGCGGTACCAGAACGGCGTATCGAGCCCGTTGATCCGCACCGAGAGGGTCTTCTTGCCCCAGTCGATGTCGTGCGTGGCGGCGATGGTCTGCGCGCGGGCCTTGTCCTTGTCCCCGGGGGCAACGGAATCTTCAAGGTCGATGTTTATGACGTCCGCAGCAGAGGCCGCCATCTTCTCGAACAGCGACTCGCGCGACCCCGGCCCGAAAAGCTGGCAGCGATTCGGAACGGCGGGCGCAATCGGCTGAAGTCGGAACGACATGGGGGAGGGCTCCTTCGGTTGGGTAAGGAAATTGCGTGAGTTTCGCGTGACGGGTTATTAAATTACCGTATGCTGCGCAAGCAAAATGCGTGTGCCGCGGTATGCAGACGTTCGCCCGTTGCGAGATTCTTCGCCAAACTGCCGGTTTTTTCGCTGATTCTTGCCAGAAACCCGGTTTGACCCATGTAATCGCAAGCCTGTTGCGGCGGATTGCGATCATGATCCCCGCAAGACCGATTTGCGGAGACTATCATGATTCAAACGCCCTATCTTCTCTTCCTCGGCGACGCGCCGGACCCGCTGGCTGCCAAGGTGGCCCAGGGGATTCGCGACTGGCGGCCGGAGAACTGTGTCGGACAGTTCCGCATGGAAGGCTGCAAGGCCGACATGAAACTGCCGGACATGACGCTGGAAGAGGCAAAGGCCGCGGGCGCGAAGACGCTGGTGATCGGCGTGGCGAACCGGGGCGGCAAGATTTCGGCCGCGTGGAAGAAGGTGCTGGTGCAGGCGCTGGAAGAGGGCTTTGACCTCGCCTCCGGCTTGCACAACCTGCTGCGCAACGAGGCCGACCTGAAGGCGGTGGCCGAGGCGACCGGCCGCACCCTGCACGACGTGCGCGTACCGGTGGTGGAGTACCCGATCGCCGACGGCACGAAGCGCAAGGGCAAGCGCGTGCTGGCCGTGGGCACCGACTGTTCGGTCGGCAAGATGTACACCGCGCTGGCGCTGGACAAGTCGATGCGCGAGGCGGGCATGAAGAGCACCTTCCGCGCCACCGGCCAGACCGGCATCCTGATCACCGGCGGCGGCGTGCCGCTGGACGCGGTGATCGCCGACTTCATGGCAGGCTCGATCGAATGGCTGACGCCGGACAACGACGAGGACCACTGGGACGTGATCGAGGGGCAGGGCAGCCTGTTCCACGTCTCCTTCTCGGGGGTGACGCTGGCGCTGATCCACGGCGGCCAGCCCGACGCGCTGATCCTCTGCCACGAGCCGACCCGCACGCATATGCGCGGCCTGCCGGGCTATGCGCTGCCGACGCTGGAACAGGTGCGTGACGCGGCGCTGTCGATGGCGCACGTGGCCAACCCGGACTGCAAGGTGGTGGGCGTGTCGATCAACACCCAGCACATGGGCGAAGAGGAGGCCGCGCGCTACTGCGAGGAGACCGAGGCGCGCCTGGGCCTGCCCACGGTGGACCCGTTCCGCCACGGCGCCGACCGCCTGGCGCAGGCCCTGGCGGCGGTCTGACCCTCGGACGGCGGGTGGGCCGGCCTGCGGCCGGACGCTCTTCCTTCGGAAATCGCCCCACCCACCGTCCCTTCAAGGTCTTCCGTCCCGGCGCCGTGCCGGTGTCCCGGGCGGAGACGAGTATTTTCAAAGCGAAGAAACGGGGGGAGTGCCCATGATCGAAGTCAGGCGCGACGTCTTCCGCCTTGCGGAAGCCTTTACCATCAGCCGCGGATCGCGGACGGAAGCGCAGGTGCTGACGGTTTCGGTCAGCCGGGACGGGATCACCGGGTGGGGCGAATGTGTGCCCTACGCCCGCTACGACGAGACGCTGGACAGCGTGGCTGCGCAGATCGCCGGTCTGCCGGAGGGTATTTCGCGGGCCGACCTTCAGGAGGCGCTGGAGGCCGGGGCGGCGCGGAACGCGGTGGACTGTGCCCTGTGGGACCTTGAGGCGAAGCAGGCGGGCAGGCGGGCCTGGGAACTGGCCGGACTTTCGGCGCCGCGGCCCGAGATCACCGCCTACACGCTGTCGCTGGATGCGCCGGAGAAGATGGAGGCCTCGGCCCGCAAGCACGCACACCGGCCGCTTCTGAAGATCAAGCTGGGCACGCCCGACGACATGCCGCGGCTCGAGGCCGTGCGGCGCGGTGCGCCGGGGGCCCGGATCATCGTCGACGCCAACGAGGGCTGGAGCGCGGAGGTGTATTCGGACCTTGCGCCGCACCTGGTGCGTCTTGGTGTGGCGCTGGTGGAGCAGCCCCTGCCGGCCGGTCAGGACGAGGCGCTGATCGGGCTGGAGCGCCCCGTGCCGCTATGTGCCGACGAGAGCTGCCATGACAGGGCGTCGCTGCCGGCGCTGAAGGGCAAGTACGACGTGGTCAACATCAAGCTCGACAAGACCGGCGGGCTGACCGAGGCGCTGGCGCTGCGGGACGCGGCGCTGGCCGGGGGCTACGGGATCATGGTCGGTTGCATGGTCGGATCGTCCCTGGCGATGGCGCCTGCCGTGCTGCTGGCGCAGGGGGCGGATGTGGTCGACCTCGACGGGCCGCTGCTGCTGGCCGAGGACCGCGATCCGCCGCTGACCTACGATGAGGCCGGTGTGCACCCGTCCGATGCGGCCCTCTGGGGCTGACGTGGGGCGTGCGGGGAACGGGCGGGCTGTTCGGGGCCGGCTTTGCACGCTGTGTCCCGGCGCGGCACATGGGCCCGGAAAGGTGCGGTCATGACCGGCCCCCTCCGGGACATGAGGTGGGAGGTGCTGGAGACGCGCCTCCTGTCGGACAACTGGGCGCGGCTCACGACGTCCCGGTTGCGGCTGAAGATGAGCGACGGCACCGTGCAGGAGCAGTGGCGCGAGGCTTACGACCGTGGGGACGGCGCCTGCATCCTGCCCTTCGATCCCGAGCGCGGCCACGTCCTGCTGGGTCGGCAGTTCCGCTGGCCGGCCGCCTCTAACGGCGACGATCCCTTTCTCGTGGAGGCGGCCGCCGGGCTGCTGGACGACGACGCGCCGGAGGACCGCATCCGTGCCGAGGCGCAGGAGGAGCTGGGACTGGCGCTCGACGCGCCCCGTTTTCTTTTCTCGCTCTACATGTCGCCGGGATCGGTGACGGAGCGGCTGCATTTCTTCACCGCCACCTATGGCGCCGCCGATGCGCAGGCGCGCCTGGGCGGGCTGCGGGATGAGGGTGAGGAAATCGAAATAATGGATATCCCCCTGAAGGAGGCCTTGACCATGGTCGAAGATGGCACCATCCGGGATGCGAAAACCGTGATCCTGCTGCAATACGCGGCGCTGCACCTGATGCCGGAGGACTGACCCATGACCCGCAACGTCTACGTGAACGGAGAGTTCCTGCCGGAGACCGAAGCCAAGGTCTCCATCTTCGACCGGGCCTTCCTGATGGCCGACGGCGTCTACGAGGTGACCTCCGTGCTCGACGGCAAGCTGATCGATTTCGACGGCCACGCGGTGCGGCTTGAACGGTCGCTGAACGAGCTGGACATGCGCTCTCCGGTGACGAAGGAGCAGCTCCTGGAAATCCACCGCGAGCTGGTGGAGATGAACGGGATCGAGGAGGGGCTGGTGTACCTCCAGATCACCCGCGGCGCGCCGGGCGACCGGGACTTCGTCTTCCCCGATCCGGAGACGACGGAGCCGACCATCGTTCTGTTCACCCAGAACAAGCCGGGACTTGCGGACAGCCCGGCGGCGAAGAAGGGAATGAAGATCATCTCGATCGAGGATCAGCGCTGGGGCCGCCGCGACATCAAGACGGTGCAGCTGCTCTACCCGTCCATGGGCAAGATGATGGCGAAGAAGGCCGGGGCGGACGACGCCTGGATGGTGATGGACGGCTACGTGACCGAGGGCACGTCGAACAACGCCTATTACATCAAGGGCAACACCATCGTGACCCGCGCGCTGAGCAACGACATCCTGCACGGGATCACCCGCGCGGCGGTGCTGCGCTTTGCGGCAGAGGCGCAGATGCAGGTCGAGGAGCGCAACTTCACCATCGAGGAGGCGCAGAAGGCGGACGAGGCGTTCATCACCTCGGCGTCGGCCTTCGTGATGCCGGTGGTGGAGATCGACGGTGTTCCGCTGGGCGATGGCCGGCCCGGTCCGAAAGCCACGCGCCTGCGGGAGATCTACCTTGAGGAAAGCCGCAAGGTCGCGGTCTGATCACCCTTTGACATAGGCCGCTGCGTGGCGCCCGGCCCAGAGGCCGGTGGCCAGGCAGGCGGTCAGAAGGTAGCCGCCGGTCGGCGCCTCCCAGTCCAGCATCTCCCCGGCACAGAACGTGCCGGGGATTTTTCGTATCATCAGCCCGGCGTCGAGCGCGTCGAACGGCATGCCGCCGGCGGTGGAGATTGCCTCGTCCATGGGGCGCAGCCCGGTGTGGCGGATCGGAAGCGCCTTTGCCAGCGACGCCAGTGCCTGCGGGTCGTCCGGCAGGGGGCGCGCCATTTCCATCAGCAATCCGAGGGCGGCGGGCGGCAGGCGAAGCGCCTTGCGCAGGGCATTCGACAGACTCTGCTTGCCGCGCGGGCGGGACAGCCGTTGCGTCAGCGCCTCGGCGGTCACGTCCGGCAGCAGGTCGATGGTCAGCGGGTGCCCGTCCCGCAGCGCCGGGGTCAGCGGGTAGAGGCCGCCGCCTTCCAGCCCTCGGCGGGAGATGACGGCCTCGCCCCGGTTTTCCAGCGGGCCAGCGCGGAAAGTGACGTTCTTCAGCGGCGCGCCGAAGTGGCGGTCCATGTGGTTCGACCAGTCGATCTGAAGTCCTGCGTTCGACGGGGCGAAGGGGGCGATGTCCATGCCCTCGGCCCGCAGGATGTCGGCCCATGCACCGTCCGAGCCGAGCCGCGCCCAGCTTGCGCCGCCGAGGGCGAGAACCGTGGCTGCGGGGCGCAGCGTGTGCGGGCCGTCGGGCGTGTCGAAGCAGGGTGCGCCGTCCTCCCAGCCCGTCCAGCGCCAGCGGGTGTGGCGGACCAGCCCCATGCCGTCGAGCCTCGCCAGCCACGCCCGGAGCAGCGGCGAGGCCTTCATGGCCTTCGGAAAGAGCCGCCCGGTGGAGCCGGTGAAGCACGGCTGGCCCAGCCCCTCGGCCCAGCTGCGCACCTCCTCAGGGCCGAAGGCCGTCAGCATCGGTTCCAGCAGCGGCGCGCGGTCGCCGTAGGCTTTCAGGAACGTTTCGAACGGCTCCATCTTCGTCAGGTTCAGCCCGGATTTGCCCGCCATCAGGAACTTGCGCGCGGCAGAGGGTTTGGCCTCCGCCAGCGTCACCGGCACACCGGCGGACAGCAGCGCATCGGCGGCCATCAGGCCCGCGGGGCCGCCGCCGATGACCAGCGCGAAGCGGTCCGGGGAAGGGGGCAGGGTTGTCATGACCTCTCCTTACCCGCGGCGTGCGGGGCGCGACAGGGGGCTTGCACGCTTGATCCCGGCACCCTTCCGGCCAGATGGTCCCGGTGAAAGGAGCCGCCATGGCCGATCCGATCTGTCCGCTCTGCCTGCGTCCGATCCCGTCGGAGGCAAAGCAGAGCCTTCACCACCTGGTCCCGAAGCTGAAAGGCGGCAAGGGCGGGCCGACGGTGCTGCTCCACCAGATCTGTCACTCGGAGATCCACGCCCGGTTCACCGAGGCGGAACTGGCGCGCGACCTCTCGACCGTGGGCAAGCTGCGCGCCCATCCGGACATGCAGCGTTTCCTGGACTGGGTGGCCAAGCGCCCGCCCGCATTTCACAGCCGTTCGGCCGTGGGGCGGCGAAAGCGGTGATCTTGCGCGATGCGGGGTCAGCGGCTACCCCTTCGACCGGACGGCAGCAAGGGGACGGGGCCATGCACATCTATCCCATCCGGGTCTACTACGAAGACACCGACATGGCGGGGATCGTCTATCACGCCAACTACCTCAAGTATATCGAACGGGCCCGGTCCGACTGGGTGCGCGAGCAGGGGCTCGACCAGAACGCCATGCGCGAGAAGGACGGCATCGTCTTCGTGGTCCGCCGGATCGAGGCCGACTACCTCGCCACCGCCAAGTTCGACGACCGGCTGGAGGTGCGCACCTTCGTGCGGAGCATCACCGGCGTCCGGCTCGTGATGGCGCAGGAGGTGCTGCGCGGCGAAGTCCCCGTCTTCCGGGCAGAGGTGACGGCGGTCTGCGTGACATCGGACGGTCACCCGGTGCGCCTGCCCGCGGCGCTGCGGCTCAAGGTGCACTGACGCGCGCCCCGTCCGCCGGTTGACATGGCTAGTCCGGCAGCCGGTAGCGGGAGCGGAACTCGGCCCCGCCGCCGGTGCGGCTGGTGTGGATGACGATCTTCCACGGCTCGTTGCTGCCGGGGGCGCTTTCGTGCAGCACGACGCGCACGTATCCCAGCGCATCGGCGGCGATGTGGCCGAAGAGGTAGAGGTTCATCATGAAGCGAGACCGCGCCCCCGAAGGTCCGGGCGACAGCAGCGTCATCTGCTGGTCCGACGCCTCGGCGATCGTGACGTCCTCGTCGAGCCAGGCGATGGCGGTGTCCACCTCGCGCGCCACATGCGCCATGGTGGGGCGGCCGGGTCGGGCTTTCCGGATGGCATTGGCGCCAAGCTCCGCCGCGAGGGTATAGGCGGACTCGGCCATGAAAAGTTCCGCGTCATGCCGCCCGAGGTGGGTCTCGTAGACTTCGGCGACATTTCCCAGAACGGCGCGCAAATAGCGCGTGTCCTGACCTTGCCCCTGTATTGCGGCGTGGCTGGTTTCCCTCATCGCTTCCTCCCGTGGCAAAATATGCCTCGTTACGCCAGTAATCCGAACAGGGAGACCGCGTAAACGCGATTTTCCGTGAGCGGTGGCAGGGATTCGCGCATGCGCGCCGTGCCGCGGCGCAGAATCGCCAAACCCGTGGTCAATGGCCTGTATTTCCGTTACATGTGTGGCAAATCAGAGCCCCAACAGGGCCGACAACGAAAGAGCAGGTTCATGGAAGCAGACACTCTTGCCCTCGCGCAGGGCATAGACTTCTCGTTCTGGGCATTGTTCGCACGCGCGACGCTGACCGTGAAGCTCGTGATGATCATGCTGATCGCCGCGTCTATCTGGTCGTGGGCAATCATCATCGAGAAGTTCGTCAGCTATCGGTCCGCCCGCCGCGAGGCCTCCAGGTTCGACCGCATGTTCTGGTCCGGAGAACCGCTGGACGAGCTGTTCGACCAGTTGGGGCCGGAACCCAAGGGCCGGTCCGAACGCGTGTTTGCCGCCGGCATGATCGAATGGCGCCGCTCGCACCGCGAGGACGGCGCGCTCATCGCCAACGCGCAAAGCCGGATCGACCGCTCCATGGACGTGGCCATCCAGAAGGAGGCGGACGAGCTGCAGCGCGGGCTGCCTGTGCTGGCAACGGTCGGCTCCACCTCGCCGTTCATCGGCCTGTTCGGTACGGTCTTCGGGATCATGCACGCCTTCGTCCAGATCGCCGAGACGCAGAACACCTCGCTCGTCGTGGTCGCGCCGGGCATCGCCGAGGCGCTGCTGGCCACCGGCCTCGGCCTTCTGGCGGCCATCCCGGCGGTCATCTTCTACAACAAGTTCTCGGCGGACGCGGACCGCATCGTCGGCAACTACGAAGCCTTCGCGGACGAATTCTCCACCATCCTCTCGCGCCAGCTGGATTCCTGATCCATGGGCGCAGGTGTCATGAAATCCGGGGGCGGTGGCGGCAAGCGGCGGAGACGCGGGCGCCGCAAGTCCGCGCCCATGGCAGAGATCAACGTCACGCCCTTCGTCGACGTCATGCTCGTGCTGCTCATCATCTTCATGGTCGCGGCGCCGCTCCTGACGGTCGGCGTGCCGGTGGAACTGCCCAAGACCGCCGCCCAGGCGCTGCCGCAGGACACCGAGGAACCGCTGACGGTGACGCTCGCCTCTGACGGCACGGTGCTGATCCAGGCGACCGAAGTGCCGCGGGACGATCTCGTGAACCGACTGCGCGCCATTGCGGCGGAACGGTCTGATGACCGCGTCTACCTGCGCGCCGACGGAACCGTCCCCTATGAAAGCGTGGCCCAGATCATGGGTGCGCTCAACGCCGGTGGCTTCTCGTCCATCGGGCTGGTCACGGACGTGGGTGGTCCGGGGCTCGACGGACAGGACTGAGGTCAGGCGCCGGTGTCGCGGTCTCTTTACATATCTGCCGGAGGGCACGCCTTCCTCTTCGCGTGGCTGTTGCTGGGCGACCTCTTCGACGCGCCGCCGCCGGAGATGCAGATCGCCGATGTGACCGTTATCTCCGAAGAGGAGTTCGCCGCGCTGTCGACGCCGACTTCGTCGGAGAGCGAGGCGTTGGAGCCCACACCCGCGCCGGAGCCTGCGCCGGAACCGGAGCCCCAGCCTGCGCCGGAACCGGAACCCGCCCCAGAACCGGAACCCGTACCGGAACCGGAGCCGGAACCCCAGCCCGCGCCGGAGCCTGAGCCTGCCCCGGAACCGGAGCCGGAACCCGCGCCCGTTCCGGAACCAGAACCGGCGCCGCAGCCGGTGCCCGAGCCGGAACCGCTGCCTACGCCCACGCCGGAACCCGATCCGCTGCCCTTGCCGCCGTCGCCGGCGCCCGTGCCGCAGGTGCTGGCCCCTGACAGTTCGCGCCGCCCGCAGCCGCGCCCCGCACCGCGCGTGGCCGATGAACCCATCGCGCCGCCCGATCCGGAGGCCGTGACCGCCGAGGACACGCAGACCGCCGCCGACCCCGACGCCGAAAGCCCGGACATTGCCGAAGAGACGCAGGAGTCGACCGCCCCGCCGGAAACCACGACCGAAATCGTGACCGAGGCCGAAGAACCCTCCGGCCAGCCGCTGGCACCCTCGTCGTCGATGCGGCCGCGCGGACGTCCCGAACAGGTGGCCTCGAACCCCGAACCGGCGCCCGAGACGCCGGCACAGCAACCGCCCGCCTCGGAACCCGAAACCGAAAGCGCCCCCGCAAGCGATCCGGTCGCCGACGCACTGGCGGAGGCCATTGCCGAGGAACTGAGTGGCGGCGGCGCACCCGACGCCCCGAGCGGCCCGCCCCTGACCGGGGCGGAGCGTGAAGGTCTGCGCATCGCGGTGCAGGCATGCTGGATCGTCGACGTGGGCAGCCAGGCGGCGGACGTGAAGGTCACCGTCGGCTTCGACCTCGACCGGGAGGGCCGGGTCGCGGGCAACGTGACGATGATCGGCGCCGAGGGCGGATCGGGCGCGGCGGTGGACACAGCCTTCGGCGCCGCCCGCCGTGCCATCCTGCGCTGCCAGGGCGACGGCTACGAACTGCCGCCGGATAAGTACGACCAGTGGAAGCGGGTCGAGATCACCTTCAATCCCGAGGACATGCGCCTGCGCTGATCCCGTGGTGGGCGCACCTGTCCGCGGGGCGCCCGTCGCAAGCGTCCTCGGGGCTGTCACGCGCCCCACACGCGGTTGTGTCGGCGATTACCCGCTGAAACCGCCGTCAAGGGGTGTTTTGCGTGCATGAATTGCGCTGTATGTTATGTGCACGCGGGCGTCAGACCCGTGCGGCAGATTGTGGGCAGATCCCGAGGAGGGTTTCCATGAAACGAGTGGCATTGGCGTGCCTCATGATGACGTTTGCGGTTTTCCACGGGGTTCTCCCGGCCGCGGCGCAGGACCCTCTCCGGCTGGAGATCGACCGCGGCATCGTCGAACCGATGCCCATCGCGGTTCCGTCTTTCGTGGCCGAGACCCCCGCCGCCCAGGAATACGCCGACCAGCTGAGCCGCGTCATCGCGGAGGACCTCGTGGGCACCGGCCTCTTCCGTGAGATCCCGCGCGATGCGCATATCTCGCGCGTGTCGACTTTCGCGGCGCCGGTGCAGTTCGCCGACTGGAAGGCGATCAACGCGCAGGCGCTGGTGACCGGCGCGGTCAGCACCGACGGTTCCGGCCGCGTGGTCGTCAAGTTCCGCGCATGGGACGTCTTTGCCGAGCGCGAGCTGGGCGAGGGGATGCAGTTCGCCTCTTCCGCCGATGGCTGGCGCCGGCTGGCCCACAAGGTCGCCGACCAGGTCTACTCGCGCCTGACCGGCGAAAGCCCCTATTTCGACAGCCGCGTCGTCTTCGTGTCCGAGACCGGGCCGAAGGACCAGCGTCAGAAGCGGCTCGCGATCATGGATTACGACGGTGCCAACGTGCAGTACCTGACGGACAGCAGCTCCATCGTGCTGGCGCCGCGCTTCTCGCCGACCGGGAACCAGGTGCTGTATACCTCCTACGTCACCGGCTTCCCGCGCATCCACATCCTCGACGTGGGCGCGGTCCAGAGCCGCATCCTGCAGACCAACGAAGGCGTCATGAGCTTTGCGCCGCGTTTCTCGCCGGACGGGCGGATGGTGGTCTACTCGATGACGCAAGGGTCGAACACCGACATCTGGGCGATGGACGTGGCCTCGGGCGCGACGCGGCGCCTGACCTCCACCCCGGCGATCGAGACGGCGCCCTCGTTCTCTCCTGACGGCTCGCGGATCGTGTTCGAATCGGACCGTTCCGGCACCCAGCAGCTTTACGTGATGCCCGCGGGTGGCGGCGAAGGGACGCGGATCTCCTTCGGCGAAGGCCGTTACGGCACGCCGGTCTGGTCTCCCCGCGGCGACCGCATCGCCTTTACCAAGCAGAACAAGGGCCGGTTCCACATCGGCGTGATGAACACCGACGGCTCCGAAGAGCGTCTGCTGACCGCCTCCTTCCTCGACGAGGGCCCGACATGGGCGCCCAACGGCCGCGTGATCATGTTCACGCGTGAGACGCAGGGCGCAGAGGGTGCGTCGGCGCTCTATTCCGTGGACATCTCCGGGCGGAACCTGCGGCGGGTCCGTACCCCGGCGGGCGCCTCGGATCCGAGCTGGGGCCCGCTCCAGTGACCAAGTTAACGTGATTCCCAAGACCCGTTGTGTGTGGTAGCCTGCCACAAACAACATATGCGCACAGGCGCAAGACAGAGCAGGATGACAGTGATGAGCAAACTTCCCATGGCGATTATGCTGGTGGCGGCCCTCGGCCTCGCCGCATGTGCCAACCCCAACCGCTTCGGCGCCAATGGCGCGGGTGCAAACGACGCCTCGCGCAACGGTGGCGGCGTATCGAGCGGGGTCATCCCGGGCAGCGTCGATGACCCGACCTCCATGGCGTATTTCAACCAGCGCGTCGGCGACCGAGTGCTGTTCGCCGTCGACCAGTCGAGCCTCTCGCCGGAGGCGCGCACGGTGCTGGACGGCCAGGCGCAGTGGCTGATGACCAACGCCGATTACATGGCGGTGATCGAAGGTCATGCGGACGAGCAGGGCACCCGCGAATACAACCTCGCGCTGGGTGCACGCCGCGCTAATGCGGTGATGGAATACCTCGTGTCGAGGGGCGTGTCGCAGAACCGCCTGAAGTTCGTCAGCTATGGCAAGGAGCGTCCGATCGAGATCTGCTCCGAAGAGGCGTGCTATGCCAAGAACCGCCGCGCGGTGACTGTCATCGCCGCCGGATCGCTGATGGGCTGAGCCGATGCGCTGGGGGTGGATCATGGTTGCGGCGGTCATCGCCGCCGCGCCGGTGCAGGCGGAAACGCTTGCCGATGTGAAGCAGGACCTCGCTGTCCTGTCGGTCGAGGTGCAGAAGCTGAAGCGTGAGCTGTCCACAACGGGCAGCTCCACGGTGCAGGTGTCGGGCGACGTGTTGCAACGGCTGAACACCATCGAGTCCGAATTGCAGCGCGTGACGGCCAAGGCCGAGGAGCTGGAGTTCCGCATCGGCCAGGTCGCCGAGGACGGCGGCAACCGGATCAGCGACCTGCAGTTCCGGGTGTGTGAGCTGGAACCCGGCTGCGACCTGTCCTCGGTGGGCCAAGGCACGTCGTTTGGCGGTGAGACCGCCCCGGCTGCCGACGCTCCGGTTGCGGCGGGTACCGACGATCTGCCGTTCGACGGCGAACTTGCCGTCAGCGAGGAAGCCGATTTCCGCGCCGCGCAGGAAGCGCTCGATGGAGGCGACAATGCCCGCGCCTCCGACCTGTATGCCAACTTCCGCCAGACCTACCCGGGCAGCCCGCTGGAATCCGCGGCGCTGGTGGGCGAGGGGCAGGCGCTGGAAGCGCAGGGTGACACCCGCGAGGCCGCCCGGCGTTACCTCGACGCCTATTCCCGTTTCCCCGACGATCAGATCGCACCCCAGGCCCTGTGGCGGCTGGGAGAGACGCTGGGCAAGCTGGGCTCAGTCTCCGAGGCCTGCGTGACGCTCGCCGAAGTGGGCAACCGCTATCCCGGCTCCGAGGTCATCAATTCGGCGGCGGACAGCCGCATCGCGCTCGGCTGTCCGGTGGAATGAGACACGTCCGGGCCTTGTGCCCGGCCTGACTGATCCGGGGTTAGGTGGCCTGAAGAGCAGGTATTTTTGCCAAGATGAAGGGGCTGCCGGTGAGCCTTGACCAGCGTTTCGCGGAAGAGATGGGGGCCCTGCTGGGGCCCTCTTTTCCATCCGAGATTGGTCTGGCGGTGTCGGGAGGCGGGGACTCCATGGCCATGCTGGCTCTGGCGCATGGCTGGGCGCGCGTGTTCGGCGTGCGCCTGTGGGTGGTCACGATCAACCACGGTTTCCGCACGGAGGCGGCGGCAGAGGCAGAGATGGTCGCAGCCGAATGTGCCCTGCTGGGCTGGCCGCATGCGACGCTGCAATGGTCCTGGGACGGAAGGGGCAACGCCATGGAGGCGGCTCGCGAGGCGCGCCTTCGGCTGATCGCCGGGTGGCGCGGCCATCTGCGGCATGTGCTGGTGGCGCATACGCAGGACGACGTGGCCGAGACCTTCTTGATGCGGCTGGCGCGCGGGTCCGGGGTCGACGGGCTGTCTGCGATACAGGCCCGCCGGGTGGTCGATCAGCCGCCTCTGGCGGCGAATGCATTCGCGCCGATGATCGGGGAGGCGCCCTCGCAGGAGAGCTGTGTTCATCCTGACGGAGCGGTATCGAGCACAGGGGACAGGCGTGCCGATGGGCCGGGCGAGGACGGGACCTTCGAGATCGTCCGGCCCTGCCTGTCGATGCGGCGGGCAGAACTGCGGCATCACGTGCGCGTCCTGAAGGTGCCCTTCGTGGATGATCCGACGAACGAAGATCCGGCATATGCCCGTGCGCGCATCCGGGCGGCGCTGCCCGGTCTGGCGGACCTTGGGCTGGACGTCCCGATGCTGGCCGCGACGGCAGAGCGTATGGCCCGCGCGCGGGACTCGCTGCGTGTTCAGACAGCGGCGGCGTGGGATCGGATCGGTCAGGAGGGGCACCATCGCGGTGTGCCGACCGGCGACCTGCTGCTGGAACGGGACGGTTTTGCAGGGCTGCCGCGCGAAGTGCAGCTGCGGCTGCTAGCCGGCGGGATCGGCTTCGTCTCGGGCACGGTCCGGCGCCCACGTGCCGCGCGGCTGGAAGAGGTCCTGGACCGGGTGCTCTCCGGTGGCGGAGGCACGCTGGGCGGGTGCGAGATAGTGGCCGAACGCACGCACATCCGGGTCTTCCGGGAATACGCGGCGCTCGAGGGGCTGGCAGACGACGACGCGGGGTTGTGGGACGGGCGCTGGATGTTGTCGCCGGAGGCGCGGCGGCAGACGGGGGCAGCGGGTCTGGTGCCCCTCGGGGACGCGGGATGGCAATCGTTGAGCGCGGAGGAGCGTGACGGATTGACCTACCGCGCAGCGCGGTCCCTGCCGATGGTGGCGAATGACGCGGGCGGGGCCCGCATCAGCGTGGCGCAGGGCACGCGCGACATCCTCTACCGGCCGTTCGGAAAGCAGGGGCTGACCTTCGCCGCGTTCCTCATGACGCATTGAACCCGGGCCACATATCTCTATGTTAAGCTGAAACGGCGCCTGCCGCTCGGGCGCCCGGTTCCGTCTGCAAAGGAGTCCCCTCTTGGGCAACGCTCGCAACATCGCCTTCTGGGTCGTCTTGTTCCTGCTGATCCTCGCGCTTTTCAATCTTTTCTCGGGCAACAATCCGACCCTGCAAAGCCGTGAGACCGGGTATTCGGACTTCGTCAAGGCGGTCGAAAGCCAGAACGTGTCCTCCGCCACAATCGATGGCGAGCAGGTGCGTTACAGCACGAACGACGGGCAGGATTACGTCACGATCAAGCCCGAGGACGCGGAGGTGACAAACCTCCTTCTGGACAACAACATCCCGATTTCCGCGAAGAGCCAGGAGTCGTCCGGCTTTCAGGTTTTCCTGCTGAACCTTCTGCCCTTCCTTCTGCTGATCGGCGTGTGGATCTACTTCATGAACCGCATGCAGGGCGGCGGCAAAGGTGGCGCCATGGGCTTTGGCAAGTCCAAGGCCAAGCTGCTGACCGAAAAGCATGGCCGCGTGACCTTCGACGACGTAGCGGGCATCGACGAGGCCAAGGAAGAGCTCGAGGAGATCGTCGAGTTCCTGCGCAACCCGCAGAAGTTCTCCCGCCTCGGCGGCAAGATCCCCAAAGGTGCGCTGCTTGTGGGCCCTCCGGGCACCGGTAAGACGCTGCTGGCCCGCGCCATTGCGGGCGAGGCGGGTGTCCCGTTCTTCACCATCTCCGGCTCCGACTTCGTCGAGATGTTCGTGGGTGTGGGCGCAAGCCGTGTCCGCGACATGTTCGAACAGGCGAAGAAGAACGCGCCCTGCATCGTGTTCATCGACGAGATCGACGCCGTGGGCCGCGCCCGTGGCCAGGGCTACGGCGGTGGCAACGACGAACGCGAACAGACGCTGAACCAGCTTCTTGTCGAGATGGACGGTTTCGAGGCGAACGAGGGTGTAATCATCATCGCCGCCACCAACCGCCGCGACGTGCTGGACCCGGCGCTGCTGCGTCCCGGCCGTTTCGACCGTCAGGTCACTGTGCCGAACCCGGACATCAAGGGCCGCGAGAAGATCCTCGGCGTGCATGCGAAGAAGACCCCGCTGGGGCCGGACGTCGACCTGCGCATCATCGCGCGCGGCACGCCGGGCTTCTCTGGTGCCGATCTGGCAAACCTCGTGAACGAGGCGGCGCTGATGGCCGCGCGTGTGGGCAGGCGTTTCGTCACCATGATCGATTTCGAGAACGCCAAGGACAAGGTCATGATGGGGGCGGAGCGCCGCTCCATGGTGCTGACCGACGACCAGAAGGAAAAAACCGCCTACCACGAGGCCGGTCACGCCATCGTCGGCCTGTCGTTGCCGCAGTGCGATCCGGTCTACAAGGCCACGATCATCCCGCGCGGCGGCGCACTGGGCATGGTCGTTTCGCTGCCGGAAATCGACCGTCTCAACTGGCACAAGTCGGAGTGCGAGGAGAAGATGGCGATGACCATGGCGGGCAAGGCCGCCGAGATCATCAAGTACGGCGAACCGAACGTCTCGAACGGACCGGCTGGCGACATCCAGCAGGCCTCTGCGCTGGCCCGGGCGATGGTCCTGCAGTGGGGCATGTCCGACAAGGTCGGCAACATCGACTACCGCGAGGCCGCCGAGGGTTACTCCGGCAACACCGCGGGCCTGTCGGTGTCGGCAGAGACTAAGCGCATGATCGAGGAAGAGGTGCGCCGCTTCATCTCCGAGGCCTATGACCGCGCCTACCAGATCCTGACGGACCGTCGCGACGACTGGGAACGGCTGGCCAAGGGTCTTCTGGAATACGAGACCCTGACCGGCGAGGAGATCGAGCGCGTCATCCGGGGCGAACCGCCGCAGTCCGAAGACGGCGAAGGTGGTTCCGGCGCCGCGGTTGAGGAGAAGAAGCCGAGCCTCACCGCCATTCCCAAGACCCGGCCGAAGAAGAACGGCGAAGAGGGCGGACTGGAACCAGAGCCCTCTGCATGAACGGTGCCGATGGCATGATTTGGGACCCCGGGATCTATGGCAGATTCCGGGGTCTTCGTTTGCGGCCCGCGCTTGACTTGCTGCGCTCCTTGCCGTCGCTGCCCGAGGGGCCCGTCGTGGACCTCGGATGCGGTGCGGGGGCCGTATCGGAGGCGTTGAGGGCGACGCTTGGCAAGGACCGGCAACTGGTCGGCGTGGATGCCTCGGCCGAGATGCTGGCCGATGCGCGCGGACGCTACGACGACCTCGTGCAGGCGGACATCGCGACGTGGCAGCCCGAGACGCCGCCGGCGCTGATCTTTTCCAACGCCGCCCTGCAATGGCTGGGCGATCACGAAGTTCTGTTGCCCCGGCTCGCGGCGACGCTCACGCCGGGCGGGGTGCTGGCGGTGCAGATGCCCCACCAGAACGATGCGCCGTCGCACCGGACGTGGCTCCACCTCGCCCACCAACTGTTCGGCGTCGAACCGGACGACGTGCCCGGCATCCTCGAACCCGCTGCCTATCATCACATTCTGGCGCCGTTGGGGGAGGTCCAGTTGTGGGAAACGACCTATTTCCAGGTGCTGGCGCCCTCGGATGACGGCCACCCGGTGCGCCGCTTCACGGAGGCGACCTTTGCCCGGCCGCTGCTTCGGTCGCTTGATCCCGAAAGGCGGGCCGCCCTGATCGCCGCCTGCGATGCCGCCATGGCGGGCGCCTATCCCGCGTCTGAGGACGGCAGCGTCCTCTTCCCTTTCCAAAGGCTGTTCTTCACCGTCCGCGTATGAACGGCCAGCAATCCGCGCTCCGGCCTGCCTCCGGTTTGTGCCCTTGCGCATCCCGCCGCACGCGCTTTACCTGCACGCGCAACGAACAGGCGGAGGGCACGATGCCGGCTTTGAAACCGACGAAATGGACAGCCGAGGTCATCTGGCTGGGTATCGTCACGAGCATGGACCGCAAGGCGCTGATGGCGGAGCCCGTCGAGGCGGTGGACCTGACCTTTGCCGGCATGGCCGGATCGGTGCACGGCGGACAGACGCGGGAATCCTGTTCACGGGTCACCTCGCAATACCCGCGCGGCACGCAGATCCTGAACGAGCGACAGCTGAGCATCGTCAGCGCCGAGGAGCTTGACCAGATCGCGGCGGCGATGGGCGTCGAGACCGTGAACCCGGCACGGCTTGGCGCCAGCATGGTGATCCGCGGCATTCCCGACTTCACCTTCGTGCCGCCATCCTCCCGGTTGCAGGCGACCTCTGGCGCGACCATGGTTGTGGACATGGAGAACCGTCCCTGCCAGCAACCGGCCCGCAGCCTCATGCAGGAGATTGGAGACGCGGCGAAGGGGTTCCGGAAGGCGTCCGACGGGCGCCGCGGGGTCACGGCCTTTGTCGCGCGCGAGGGGCGCGTGGCGGTGGGGGACAAGCTGGTGCTGCACGTCCCGGATCAGCGCGCATGGCGGGGGGAGGCCTGACGTGGCGATGCTGCCGGTTCGTGGCGCCACGCCGTTGATCTCCTCAGGCGCAAGGATGCGCCGAAGGTATGCCTTTCCCCGGATCGGGTGAACGGCAACACTCCGCACGGCATCCGGTGCCTGTCGCGCGGGCCCGCGTTCCAGGTTTCGTCCCGGGCGCGGCACAGTGTCCGGTGCGCCGCATCATCGCGCCGAAATGTCGGATTCACCGGGACGGACGGTCTGCGGACCGCTAACAATCCGGGCAATTCAGGAACTGCCAGCAGGGATAACAAGCAACATGGCCCACAAGTCGGACATCGAAATCGCCCGTGAAGCCCGGAAGAAACCGATACAGGAGATCGGCGACGTCCTTGGTATTCCGAACGAACACCTGCTGCCCTACGGCCACGACAAGGCGAAGATCGGTCAGGCTTTCATCGATTCCGTCCAGTCGCGGCCCGATGGCAAGCTGATCCTTGTGACGGCGATCAATCCGACCCCTGCGGGCGAAGGCAAGACCACCACCACCGTGGGTCTGGGCGACGGCCTGAACCGCATCGGCAAGAAGGCGATGATCTGCATCCGCGAAGCCTCGCTCGGGCCGAACTTCGGGATGAAGGGCGGCGCGGCCGGGGGCGGATACGCGCAGGTCGTGCCGATGGAGGAGATGAACCTCCACTTCACCGGCGACTTCCATGCGATCACCTCGGCGCATTCGCTGCTGTCGGCGATGATCGACAACCACATCTACTGGGGCAACGAGGCCGAGATCGACCAGCGCCGGGTGACATGGCGCCGGGTGGTGGACATGAACGACCGCTCGCTGCGCCAGATCACCTCTTCCCTCGGCGGTGTGGCCAACGGGTTCCCGCGCGAGGACGGTTTCGACATCACCGTGGCGTCCGAGGTCATGGCGATTCTTTGCCTTGCCAAGAACCTGAAGGACCTGGAAAAGCGGCTGGGTGACATGATCGTGGCGTATCGGCGTGACAGGTCGCCGGTCTTCTGCCGCGACATCAAGGCCGAAGGTGCAATGACGGTCCTGCTGAAGGACGCCATGCAACCGAACCTCGTCCAGACGCTGGAGAACAACCCGGCCTTCGTGCATGGCGGCCCGTTCGCCAACATCGCGCATGGCTGCAACTCCGTTATCGCCACGACGACGGCGCTGAAGCTGGCGGATTACGTGGTGACCGAAGCTGGGTTCGGCGCGGACCTGGGCGCCGAGAAGTTCATGGACATCAAGTGCCGCAAGGCCGGGCTGCGCCCCGACGCGGTTGTGATCGTCGCCACGGTGCGCGCGATGAAGATGAATGGTGGCGTCGCCAAGGCGGACCTTGGCACCGAGAACGTGCAGGCGGTGAAGGACGGGTGCCCGAATCTCGGCCGTCATATCGAGAACATGAAGAAGTTCGGCGTGCCGGCGGTGGTGGGGATCAACCACTTCGTCACCGACACCGATGCCGAGGTGCAGGCGGTCGTCGACTACTGCGCGTCGCTGGGCGTGGACGCGATCCTCAACAAACACTGGGCCGAGGGCGGTGCCGGCATCGAGGAGACCGCCAGGAAGGTGGTCGAGCTCTGCGAGGGCGGGTCGGCCAAATACGCGCCGCTTTATGGCGACGCCCTGCCGCTGGCCGAGAAGATCGAGACGGTCTGCAAGGAGATCTACCGCGCGGATGGCGTGGTGATGGATACGAAGATCCGCGGCCAACTGAAGGAGTGGGAAGACCAGGGCTACGGTCACCTGCCGGTCTGCATGGCGAAGACGCAATACTCGTTCTCGACCGATCCGGGCCAGCGCGGCGCGCCGACCGGCTTTGACATCCCGGTGCGGGAAGTGCGGCTGTCGGCGGGGGCGGGCTTTGTCGTGGTGGTCTGTGGCGAGATCATGACCATGCCCGGCCTGCCGCGCGTACCTGCCGCACAGTCGATCCGGCTGAACGCGGACGGGCTGATCGAGGGTCTTTTCTGAGCCGGTTCTGATCCGATCGGAAACGGCGGGACGGCGCTCTTCTTCGAATTCGCCCCGCCCGCCGTCCCGCCGCCCGCACCCGGCAT
The DNA here is from genome assembly GCF_052825245.1 of Sagittula sp. Classification (NCBI taxonomy): domain Bacteria; kingdom Pseudomonadati; phylum Pseudomonadota; class Alphaproteobacteria; order Rhodobacterales; family Roseobacteraceae; genus Sagittula; species Sagittula sp. The sequence goes on from NZ_JBRBWD010000058.1 coordinate 59,536, forward strand.
GGAAAACGCCGGGCGGGGCGGGTAGGGCTGTGGCATCGGAATGGGCGGACAGGATGTGGAGGCAGGAATGCGGAAGACAGCGGCAGAGATAGAGACCGTGGCCGAGATGCGCGCCTGTATCGACGCGGTCGATGCGGATTTGATGGCGCTCCTGGCGGAGCGGTGGTCCTACACGGAACGGGCCGCAGAACTGAAGCACCGCGAGGGGCTTGCAGCGGCCGCACCCTCCCGCGTGGCGGCGGTGCTGGAGAATGTCTCGGGACGGGCCGAGGCGGCGGGGCTGCCCGGCGCGATGGTCGCGGGGATGTGGAAGATCATGATCGACGAGATCATCGCGCGCGAAGAGCGTGTTCTGGGCAAGGAAGGGACGGACGGATGACGGCAACTCTGATTGACGGCAAGGCCTTCGCGGCGACGGTGCGGGGCAAGGTGGCGGAGCACGTAACCCGCCTGAAGGACGATCACGGCATCACGCCCGGTCTGGCCGTGGTCCTTGTGGGCGAGGATCCGGCGAGCCAGGTCTACGTGCGCTCGAAGGGCAAACAGACCGTCGAGGTCGGCATGAACTCCTACGAGTACAAGCTGGATGCCGCGACCGAGGAGGCGGACCTGCTGGCGCTGATCGACAAGCTGAACAACGATCCCGAGGTGCATGGCATCCTCGTGCAGCTTCCCCTGCCGAAGCATCTCGACGAGGATCTGGTGATCAATGCGATCTCCCCGGCGAAGGACGTGGACGGGTTCCACATCTCCAACGTCGGTCTGCTGGGCACCGGGCAGAAGTCGATGGTGCCTTGTACGCCGCTGGGGTGCCTGATGATGCTGCGGGATCACCACGGCTCGCTCTCCGGGATGGACGCGGTGGTGATCGGCCGGTCGAACATCGTCGGCAAGCCCATGGCCCAACTGCTGCTGGGCGACAGCTGCACGGTGACCATTGCGCATTCGCGGACGAAGAACCTGGCCGAGGTGGTGAGACGGGCGGATATCGTTGTCGCGGCGGTTGGACGGCCCGAGATGGTGCCCGGCGACTGGATCAAGCCGGGCGCAACGGTGATCGACGTGGGCATCAACCGGATCGACGCGCCGGAAAAAGGCGAGGGCAAGACCCGTCTGGTGGGGGACTGCCAGTTCGACAGCTGTGCCGAGGTCGCGGGCGCCATCACCCCGGTTCCGGGCGGCGTTGGACCGATGACGATTGCCTGCCTTCTGGCCAACACCGTCACGGCGTGCTGCCGTGCCAACGACCTTGCGGAGCCGGAAGGCCTGACCGCCTGACGCAGCCACAATCCGGTTTGATCACATGCCGGGCCGGAGCCTTGCTCTGGCCCGTTTCATGTCATCCCCGGCCGCGCGGCCCGTGTCACATCAGCCAGACGATCACCCCGGCCACCAGCGCCGTCACGATGTAACCCGCGGCCACGACCGCGCCGTCACGGGCAAGGATGCCGATGCCGAACAGGGCCACCGGCAAGCCGACAAGCGGGGTCGCCACGGGAATAGCGCCGATCACGAACAGCGACGCGCCGCAGGCGATCAGCAGCAGGGCGATGATCGAGAGGGACAGGGCCCCGTTCGACAGCGGCTCCATCCTCCGGTGCAGGTGCCGGCGGAGCCACATGGAGGCGGGGTGGATGCGGTCGGCGAGATTGCGGACCCGCTCGGCCGACATGCCGCGGCGGCTGAGGAAACCGGGCAGCCAGAAACTGCCGTGCCCCAGCAGCATCTGCAGTCCGATGGCCGCGACGACCGCGCCAAGTGCACCGCCGACCCCGGGGATAAGCCCGGTGGGCAGGACCATCAGCAGGGACACGATCATCAGGAGCGGCGCGTGCCCCTGCGTCCCGATCTGGCGCATCAGCATGTCGATGGTGACCTCGTCGCATTCGTCCGCGAGGTCATGAAGGCGATCCACGAGCAATGGCACGGCCCGCGGCCCGGACCATTGCTTGCCGCTCGTGTTGGTGTTGTAGCTCGTCATCGTTGCCTCGTTTGCCGTCCGCACACTCAAAACGGGCGGGTGGCGGGTGAGGTTCCCGGCGCAGGGCTGTGTGATCGGTCAGGCGCGCGGCGTCACCCGGACCATGGTGCCGGTCATGCGCGCGATGTGCGTCTCTTTGCCCTCGGCCACCGTGTAGATGTCGGCCTGCGTGACCAGCATCCGACGCCCGGGCCGGATGACCGTGCCGCGCGCCTCCAGCGTGTCGCCCAGGCCCGGCGCGAGGTAGTGGATCGTCATGTCGGACGTCACCACGTCGAACTCCGGCTCGAGCAGGGACACGGCGGCATAGCCTGCGGCGCTGTCGCCAAGCGAGAAGGCCACGCCGCCATGGGCATAGCCCTGCTGCTGGGTCAGCGCCTCCGTCAGCGGCAGGGCAAGCGTGACGGTACCGGGCTCGACCGACACCACGCGCGCGCCCAGCGTGCGGAGAAGTCCCTGGCGGGCAAAGCTGTCCTTGATGCGGTCGGTCAGTGTCATGGCGGGATCGGGCCTTCGGTTCATGTGCCGGTCAGGCGGCGCGGCATGGGGATGGCCACCGGCCGCGTCCCGGTGAGAATCGCGCAGGCGTCGCGGCCCATCAGCGCCGAGAGCACCGGGCTGTCGGTATAAAGCCCGCCGGTATAGGTGCCGAACGCAGGCAGGATCAGCCGGTCCGCATCGCAGAGGAAACAGGGCATGGAAAAGCCGCGCCCCCGCGCATTGATCCGCGCCTTGGGGTGATAGTGGCCTGACACCTCGCCGGGGCCGGAGGTGGCGATGTGGCGGAACGTCAGCGGTCCGAGTTGGAGGTCGGCGTGATGCTCCCCTCCGAGGGTCAGCGGGCCGGGATCATGGTTGCCCTCGATCCAGATCCAGCGCCGCCCCGCCTTCATCCGCGTCAGTGTATCGAGGTCCTCGCCGGGCAGGCAGGTGTCCAGCCCCGGCGCATCGAAACTGTCGCCAAGGCAGATCACGGTGCGCGCCCGCGTTACGGTCAGCACGTCGTCCAGCCGCGCCAGCGTATCGCGCGTCTCGTAGGGGGGAAGGGCGGCACCGCCCGTGGCTGCCAGCCGCGCGGCCTTGCCAAGATGCAGGTCAGAGACGACCAGCACCGCTTCGTCCGGCCAGTATAGGGCGCCGGAGGGGAGGGCGTGCAGATCTGCGCCATGGAAGGTGAACGCGTGTGTGTTCATGCTTTGTTTTTGGCGGTTTGGCGGCGGCGTGGCAAGGGGCTGCGGGGCGCTCTCAATGGAATCTTCACCCGGGATGGATAGCGTCCGGTGCATATGTCCGGCCCCCGGGCGGGACGTTGGCGGAGATGGACGTGCAGATGAACCTCGACGTGATCGGGATGGCCTTTGGCGTCTCGCCCATCGCGATGATGCTGGTGGCGCCGGATGGCCGCATCCGGACCTGCAATGCCGAATTCGATGCGCTCTTCGGCTACGGACCCGGCGCGCTGACCGGCGCGCCGGTCGAAACGCTGTTGCCGGAGCATCTGCGGTCGGGGCACGTGGCGCTGCGACAGGCGTTCAACGTGATCCCCGCCAAGCGCCGCATGGGGGCGGAGCGGGAGGTGAAGGGCGTTGCCAGGGACGGCACCGTGCTGCCACTGGAACTGGCGCTGGAGCCGGTGGTCGTCGACGGCGGTCCGCATGTGATCGTCGTGGCACTCGACCTGCGGCACCGCCATGCGCAGCGGGAACGGATCAGCTCTGTCATGGATGCGGCGTCCTGCACGATGGTCGTCGTGGATGCGGGCGGCCGGATCGACTTCGTCAATCGCGCGGTCACCCCGCTGCTCGGCTACACGCCGGAGGAACTGCTGGGCCGTCCGGTCGAGGATCTCGTGCCCGAGGATCTGCGCGTCGCCCACCAGGTCTACCGCCGCAGTTTTGCACTGCTGCCGGATGTGCGGGCAAAGGGGCGGTCGCGCACCGTGACCGCGCGCCACCGCGACGGCCATGGCGTGACGGTGGAGGCGACGCTGGACCGCATCGACCTTGACGGGCAGACGGGTGTGGTCGCCACGCTGGTCGACCTGACCGAACGGATCGAGACGGAGCGCGCGCTGGCCGCCCGCGCGCATGAACTGGAACGGCTGAACGCGGATCTCGAACAGTTCAGCCGCGGGGTCAGCCACGACCTCAAAGCGCCGCTCGCCTCCATCGCCGGGTTGCTGAGCCTCTGCCGGGAGGATTTCGCGGCCGGGGAAACTGCCGACCTGGGCGACAACCTTGCCCGCGCCGCCGAGATCGCGGAACACAGCGTGTCGGAGATCGAGAGCGTCCTCTTGGCCACCATGACGACGGAACGCGGGATCGCGCGGGTCCCCGTCGATCTCGGCGGCCTCATTCGCCAGCTCTGGCGGGACCTGAGCGGCGGCGCCGTCTCTGCGCGGCTGGAGCTGGAACTCGCGCTGCCGGAAACGGTCGCGACGGAGGAGGCCACGCTCAGGACCGTGCTGCGGAATCTGCTGTCCAACGCGCTGCGCTACCGGGACGACATGAAGGCCGAGCTGGTGGTGCAGGTCACCGCCCGCCAGACAGGCGAGCACCTCAGGATCATCGTCAGCGACAACGGCATCGGCATCCCCGAAGCGGTCCTGCCGGAGATCTTCGGCCTGTTCCGCAAGCATGGCGACAGGGGCGGCTCCGGCATTGGCCTGAACCTCGTACAGCGCAGCGTGGAACGGCTTGGCGGGAGGATCGTCGCGAGCAGCACCGAGGGGCAGGGCACGACCTTCACGCTCGATCTGCCGATCCGCATGGAGGGCGAGGCATGATAGACGCCTACATCGTCGACGACCGGGAGGTCGACCGCTACACCGCGCGGCGGCGGCTGGCGAAGTCGGGGCGCTTCGCCGCGGTGCACGAGGCGGAGGATGGCCGCATCTTCCTGGACAAGCTGTTCGACCAGCCGCGTGTCGCCGCCTCCGAAGGGCCGCTGGTGCTGATGGATATCTCGATGCCGGTCATGGACGGCTTCCAGACAGTCGACGCCCTGCGCGCCCGGATGATCGAGCAGGGCTGGCCCAAGGATGTGATCGTGGTCATGGTCTCCTCCTCCAGCGCCGAACGGGACCGGGCCCGTGCAGCGGAGCGTCCCCTCGTGCGCGGATATTTCGAGAAACCGATCCGCGTGCAGGACGTGGAGGAGATGCTGAGGCTGTTCGAAGGGCGTGACCTGCCGTCCACGCGCTAGAACGGGACGCGCCATGCCTTCTTCGGCACTTCGACTTGGGCGAGGCCGCTCTCGGACATCAGGCGGGTGACCTCCTCCTCCAGCAGCCGCTGATCGGCGGACCCGTTCACCGGCACGCGTCCGGGTTCGAGGAAGAGCGGCGCGGCCAGTGGTGTCACGCGGTCCAACTGCACGTGGTCGATGCGGTCGCCCACGCGGGCGCACATCTCGCGGATGCGCGAAAAGTCGACGAGACCGCGCATGGCCTCCTCCCGCGTGATCTGCATCAGCAGGTGGTCGGGGTCGTACCTCAGCAGCGTGTCGTAGAGGATGTCCGACGACATGGTGGCCTGCCGGCCCGTCTTGCGCTGGCCACCCAGTTGCCGCTCGATCAGCCCGGCGATGGTGGCGGAGGCGCGGAAGGTCCGTTTCATCACCGCGTTGCCCGCCAGCCAGCCGTCGAGACCCGCCTCCAGCGCTGTCACGTCGAAAAGCGGCGCGGGATCGGTCACGCGGTCCAGCCCCCAGATCAGCGTGGCGTAATCCGTCGCGACGAAACCCATGGGGGCGAGGCCCATCTCCTCCATCCGCTTGGTCAGCAGGAGGCCCAGCGTCTGCATCGCGTTCCGCCCGGCAAAGCCGTACGCCACGAACTGTTCGCGCCCGTCGTGGGGGAAGCTCTCGACCAGAAGGCGCCCGGGTTCGGGCAGGCGCGAGCGTTCGCGCTGAAGCGCCAGCCATTGCGCGGTGTGGTCCGGCAGTTCGGGCCATGTGTCCTGCTGGAAGAGCCGCAGGATACGTTCCGAAAGCTGCGTCGAGGTGGCGAACTTCGTGCCCATGAAGGTGGCGATCTTGGGCTTCTTGTGGGCGTCGCGCGTCACCTCGACGATCAGTTCGCGCAGCCCCTCGTAGCGCACGATCTGTCCGCCGATCAGGAAGGTGTCACCCTTCGTCAGCGAGGCGGCAAAGCCTTCCTCGATCTCGCCCAGGGGCGCGCCGCCGCGCCCCTTCCAGCGGACCTTCAGCGTGTCGGTGTCCTGGATCGTGCCGACGTTCTGCCGGATGCGCACCGCGGAGCGCGGGTCGCGCAGCTGCCACAGCCCGTCCGGCCTCAGTTGCAGGCGCTTCCACTGGTCGTAGGCGCGCAGGGCGTACCCGCCCGTGGCGCAGAAATCGAGGCAGGCGTCGAACTGCGCACGGCTCAGCCCGCGATAGGGACCGGCGGCCGACATCTCGGCATAGAGGGTGTCGGCGTCGAACGGACCGGAGGCGGCGGCGATCAGGATGTGCTGGCAGAGCACGTCGCGCGGGCCGGGGCCGCGCGGCTCGCCGTCGAGGTCATGCGCCTTCACCGCCTCCAGCGCCGCCACGCATTCGACGATCTCGAAGCGGTTGGCGGGCACCAGCAGCGCCTTCGACGGGGCGTTGTAGCGGTGGTTCGCGCGCCCGATCCGCTGCACCAGCCGCTTGACGTTCTTCGGTGCGCCGACCTGGATCACGAGGTCCACGTCCCCCCAGTCGATCCCGAGGTCGAGCGAGCCGGTGCAGACGATGGCCCGCAACTGCCCTGCGACCATCGCGGCCTCGACCTTCTCGCGCTGCCCCCGGTCGAGCGATCCATGGTGGATGCCGATCGGCAGCGCGTCCTCGTTCGCAAGCCACAGGTTGTGAAAGAAGATCTCGGCCTGTGCGCGGGTGTTATGGAAGATGAGCGTGGTCTTGTGCTGCTTCACCTGCTCGAGCACGGCAGGAATGGCATAGGCCGCGCCGCCGCCGGCCCAGGGCGGGGCCTCTTCTGTGCGCAGCATCCGGATGTCCGGATCGGGTCCGGGATCGGCGTGCAGGATCTCGGTCGTCGTGTCGCCGTAGGACATCAGCCGCGCGATGGCGCTGGGGTCCTCCACCGTGGCCGACAGACCGACGCGGCGCAGGTTCGGCGCCAGCGTCTGCAAGCGCGCCAGCGCCAGCATCAACTGGTCGCCGCGTTTCGATTCCGCCAGTGCGTGGATCTCGTCGATGACGACCCGTTCGATGCCGGCGAAGGTGCGGGCGGCGTCCTCGTAGGACGTCAGGAGTGCCAGGGATTCCGGGGTGGTCAGCAGGATGTGCGGCGGGTCGGCGCGTTGCCGGCGCTTGCGGGCATAGGAGGTGTCGCCGGTGCGATCCTCCACCCGGATTGGCAGGCCCGCCTCCTCGATGGGGATCAGCAGGTTGCGCCGGATGTCGGCGGCCAGCGCCTTCAGCGGCGAGATGTAGAGCGTGTGCAGGCCGTCGCGCGGCCGGTCCGTCAGTTCCGACAGGGTCGGCAGGAAACCCGCCAGCGTCTTGCCGCCGCCGGTCGGGGCGATCAGCAGCAGCGAGGGCGAGGCGGCGCGCTCCAGCATGGCCTGCTGGTGCGGGTGGACTTGCCAGCCGCGGGCGTGGAACCAGTCCCGGAGGGGAGGAGGAAGCGTCATCCTCCCCAGATAGGTGCGCGCGGGCGGTTTGGCACGTCTTTCCTGTGCCGCGCCGGGTCAGTCGCCGAGCGGGTGGAAACAGGCGGCTTCCGTCTGCCCCCCGACCGGCGTCAGCTTGGGCACCTCCGCCCGGCACTTGTCGCTGGCGCGGGGACAGCGCGCCGCAAAGGCGCAGCCCGGCGGCGGGTTCAGCGGGTCGGGAAGTTCGGTCGCCTTGCCTTCGGGCGCGGTCAGCGGGCGGCCAACCACCGGCGCGCTGTTGGCCAGGAGCTGGGTGTAGGGATGGCGGGGCTGGGCAAAGACCTCTTTCGCCGGGCCGACCTCCACCACCGATCCGAAGTACAGCACCGCGATCCGGTCGCTGACCGCCTCCACCACCGCAAGGTCATGGCTGATGAAGAGGTAGGTCAGGTCGTATTCGCGGCGCAGGTCGGCCAGCAGGTTCAGCACCTGCGCCTGCACCGACACGTCGAGGGCAGACACCGGTTCGTCGAGGATCAGGATGGACGCATTGGCCGCCAGCGCCCGCGCGATGCCGATCCGCTGCGCCTGCCCGCCGGAGAATTCATGCGGGTAGCGGTCGAGGAACTCCTCGCGCAGGTTCACGCTGTCGAAGATCTCTCGGATGCGCTCCCGGCGCTTCGCGGCGGGCATGCCGTGAAGGTGTTTGAGCGGCGCTTCCATCACCTGCCGGATCGTCTTGCGCGGGTTCAGCGACGAGATCGGGTCCTGGAAGACGTACTGGATGCGCTTTCCGAAGGCCGCCGGGTCCGCATTGTCGAGCGCCTTGCCCTCGATCTGGATCGTCCCGGTGGAGGGCGGCAGCAGCCCCACGAGCATCCGCGCCAGCGTCGACTTCCCGCAGCCGGATTCCCCCACGATGCCAAGGGTCTCGCCCTTGCGCACCGACAGCGTGATCGGATGGACGGCCTTGACCGATCCGGTGGACTTGCCCAGCAGGGAACGCCCCACCGGAAAGGTCTTCGACAGATTGGAAAGGGTCAGGGCATCGGTCATTCGGCGGCCTCCGACAGCGGGGTTTCGGGATAGAGGCACCGCACGGCGTGTGAACCGACGCGCTCCAGGGGAATGTCGCCCTTCCGGCAATCGTCCTGCGCCTTCAGGCAGCGGTCGGCAAAGGCGCATCCGGCGGGCAGCCTGTCGACCACGGGCGGCAGGCCGGCGATGGCCTCCAGCCGCCGCTTGCCCCCGCCCAGTTCCGGCACGCATGCCATGAGCCGCGCGGTATAGGGATGGCGGGGCGCCTTCAGGATCTCGTCGGTGGTGCCTTCTTCCACGATCCGCCCGGCGTACATCACCGCCACGCGGTCGCACAACTGCGCCACCACACCGAAGTCATGGGTGATGAACACGATGGCCAGCCCGCGCGAGCGGCGGAGGTCGTCGAGGATGGTCAGCACCTGCGCCTGCACTGTCACGTCGAGCGCGGTGGTCGGTTCGTCGGCTATGATGATGTCCGGCTCGTTGGCCAGCGCCATTGCGATACCGACGCGCTGCCGCATCCCGCCCGACATCTCGTGCGGGTAATCGGTGATCCGCTTGGCGGGGTTCGGGATGCGCACCGCTTCGAGCAGTTCGATGGCCTTGCGCTTGCCTTCCGCCTTGCCGATGGGACGGTGCGACCGGATCGCCTCGATCAGCTGATCGCCGACGCGGTAGAGCGGATGCAGCGTGGCCAGCGGGTCCTGGAAGATATAGGCGACGTTCCTGCCGCGCATCGACCGCAGCTTGCGATAGGGCGCGCCGACGAGGTCGTCGCCGTCGTAGCGGACAGCGCCCCCGGTGATCACCCCGGGGGGCGAGGCGACAAGCCCCATGACCGACAACGCCGTGACCGATTTGCCGGACCCGGATTCGCCGATGATGCCAAGGCATTCGCCCTTCTCGACGTGCAGGTCCACGCCGCCCACGGCGCGGTAGATGCGGTCCTTGACGTGGAACTGGGTCTGCAGGTCCTGCACTTCCAGCAGGCCCTTGCCTTCCGCCTGCGGCACGGGTCCGTCACGCTCCACCCGCGTCGCCGCCATGGGCCGCGACAGGGCGCCGGACTTCAGCCGCGGGTCCAGCGCGTCGCGCACGCCGTCGCCCAGCAGGTTGATCGACATGACGATGATCAGGATCATCACGCCCGGCACGACGGAGGTGTGCGGGTTGGTGATCAGCGCCGACCGCGCCTCGCCCAGCATGGACCCCAGATCGGCCTGTGGCGGCTGCGATCCGAGCCCGAGGAACGACAGGCCGGCGGTCTCGAGGATCATCCAGCCGATGGTGGTGGACATGGCGATCACGATGACCGGGATCACGTTCGGCAGGATCTCCGACAGGATGATCCGGGTGTTCGACAGCCCCGCAAGGCGCGCGGCATCCACGAACTCCTTGTGCGCGATGCCCACGGTGATGCCACGGATGTTGCGCGCGAAGAACGGCACGTTCACCACGGCCACGGCGATCAGCGCGTTCAGCAGCCCGGGACCGAGCGCCGCGACGATGGCCAGCGCCAGCAGGATGTAGGGAAAGGCCATCAGCATGTCGACGCCGCGCATGATGACGTTGTCGGTCCGCCCCCCGTAAAAGCCGGCGATGATCCCGATGGCGGCGCCCAGGGTGGCGGCGGCCACCGCCGCGGCAAAGCCCACCGCCAGCGACAGGCGCGTGCCGTAAAGCAGGCGCGCCAGCAGATCCCGGCCAAGGTGATCGGTGCCCAGCAGCGCCCCTTCGGAGAACGGCGGCTGGAACCGGAACGCGGTATTGGTGATGTCCGGATCCTTCAAAGGCAGCAGCGGCGTGACCAGCGCCAGCAGCACGACCAGCGACAGCACGATCCCACCGGCCAGGGCCAGGCGGTTGCGGGCGAGGAGTTTGAAGAAGGCGCTCATGTCTTTATCCTCGGGTCCAGAAGGCTTTGCGCCACATCCACGAGGATGTTGAACAGGACGTAGCAGGCGGCGACAAAGACCACGCCGCCCTGCACCAGCAGGATGTCACGCTTCAGGATGGCATCGACCAGCATCCGCCCCACGCCGGGCCACTGGAAGACGATCTCGATATAGACGGCGCCCGACAGGACAAAGCCCGCCTGGATGCCCAGAACCGGGATGATCGACACCATCGCGGCCTTCAGCGCATGGCGCCAGATCACGCCACGCTCGTGCACACCCTTTGCGCGGGCGGTGCGGATGAAATCCTGCCGCAAGACTTCCAGCATGGCCGACCGCGACAGCCGCGCGACAACACCGGTGGCGACGACCGCAAGGGCAAAGGCCGGCATCGCAAGATGATTGAGCAGCACCCAGAGCGTCCGGTCGCCGTAGATCGGCCACATGCCGGAGACCGGGAACCACCTGAGGTTCACCCCGAACAAAAGGATCATCATCATGCCGAGGAAGAAGGACGGGATGGAAATCCCCAGCAGGACCGCGAAGGTGATCCCCTTGTCCGCCCAGCCGTACTGGTTCGCGGCCGAGATCACGCCAGCCACGATGCCGAACACGGCACAAAGGACAAACGACGTCCCCGCCAGAACCAGCGTCCCGTTGAACCGCTCCAGCACCTCGTCGAGCACGGGCCGGTTCAGCGCGAAGGACTGCCCGAAATCGCCCGTCAGCATGTTGCCGAGCCAGATGAAGTACTGCGACACCAGCGGCTTGTCCAACCCGAGGTCGCGGTTCAGCTTCTCCACGTTCTCCGGCGTCGCATAGGACCCGAGGATCGCCGTCGCCGGGTCGCCCGGGATCATCGCCATGATCAGGAACACGATCACCGTGATGCCCAGCAGCACCGGGATCGCCGACACCAGTCTCTTGAGGATGTAGCCGGTCATCGCCGCGGCCTCCTTCGCTGAAACACATGAACCCCGCGGACCGGACGACAAAGGCCAGCCCCTTCATCTTGGGCCAAATACCTGCGGGGGGTCCGGGGGGCGGCAGCCCCCCGGCGGATCGGTGCGGAACGCGCCGAAACCTCAGTTCTTCACGACGTCGTCGAGCAGCAGGAAGAACGACGGCTGCAGGGCGAAGTTCTCCACCCGGTCCGATGTCACGGCGTTCTGCTTCCAGTTGGCGACAAAGACCCAGG
>NZ_JBRBWD010000059.1:0-25188 GCF_052825245.1 Sagittula sp.
CCGTCAAGCGTCCCCGCACTGGTCACCGTCCCCGCCGACGAGTTCAGCGTGTTGAAACCCAGAGTCGCGCCAGCGCCCACCTGGATCGCACTGCCCGAACTCGAACTGTTCGTCAGCGTTTCAATCCCGTTCAGCGTGCCGTTCGCCTGCACGTCGATCGTGCCGGTGCCCTGGTTGGTCAGGTTGTCGTCGCCCGCGCCGTCGTTGTTGGCCATGCTGACGGCACCCGCGCCGCCGCCCGCGACGGTGATCGCACCGTCGTTGGTGATCGTGCCGACGTTGTCCTCGTCGTCGTCCGCGTTGAAGCGGATGCCGGTCGCGCCGGTGTTGAACGTCACCGTGCCGGTTGCACCGATGTCGATGCTGCCGGCGTCGTCCAGCGTGTCGCCATCGTTGTAGACCGCCGCGCCGTTGATCGTCGTGGTGTTCGACGTCCCGGCCATGGCGACGCCGCCCGCACCGCTCGTCGTGAAGGTCGCGCCGTTCTGGACGGTCAGCGAGCCGTAGGACAGGTCTCCGGTAACGGTCATCGTGTTGGGGGACTGTACGGTCAGATCGTCATTGAAGGTGCCCTCAACGTCGCTGTCGCCGGCGAAGACCACGTTGCCGCTGATCGTACCGTTGGCGACGACGGCCCCGCCGTCGACCAGAAGGCCGCCCGCCGCGTCGAAGGCCTGGTTCGCGTTGACCGTCAGCGTGCCGTTGGTGTTCACCGTCGTCAGCCCGGTGACCGAGGCCACGGCGCTGTTCACGATGGTGTTGCCACCGTTCAGGGTCAGCGCACCCGCAATCGTGCCGTCGAGGTTCAGCGTCCCGGTGTTGGTCAGGCCGTTGGTCGCCGTGACGGTCACTCCCGATCCGACGGTCATCGTTCCCGCGTTGCTCGACGCGTTGTCGAGCGTGTGCGTGCCGGTGCCCGCGTAGATGATCGTGCCCGCGGTGTTCACCAGCGTGCCGATCCGGGAATCGGAGTTGATCGTGGTGACGGAGTTCGCGTTGTTCTGCGTGAACGTCCCGGTGATCCGGTCCGTCCCGGTGCCGTTGCCGATGGTATTGGTCGTCTGGCCGCTGGTGATGTCCACGTCGCCTGTGATGGTGCCGTTCATCGTCAGCGTGCCGGCGCCCGAGATGTCCACGCTTCCAGACGCCGTGAAGTTGGCGCCATCGTTCACCGTCAGATTACCGCCGGAGATCGTGCTGGTGTGGATGACCGAGGAGGATCCCGTGACGGTCGTCTGACCTGCGGTCTGGTTAATCCCGGCGACGAGCTCTGCACCCGACAGGTTCAGGCTGCCCGAGGTGTTGATCGCCAGTTGGGTGCCGTCATTGCCGAAAACCGCCGCCACGTTCAGCGTGCCGGTGTTGGTGACGTCCGCGCCGATGCTGGTGGTGCCGTTGATGTTCAGCGTCCCGCCGTTGGTCACCGTGCCGAACTGGGCGAATCCGGTCGTTCCCGTCGCGGTCGTCGTGACCGTGCCGGACTGGTTATCAAGCGTGACGATCTGGTAATTCCGGTTCAGCTCGACCGTCGCGTCGGCATTGGTGACAATGACTTCCGAAGTGAAGCCGAAGTTCGTGCCGTTTCCGAAGTTGTGGGTGACGGTCGAAGTGCCGCCCACGTTGATTGTCCCGTTCACGTTGCCCGCGACGTCCAGAACGGCAGTGCCTTCCGCGGTGATCCCGCCCGTCGCCGTCAGGCCCGAGCCGGCATTGACCGTAAACGTCCCCCCCGACAGGGTCGATGCATTGGTGATCGTGGTATTGCCGCCCACCACGGTCGCACCGCCGCTCTGGGTTAGCGTGCCCACCGTGCCGCCGTTCAGGGCGAAGTCGCCGGTGTTCTGCGTCATCGTGCCGATGCTGCCGCCGCTCAGCGTGACGTCCGGTGTCCCGTCGGTGACGGCGTTGTTCACGACCGCCGCGACGTCACCGCTGGTCACGACAAGCGCGCCGCTGCTGACGGTGGTGGTGCCGCCTAGTTCCGTGCCGCCTCCGGTCGTGCCGGCGACGGTCAGCGTGCCGCCGTTCACCGTGTTGGTGGTGGAGGCCAGCGATCCGGTCACGGTCAGGTTGCCGTTGGTGACGGTCGTTGCCCCGGTATAGGTGTTCGCCCCGGACAGCGTCAGGTCGGCCGTTGCGCCGTTCACGGTCAGCCCGCCGCCACCCGACATCACACCCGAGAAGGTCGTCGGTGCCACGGTGCCCGTGCCCGCGACGGTCAGGGTCTGACCGCCGGCAAGGGTCACGTTGCCGGCGCCGGACAGCGCGCCGATGGTCTCGCTGTTCACGACCTCCAATGTCCCGCTGGCGGCATTCACCAGCCCGGTGTCGGCAATCGCGCTCCCACCCGACGCGGTCAGGATACCGCCGCCGGTGATGTTCGTGGCGCCGGTGTAGGTGTTCGTGCCCGACAGGACCACGGTGCCCGCGCCGCTGTGAGTTACGGAACCGGAGTTGCCGCCGTTGCCGGTATCGTCGGCGATGTTGTCACTTACGGTGAGCGTCTCGCCCGTGCCGGGGGCCAGCGTCACGCCCGCGTTCTGCAGGAAAAGGCCGGAACCCGCCGCGCTGCCGTTGCCGGCGCCGTTCTGGCCCGAACCGCCGGTGACGGAACCGCCGCTGAGGCCCGTCGTGCCGGTGAAGGTCAGGGTTGCGCCGTCCTGGACAAAGACCGCGCCGCCAAAACCCGCGCCGCCGCCGCCGCCCGAGTTGCCGGAGCCGTTTCCGCCTCCGAAACCGCTGGCACCGCCGCCGATGAAGACGCTGCCGCCGCCGCCGCCGCCAAAACCTCCGTTGCCAGCAGTAGTTAAACCGCCGCCGCCGCCGCCGCCGAAGCCGCCAGCACCGCCGTTGCCGAAGTCGCCGCCGCCGCCGCCGCCGCCGCCATAACCGCCGGAACCGCCCACGTCGCCACCACCACCGCCGGCACCGCCGCCTGTGTAGTCCCCACCGCCAGATCCGTTGGCGTTGACACCGCCTGCGCCACCGTTCGGGCCGCCGCCGTTACCGCCAGTGTTGCCGGAACCGTTCGTGCCGTCTTCGAAGGCACCACCGCCGCCACCGCCACCATTATCATTGAAACTGTTGAAGTTTGTGATACCCCCGTCTCCGCCAAGGCCGCCGCCGCCGCCGCTGCCCCCGTCGTCGGGACCGAATGTGCCGCCGTCACCGCCGATCGCGTCGTTGTTCGAAAAGCTCACGTTGGACACCGTCACGGTCGGCGCGGTATCGCCGCGCACGTACAGCGCGCCGCCTGCCCCCATGCCGCCGCCGCCCGCGCCGTTGTCGGTGCCGTCGTCACCGTTGCCGCCGTCACCGCCCTGGGCGAGGCCGTCGGCCAGCGTGCCGTTCTCGATCGTGGCGGTGCCCGAACCGACAAAGAAGATGCGTGCAACGTTGTTGCCCGACAGCGTGTTGCCGCCAAGGTCGATGGTCACGCCGTCCGCGTCTTCGAGCGTCGGCAGGAAGGTGGTCAGCGTGATGTTGTTGGACAGCGTGATGGTGTCCGCCTCGGCATTGGCGTTGGCGCTGTTGATCGCCGCCGCCAGCTCGCCCTCGTTGGTGACCGCGAAGGTCGCCGCCTCGGCGCCGCCCCCGATCACCAGCGTCGCGCCGGTGGCCAGAACAAAGACCAGTTCCGTCGCGCGGCCCAGCTTGCAGTGACGTGCCAGCGAACGCTGACGGATGCCGATCTGACGGTGCGAGGGAATGAAATCAAACATGGGGGCAACTTTCTTCTGGGGCGCTGCGGGCGTGCGCTGGCAAAGGGACATGCCGGTCTTGCGGGCGCGGTGCGACCACAAACGGCGTTTCTGTCGGACAGGACTGGAGGAAAACAGGGACCGGGCGGCACCTCTGTGGCGCCGCATTCAGAGACCCGCGGAATCCGGTGCGGCGGGCGCACCGGCGGGGCGGGTATGTTTCGGTCATCGGGCTTCGCAATTTTTGTTCGCCAGCCTGCCCAAAAGGTGAATAATTCATCTGTTGGTATGCGATGACGCCCCGGCACCTGTCAAAAATTTTCGGGACCGGCGTTCAGGGCGCGAATACTCCCGGCGCCAATGTTGCCGATCCGACACGCTACGGTTTTACCCTGCGGAATTGGTATATTCTGGTTGGCCTGGTGGCCCGCCCCCTGCCCCCTCGGCGCCTTTCCCGGCGGGACGCGGGCCGGGTTCTGTCGGAAACTTTGGTTCTTGACCGATGTGTACTGGAGGACTGCCGGTCCGTGGGGTCGGGCGCTGTTCGGAGGGAGTAAGATGATCTCGTCAAAAGGCGCTCGGTTTCCGAAGGAAGTCGTCCTCTTCGCGGTCTTCGTCTGCGTTCGCTACTCGGTTTCATAAAGGGATGCGGAGGAGATGATGGGCGAGCGCGGCGTCCAGGTTGACCATGCGACTCTCAATCACTTGGTGGTCAAATACCCCCACTGATTGCCGCCAATGCGCGTCTCCGGAAGGATCCAACTGATCGTTCTTGGCGCATGGATGAAACCTGTGTCCGGGTGAAAGGCACGTGGGTTTACCTCTACCGGGCCGTCGACAAGCTCGGGAAAACCCTGGACTTCTCGCCGCCGAAACGGCGCAACAAAATGGCTGCGACCAAGTTCTTTGCTCGGGCGCTGGAAGTAAACGGTCTGCCCCGCAAGATCTTCATCGACCGCTGTGGGACCAACCCGGCCGGGATCAAGGCAGTGAACCGACTGCTACGTAGCTTTGGATGCCCGATCCTGATCGAAATGGTCCGGACCAAGTATCTGAACACTATGGTTGAGCAGGATCAGCGCACCATCAAATACCGCATTGGACCGATGCTGGGGTTCGGGTCTTTCGTCTCCGCATCGGCAACGCTCGAAGGAACTAAGCCGCCAACGTGATCCACGAGGGCGAGATGACGCCCGGCTTCTGCCCGTTTACGCGATTTACGGCACTGGCGGCCTGACAGAAGAAGATCGGGGCGCTTCTCCCGGTTGCCCAGAAGTTTGCGACGGAACCAGGCGCGACGCCGCAAATCACCGGTTAGTCCTTAGAAGTCGCGGAAGGACTGGAACAACGTGATCTCAAGTCAGTGGTCGCGGATCATTGCTCCGATGTCGCGGGCCCTGCCCACATCGGCCATAGAGTCTTTTTCAAAGATCTCGATACCGTCGAACCCTGCCTTGGCGGTGGCGGCCAGTTTACCGCGTAGCGTGCCAGTCATGGAAAACGTGGCGATTGACGCTTTCATTGCGCGGCTTCCAGCGCTTGTCGCAAAGCGATCCGATCCAATGGTTTGCCGCCAGAGAAATGCTCCCAAGCATGGACGCCTTGCCAGAAGAACAGTTCGTAGCCGGAAATGATGTCCAGACCTTGTGCGGTGGCGTCCTTCAGGAATTGCGTATCGACCGGCGTGTAGACCGCGTCAAAGGCCCAGTCTGCCCCTTGCATCGCATCCGCGGCCAGCGGCGTGCCGTCATAGCCGACCATGCCGACGGGTGTGCCGTTCAGCAAGCCCTGCGCCCCCCGGGCAGCTTCGGTCGCATCTGCAAAGGCGGCAATGCGGGTGTCACCGGCAACCGCACGCAGATCGTCCGCCAGCGCCTCGGCCTTGGCCATATCACGGTCCACCAGCCGGATTTCCGTGGCTTTCAACGTGACCAACCCAAAGGCCAGCGCCCGCCCGACCCCACCGGTGCCGATCAGGCAGCTGATGCCGGGGACGTCGATCCGTGTCGCGCGATAGGCCGCCACGAAACCGGTATAGTCGGTGTTGAACCCTTTCGGTCCATCAGCATCGAAAAGCACCGTGTTGACCGCCCCGATGGCACGCACCAACGGGTCATCGACCGTCACCTTGGCCGCGGCGCGTTCCTTGTAGGGGTACGTGACGTTGATCCCGCGAAACCCGTGGCCGGGGCACTGATCAAACACGGCGTCGAACTCTTGCCCCAGATCACGCGGGATCAGACGGTCATATTGCACGGTCATACCGCTCTGCTCACCAGCCAGCCGGTGCAGCAAGGGCGAGCGCGACCGAGCGATATTGTCGCCGATCAGGCCCAGATGCAGGTCGGGCATGGTCATGCCTCCTTGAACAGCTTGGATTTGCCCCAACGCCAGACAGGGGTCTGAGAGACGAATACGAGGATCACGGCCACCAACAACGTCAGGCTCAGCGGGCTGGTGACGATCCCCCAGAAGAAGCGGCCCAGTTCCTCGCGTTCGGAGATGATCGCGCGGCGCCAGTTGTCATCCAGAAGGCGTGACAGGATCACCCCAAGGATCACTGGCCCCAACGGATAGCCGTAATGCCGCATGAAGTAGCCGAACACGCCAAAGCCGAGCATCCAGTAGACATCGGTGATCGCGTTGTTCACGGCAAATGCGCCGACGATCGACAGCAGCATGATCAGCGGGATAAGCACAGAGCGCGGCATCTCGACGATCTTGGTGAACAGCTTGATGCCCGTTAGACCAAAAATCAGCATGAAAACGTTGGCCATGACCAGGCAACCGACGATGAACCAGAACATATCCGGTTGCTCTATCATCAGCATCGGGCCGGGGTTCAGCCCGTGAATGAACAGCGCACCGATCATGATCGCGGTCACCGCGTCACCGGGAATCCCCAGCGTCATCATCGGAATGAACGCCCCACCCACGGCGGCGTTGTTGGCGGTTTCAGGGGCAACCAGACCCTCCATCGCGCCTTTGCCAAAAGGTACTTCGGGGTTTTTCGTGACCCGTTTAGCGTGATCATAGGCCATGAGCGCGGCAATATCCCCACCAGTTCCGGGCAGAGCGCCAATGATGACGCCAATCGACGAGGTTTGCAGCGACAACGGCAGGTGTTTCTTCACCGTCGCCAGCGACGGCACGATACGGCTGATCTTTTGCCGCACGGCGTCCTTGTCGACGTGGTGCAGTTGCAGCAGCGCCTCGGACACGCCGAACATGCCGATCATCACCGCGATGAAGGAAATGCCGCCGTTCAGGAGGTTCAGGTCAAAGGTGAAACGCTCGGTAAAGGTCAGCGGATCGCGCCCAACGGCACCGATGGCAATGCCAAGCGCCCCGGCAAAGATGCCCTTGAGCAAGGACCCCTGCGACAGCGACCCCACCAGCAGGATGCCCAGAATGGCCAGTAGCATGTAGTCGCGCGGCTGGAACTTCAGCGCGAAATCCGACACGAAGGGCGCGGCCAGTGCCAGCACGCCGATGCCGATGAACCCGCCGATAAAGCTCATGACCGTGGTCACACCAATCGCCGTACCCGCCTCGCCGCGCTGCGCCATCGGATAGCCGTCCAGCGCCGTGGCAATGGCAGAGGGCGCGCCGGGGATGTTCAGCAGGATCGCCGTGCGCGAGCCGCCATAGACCCCACCCATATAGATGCCGATCATCAGCGAGATCGCCGGGTAGACATCCCAGGAAAAGGTGAACGAGATGAGGATCGACACCGCCATCGTCACCGACAGGCCAGGGATCGCACCGACATAGACCCCGGCAAAGGTGCCCAGGCCCACCAGCAGCAACAGTTGCGGCTGGGTGAAGACAAGGAAGAAATCCATGAGCGCGGTCATTCGGCACCTCCTGCGAACAGCGTGCGGAAGAATTGGACAAGCTCGGCCTCGGGGACGATGCCGGCCGGCATAAGAACGGAAAACACGATGCGGAAGATCAGCCAGATCACCACCAGCGCAGCCAGCGCGATGGAGCTGGTCCAAAGCCACGACCGCCGCCCCAGCACCTTGATCGCGACGATCAGGAAGGCAGCCGAGACCGGCAGGAAGCCGACGGTCTTCAGTGCCATCCCATACGCCACCAGCAGCCCCGCGAACAGGATCACCGTCCACGGCAGGATGTCTTTCATCACCGTTTCCGTGCGGTCCAGCGGCAGGCGCGCGGTCTTCAGGAGCACCAGCGCGCCGCTGATCCCCATGACCACGGTCGTCGCCAGCGGGATGGATCGCGGCGAGGACAGTCCGTTGGGGCCAAAGGAATTCTCGATCCCCCAGGCGTCCCAAACCAGATACAGGCTGGCCACCGTCAGAAAGACGGCAAAGAGCAATTCTCCGGGGCGCCGCTTGTCAGGCTCGCCGCCGGGCGTGGCATCGGATGTGCCGTCGTGATGTTCCGGATCGATCTGCATGGGGCCCTCCTCCCGTTGCGTGCTTCTATGAAAAAGGGTGCCGCACCCCATTGGGCGGCACCCCGTTTGTGCCTCGGGCCACAGGCCCGACAGGGAATGTCAAATCACTCGCCGGGGCGCGCGATGCCGAACTCTTCGGGCGATGCCTTGGTCATGCCTGCGTCTTGAAGCAGCCACGCGGTGCCCTGCTGCCACTTGGACAGGAACGCTTCGGCTTCGGCGCCGGAGATGTTCATCAGGGTAAAGCCACGACCTTCCATCAAGGCTACGAAATCTTCGTTCTGCGCGGCCTGTGCATAAGCGTCGGTCAGCTTGGCGACCACCTCGTCCGGCGTGCCTTTCTTGGCGAACACGCCAAAGAACGGACCCCAAGGGAGGTAGGTGTTGTAGCCTGCGTTCACCTCGGCCACGACCTCGACATCGGGCAGGTTCTCGTTCTTGGCCACGTCGACCACGCCGAGCGCCTTCATGTTGCCGGCCTTCACGCCTTCGATGGCGGCGCCCAGAACTGCGGGCATCACGTCGATCGCACCGCCCTGCAGGCCGGTCAACGCCGGACCGTCACCGTCGTAGGGGACAAAGATCACGTCCAGATCACCCTCGACCGCCTCGACCATTGCGGTCACGACCGACGGCAGACCGCCCGGGCCAGTAGAGCCGAAACGGACCTCGCCCGGATGGTCCTTCACATAGGCGATCATCTCGGAATAGGTGTTGAAAGGCGCGTCGTTGTTGGCCACCAGCAGCGGGGTGCCGCGTGCGAGGATGTTGATCGGCGTGAATTCCGAGTAATCCTTGTCGCCCAGACCCATGATTTTATACAGCATCGGGTTCTCGGCGCCCATCAGAACGGTGTAGCCATCCGCAGCTGCATCGGCGACGTAATTCAGGGCAATCGCGCCCACCGCGCCGGTCATGTTCTGCATGACCACAGTGCCGCCGAGAACCTCTTCGGCATGGGGCGTAACCGAGCGCATCACCGTGTCGGTCGATCCACCGGCCCCCCACTGGATGATGCCCTGGATTTCCTTTTCGGGGTATTCGGCAATAGCCATGCCAGTGGTAAGTGCAAGCGCCGCAGCGGCGCCCATCAGAATGCGCTTCATGGTATCCTCCCTAAGCGTCTCCATGTCTCCCACTGCCGGGATCCTCCCGACCAGGAGACGATGGCAGGCAATCTGCCCGATTCTGTATTTTAACGTCAAATACCCAAACTTCACTGATCATAACATCAGGTTAATCCATGGGATCAGCCTTGCGCACACCGCGCAACGATGGACCATCCTCGATCGCCTTGGACAGTTCACGGCGGAACTGCGCGATGGCATACTCGGCAAAGCCCGACAGCACGCGCCCTTTTTTGCGCACCACATAGATGCCGACCTGCGTCACCTCTTTCAGCGGGCGGCGGATGACACCGGGCATGTAGACTTCGGCCACAGAGAATTCGTCGATTACCGCAACCCCCAGCCCGTGCCGGACAAAGCTGACCAGCGTCTGGGCAAAGCGCCCGCGCATCGCATGCTGCACCGCCAGCCCCTCCTGTTCGAAGGGCCGCGCAAGAAGACGGCCGTAAGGATCTGCGGGTTCCAACCCGATGACCGGGTGCTGCGCCAGGTCATGCACGGAAACCTCGGCCTGGGCCGCCAAGGCATGACCTTCAGGCATGATCGCCACCAACCGTCCTTCGGCGATCTTGTCATTCTCCACAGCGGCGTTGACCACGGACGAGCTCATGATGACGAACTCTCCACGCTCCAGCAGAAGGTAGTCCAGAGTCTCTTCGATCTTGAGGATGTTGAGGTCGATGAACAGGTCGGCGTAGCGTGCCCGCACCTGTTTCATGACGCGCGCAGCGATGAACTGCGCCACCGATGGGGCCGAGGCGCAGGATAGCCGCACCTCTTCCCCCTTCTGCAGCGCGCCAACCGCCTGCTGCAGGTTCTCGACTCCCTTGTAGACCTCGCGCAATTGGTCAAAGACTTTCGAAGCCTCGATCGAGGGGATGAACAGGCCGGACTTGCGCTCGAAAAGCCGAATGCCAAGGCTTTCCTCGGTGTGCTTGACCAAGCGGCTTATGCCGGGGGCCGAGACATTCAGCATCTGCGCGGCACCGTTGATCGTGCCGGTCATCATCACGGCCCGAACGACCTCGATCTGCCGCAATGTCATTTCCGTCATGCGTGCCTCCCGCGCGATTAACATGACGTTACTCATTACGAATAACAAGCATTTGACGTTACCCGCCCACCCCGCGAGTTTGCGTGTAGCAAAGGGGGGGGGGATCGGCATGGACATGGACTGCGACCTGTTGGTGATAGGCTCGGGCGCGGCGGGTCTGGCAGCGGCTGTAACAGCGGCGCATCACGGGCTGCGCGTCATAGTGGCAGAGAAATCCGCAACGGTGGGCGGCACGACGGCGTGGTCCGGCGGCTGGATCTGGGCGCCGTGCAACCCGGTCGCGCATCGCAACGGCGTCGTCGAAGACCCGTCAGAGCCGCGCCGCTATCTCGAAGCCGTCCTGGGCAACGCGTTCAATGCCGAATTGGTCGATGCCTTTCTGGCCGCCGCGCCGGAAATGGTCGGTTTCTTCGAAGACAATACCGCGCTGGCCTTCGATTGCGGGGCAAAGATCCCAGATACCTACAGCCACTTGCCCGGCGCGGGCATGGGTGGCCGCTCGGTTATCGCGCAACCCTATGACGCGCGCGATCTGGGAGACGCGGTGCAGCTGCTGCGCAAACCGATGAAGGAAACGACCTTCTGGGGCATGACGATTCAGGCCGGGCCGGACCTGCGCGCCTTCATGACGGCAACGCGGTCGGTCGGGTCGGCGCTGCATGTGGCACGGCGTTTGTCGCGGCATGTGTTGGAACTGGCGCGGTTCGGTCGCGGGATGCAGGTGCGCAACGGCAATGCCCTTGTCGCGCGCCTGCTGCGCTCGGCACTGGATCAAGGCGTAACGATCCTGCCCGGGCATCCGGCGACCGGTTTGATCAGCCTAGACGGGCGCATCAAAGGCGCGACCCTGACAGGCCCGGATGGTGCTGTTCAGGTCACCGCAAGCAAGGGCGTCGTGCTGGCGGCGGGCGGCTTTCCGCATGACCTCAGGCGTCGTGCGGCCCAGTTTCCGTGGCCCGAGAACCACCTGTCCCTTGCCCTGCCCCACGCCACGGGCGACGGGCTGCGACTGGGCGAAAGCGCGGGCGCGCAGCAGAACACCACTTTGGTCAGCCCCGGCGCATGGTGCCCGGTGTCGCGCGTGCCCTCTGCCAATGGCTCGACTGGGGTCTTCCCGCATATCATCGACCGCGGCAAGCCGGGCGTGATCGGCGTGCTGGCCAGCGGGCGGCGCTTCACCAACGAAGGCCTGGGCTATCACGACTATGTCCGCGACATGCTGGACTCGGTCCCCGACGGTACGCCCGCCGAAAGCTGGCTGATCTGCGATCACCGGTTCATCCGCCGCTATGGTCTGGGCATCGTGCGACCCGCTCCGGTGCCGCTGTCGCCTTGGCTCAGGAACGGCTACCTGACCCGAGGCGAGACACCAAAGGCGCTGGCGCAGGCCTGCGGCATCGATCCGGCCGGGTTGGTCGAGACACTGACGACCTACAACGCAGGCGCACGTCTGGGCGAAGACCCTGCCTTTGGGCGCGGCACGACCCCCTATATGCGCCTGCAGGGCGATCCTGACGTCACGCCGAACCCCTGCATTGCACCCATCGAAACCGGCCCGTTCTACGCGGTCAAGGTGGTGCCGGGCAGCTTTGGCACCTTTGCGGGATTGAAGACGGATGGACATGCAAGGGTTCTGGACGACAACGGCGCGCCGATCCCCGGCCTTTACGCGGCGGGCACCGACATGGCTTCTGTCATGGGTGGGTACTATCCGGCGGGCGGCATTAACCTTGGACCGGCCCTGACTTTTGGGTTCATCGCTGGTCGACACGCAGCGAAAGGCGTCTGAACATGCGTTTTCTGTCCCTGGCCCACCTTTCGGCCATCGATCTCGATCCACCGGCCCTGATCCGCGCCGCCGCCGATGGCGGTTTCGACGCGGTTGGGCTGCGCCTTTTGCAGGTGACACCGACATCACCAGGTTATCCACTTTGGGAAGATGCGCACCTGCTGCGCGAAACACGGGCGGCGCTGCGCGAGACCGGCGTAACGGTTCATGATATCGAGTTCGTGCGCATTACGCCGGACACGGATGTCGACGCCCTGCTGCAGTTCCTCGACATCGGGGCCGAACTGGGCGCGCGGGAAGTCATCACCGCGCCCTATGATCCTGACCATGCACGCATGGCCGAGAACCTCGGTCGTTTGTCGGACGCCGCGAGCCAGCGAGGTCTGGGTATCGTGCTTGAGTTCTTCCCTTGGACCGATATCCGTACGGTAGATGACGCGCTCCGCCTCGCAACGCAAGCCGGGCCAAGTGTCGGCGTCCTGCCCGACAGCCTGCACTTCGACCGCTCTGGTTCCTCGCTCGACACCCTTGCCGCGCTGCCGCCCGAACGCTTGCGCTTTGCCCATCTGTGCGACGCGCCCGTCCTGCCAGCCTACAATGAAACCATTCTGTTGTACGCAGCGCGCGAGGAACGTTTGCTGCCCGGAAAAGGTCAAATCGACCTCGCCGCCTATCTCCAGGCGTTGCCGGCTGGGCTGCCTTTGGGGATCGAAGTGCCCAGGACAAAAAACTTCCAATCCATCGGCGGCGCCAAACTGATCAAGGAAACCGGTGAGTCAGTCAGATCATTCCTCAAATCGTTGATGACATAGAACTGCGGCAGCCCCGAACCGATAATCGAACCGCAGATCATGGCCGTAAATGCGGGAACCCGGCGGGTTGGTTCTCCGGGCCCGAGGAGACCCCGTTCGTTAGAACGGGAAATCGTCGTCACGGTCGACCAACTCGGGGTTTTCGTTCTCGGCCGACTTCGGACGGCTCAGGAAGGCGACCTTCCCGGCGATGATCGCGCAGAACGCCGCCTAGCGCCTTCGCCGTGCGAACGGTGCATGCGTTTCCAGAGACGGACAGCAGATACCTGGTCAGTCAGACGCAATACACAATCGCCCAATTTCTACCTTAAGATACACGCCGAGCGCATGCCGAAAAAGCTGAAGGTCAACGCTAGGTCAAGGCCCGGGCCGATGACGGCAATGTCGATAGACTCGATGTATTCCATGGTGAGAATCCTTGTACTTGTTGTCAGTTTATTTGCATGTACACAAATCTATTCTGTGATGGATAAAAGCGAAAAAATCAGAAATTATTTTGAAATCAAAATATTAGTGGGTAGATTTCGGCCTTGTCCTTTCGGTCCCGTCTCGGGGTTTGCGCGCGTGGTTCGTCCCTCCGCCTCAAATCCTCGGCGACGCCAGAAGCCACAGGCCAAGCGAGGTGTAGAACACCATGAAGACCGCGAGAGGGATTTGCGACAGGACGGCTTTGCGCGGCGTTTCGTGGGTCTCAAGCGCAATCCCATGCGCCATCAGAACCGCCACGATATGACCGAGCGTGATGACGATGGTCTGGAAGGCCCAGAGCGTATGCACCCCGGCTTCGGTGTTGAACATCGACTGGGTGACATGGCTGTCCGCCGTGCCGAACAGATCCCAGCCGCGCCCCAGCGGATCGGAGATCACGACCCAAAGATATTGCGCATCCATGATCAGCCGCGTCGCGAAATGCGACATCATATAGGCTACGTAAATCGGCAAGAGTGTGTAGGCGAAGCGCCCGATCAGCGTGCGCAGCGGCACATCGGTCCGGGCAATGCGCTCTCCCAGCCAGAGGGCGAAACTGAACACGGTCGCCAGCAGACAGACCCCAACGATCAAGCCCAGCGTGTTCGGTCCGATCACGGTGGACCGGCCATGGAAATCGAGCGGGTTCACACCCAGAAATCCAAGCCATTTGAAGGTCGAAACCACCCCGTCGAACGTCCCGGCCGCCAGCATCAGAATGATGAACCCGGCGGCAGAGAGGCTCAGCACCGGACGCATCAGCGCCGCCGCCCCCGGCAGAACCAGACGCCAGCCATCGGAGGAATGCACGAAGGGCGAGACCACGGACAGGGCGTGATAGAGGACATGAAGCGGCTCCGCCCGACGCGTCCAATCGGCCATGCCGAAAAGGACCATTCCAAGCCCATTCAACCCGAGAAACCAGATCAAATGCTCGAACAAAGCCTCGTGATCGGTCGCATGGATCGAGATCAGATCGACCCAGATCAGGTAGAACATCTGAGCGATGGCAATGCCGTAGCCGAGCTGCACGGGCAATTTGAGCACCGGCTTGTGCCCTAGCCCCAGCACGGTCAGAATGCCGGTCCATGGGTTCAGCCAGGGCCAGAGATTGCCAAAGATCGCTGCCACCGCCGACATTACGATCCAGCCCAGTGTCCAGACCCCGAGCGTGATCGGATTGGTCAGCGGATCGTCCTTGCCCGCAAGCCCAGCATAGAGCAGGAACAGCGTGAACAGGAAGGACAGGCAGGACACGATGACCTGCCCATTGCCCGGCCGCACATCAACGGTCTGATCTGCCTCGCGTTTGTAAGAGCTGTGAAAACGCTCGGCGGGCACCACGGCCAGAATGAGAAAGCTCGCGAGCACCGCCAGAGACGCGCCGAGGATGTAGATCTCCGTCGGCATCAACAGGATGAAGCCCCCCGCCGCCTCATGCGCAAGAGCCGCGAAGGGCCAAGTTGCGGCGGCCAAAGCAACAAGGCATGCCGCCATGACGCGCCGCATCTCGGTCATTGTGTGGGTTCTCCTCCG
Source organism: Sagittula sp. (assembly GCF_052825245.1). Classification (NCBI taxonomy): domain Bacteria; kingdom Pseudomonadati; phylum Pseudomonadota; class Alphaproteobacteria; order Rhodobacterales; family Roseobacteraceae; genus Sagittula; species Sagittula sp. The sequence continues at coordinate 14,914 of NZ_JBRBWD010000059.1, forward strand.
GTCAGCAGGCCCGCAGAGATCCCGACGCTTCCGATTCCCAGAGGGGCGTTCTGGCAGCTCCAGCTCTCCGCGAGATTGACGTCGCCCGTCCCGTCGTAAACGGCGCGCGCCGGATAGGCGCAGAGCGGCATCGCGCGCGTCTCAACACCTTCGTCATCGAATTTCCGTGCCGTGAGCATGTCGGGCGCGCGCCCCTCTTCGACCCAAGCCTCCATTGCGGCCAGCGTGTTGAAGGTGTCCGGTCCCGCGCCGCCGCGGCAGTGCCCCATTCCCGGGACCATAAACAGACGCGCCTTTTCGGACAGCGCCTCTTCGCTGCCTTCGCGACGGATCAGATCATCGACGAAACGCGTGGTGCGGAAGGGCGAAAGCGCGTGATCCCCCCAACCGTGATAGAGGATCATCTTCTTGCCGCTGTCGAGGAACGCCTGAGTGGCCGTCAGGTCCGATCCATTGCCTGCCTCGGTCATTGCAACGAACTCATCAACGACCGCGCGCGGCACGGTTCCATCGGGCGAAATGCCCAGCTCCCGCACATTGTATGTCGGGTCCTGTTTCACCAGATACTGGACGATATGATCCGAGAAAGACCACTCGATCGGCGCCGGGTCGAACCCGTCATTGCCCCAGGGCTCGGCCGCGTTCACATCCAGCGCCGGTTCTTTTCCGCCCTGAAACAACGAGAACCCGCTATCAAATAGCACCGGAGCGTATCCCGGATAAACAAGTTGCCCGTCATCGGTGTGCAACGCCGTGAAATAGGCGCGCAAGGCCTTGGCCTGTGCGCCCGTCAGACAGCTGTCGTCTTCGGCCCCAGTACATACGAGCGTCTCGGGTTCGAAGGAGCAGGCCGCCGGGTCCTGTATCAGGCCGTCCGTGACACCGTCCACCGCATCGCAGGAGGCGAGCACCGCCGCCTCGATCGCTGGCAATTTGGCCGGCAGGAGTTGCGCATCCGGGCTCAGCAACTGGTTGATCTGGAAATGCTGGATCTTGAGCATGGACGATATGTCCATGAAGGGCGCACCGGAGATAACCCCGTCGAAATCGTCCGGGTAGCGCGTCGCCGCAACCTGCGCCATACGCCCACCCGTCGAACAGCCCGTAAGATAGGAATGATCCGGTGCGCGGCCATAGGCCGCTTCGGCCATGGCCTTGGCCGTTTCGGTGATCACATGGCTGGCGCGATAGTAGTAATCTGCCACGGCCGCCTCGTTGGGCGTTCCGTCCGAATTGAGGGCGAACCGGGCATCGACGCTGCTTTCGGCGACATGGCCGAGATCCGTCATTGCGGTGACATAGCCCGTGTCATTGGCGTATTCGACATCGACGGCGTTGGCGGAAGCACGGACCCGGCCCGCAAGACCGCCATTTCCGAACAAGGCAAACCGCCCGTTCCAGTCGTCCGGCAAACGAATTTCAAACCGGGCCTCCCCATCGGGCGCGGTGTCGTCGGAGGTGACGGCAGTGCCCGAGACGAGACAAGCCGGCGCACCGCTCTCGGCGGGTGCGGCAGCAGTGACCGTCACGCCCGGCAGGCCGAGACCGCGGGCGCTCTCAAGGGTACAGTCAAATGCGGTGGCCGCACTTGCGAGGAAGACTGGAGACACGGCAAGACCGCCGCGCAAGAGTAATCTCATGCGTTTCATTGGGATTTTCCTTAACTTTCGAGAGGTTGAACGGGCGGTTGGCCCCTGCGACGAGAAACGTGCCGCAAGACACCAGCCCCCAACTTAAAGGGCGGCGCAGACCGCCTTCACTTCGGTGAAGGTCTTGATCGCTTCAGAGCCTTCCTCACGGCCCCAGCCGGATTGCTTGTAACCGCCGAACGGCAGCGCCGGATCGTAGAAGTTGTGCTGGTTGATCCAGACAGAGCCCGCCTTGACCTTTTTCGCCAACTTGTGCGCCGCCGAGATGTCGCGGGTCCAGATCGAGGCCGCCAGACCGAAGATCGAGTCATTGGCCTTGGCGGCAACCGCGTCAAGGCTGTCGTTGTCATAGCCCTGCGCGGTCAGAACCGGCCCGAAGATTTCCTGACGCGACACGGACATATCGTCGGTGGTCCCTGCCAGGACCGTCGGTTCCATGAAGAAGCCGCTTTCACCTACACGACCCCCGCCACAAACCAGCTCTGCACCGGAGGCCTTGCCCTCGTCGAGATAGCCCATGACCTTTTGCAACTGACCCGAAGAAATCAGCGGCCCCATAGTGGTTTCCGGGTCGAGACCGTGACCGATCTTGAGCCCTTTCGAGGCTTCGGCGATGCCTTCGAGCACCTGATCGTGGATCGAGTTGTGGACGTAGAAACGCGTGCCAGCGGTACAGACCTGCCCCTGATGGAAAAAGATCGCCTGCGCCAGCCCCGGAATGGTTTTCTCCAGATCCGCGTCGGGCAGAACAATCATCGGGGACTTGCCGCCGAGTTCCAGCGTCACACGTTTCAAGTTGCCGGTGGCGGATTGCACGATCTTCTTGCCGGTCTCGACGGAGCCGGTGAAGGCCACCTTGTCCACACCCGGATGCTCGACCAGCGCCTGACCGGCGGCAGCGCCGTAACCGGTGACAACGTTGATCACACCCGGTGGGAAGCCGACTTCCTCGGCGATCTGCGCCAGACGCAAGGACGACAGCGGGGTCAGTTCCGACGGCTTGATGATCGCCGTGCAGCCCGTCGCCAAAAGCGGGGCGAGCTTGTAGGCGGTCAGCACCAGCGGGAAGTTCCACGGCGCGATGGCGGCGACGACGCCCACCGGCTCGCGCATGGTGTAGGCATGGAAATCGCCCGGCATGGAGACGCCAACGGTTTCGCCGGAGATCTTGGAGGCCCAGCCGGAATAGTAATGGTAGATCGTCGCAGAAAGGCCCACGTCGACATATTTGGCGTAGGTCACGGGCTTGCCGCAGTCGATCGCCTCGATTTCCGCCAGTTCATCGGCCAGCTCTTCGAGTTTCTCGGCGAACTTGGTGATCAGGCGGCCGCGCTGCATGCCGGTCATCTCGGCCCAGGGACCGGAATCGAACGCGGCGCGGGCGGCGGCAACCGCTTTGTCCACATCCGCAGAGCCCGCGGCGGCGGATTTAGCGATCACCCCGCCGGTTGCCGGGTCGACGATGTCGATGGTTTCCTCGGAGAGGGATTTGACCCATTCCCCGCCGATGTAGAGACCGTGCTTGGAAGAGATAAAGCTCTGCGCAGCTGAAGACAGTGCAGGCACTGGTGCGTTCATTTTGATTGTCCTTCAGTTCAGATCACGCCGAAGCTTCGGCGGTCAGGTTGTACGTCTCACGGATGAACCCGGCGGCGCGTTCCCCGATCACGGCAATCGGCGCCATGGTGTTGCCGGTGGTGATTTCCGGCATGATCGAGCCATCGGCGATGCGCAGGCCCTTGATGCCGTAGACGTTCAGGCGACCGTCCACGACAGACATCTCGTCCGTGCCCATTTTGCAGGTGCAGGTCTCGTGGAAATAGGTGCCTGCCGCGTCGCGCAGGAAGTTGGTCATCTCGTCCTTCGGGAGCGGACCGGGCATCAGTTCTTTCTTGCGATACGGCGCGCAGAACTCGGAATTGCCGATATCACGGCACATTTCGATACATTTCAGCATCGCGTCGATGTCGGTCTGGGTCGAAAGGAAGTTCGCTTCGATGATCGGCGCATCGCGCCAGTCTGCGGAGGCAAGCTTCACCTCGCCGCGGCTGTCCGGGCGCGCCAGACCCGGCGCCAGCGTCCAGGCTGTTTCGGGCGCAGACGGCAGGCCGTATTGCGGGCCGGTGACCTCGGAGCCGAAGGGGCATTCCTCCAACACCGGCATGAGATCCGGGGTCGGAAGGTCCGGGCGGCTCTTGGCGTAGAACACGAACTCGGCGGCGTTGTTACGCGGCGCTTCCGGCGTGATGTATTCCCAGCAGCAGCCCGCCAGAAGGATGTGATCCTGGAAGTTCTTGCCGACGCCCGGCAGGTGTTGTTTCACCGCGATCCCGTACTGTTTGAGCTGGGCTTCATCGCCGACACCGGAGAGCATCAGCGTCTTCGGAGTGTTGATCGCCCCCATCGACAGGATGATCTCCTTGTCGGCATTGACCGTGTACTGACGGCCCCGGCGCACAAAGCTTACACCTGTGGCCTTGCCGTCTTCGATCTCGACCTTTGTGGTCTCGGCGCAGAGCAGGACGTGCAGGTTCGGGCGGCCCATGTAGGGATGCAGATAGGTTGCGGCCATGGACACACGCTGGTTGCCGTCCTGCACCAGAACGTTCGGCAGGCCGCAGCCTCCCTCGCCTTCCATCGGCGCGGCGTTGATGTCATCGACAAAGGGGATGCCGATGGCTTCGGCGCCCTTGATCAGACCGGCAACGAGCGGGATCGGGTCTTCGGGCTGAAGGATGTTCAGAAGCCCACCCTTGCCGCGTCGTTTCTCGTCGGGCGTGCCCTGCCAGTCCTCGATCTTGCGATAGATCGCCAGCGTGTTCTCGTGGTTCCACGCCTCTTCGCCGGAAGCTGCCGCCCAGTTGTTGAAGTCGTTCATGTGACCACGCGCCCAGACCGAGCCGTTGATCGACGAGCCACCACCCAGCACCTTGCCCATCGGCAGGACCGGCGTGCGCCCGTTCACCGTGTCCGACGGCGCGGCCTTGTAGCCCCAGTCGCGCGAGGTGCCGATGTTCCACATCCATTGCGTGCTGTCGATCACCTGCGGCACCCGGTCGGAGCCGCCTGCTTCGAGCAGAAGAACCGACACGTTCGGGTCTTCGGCCAGACGACGGGCGACGACGCTGCCGGCGGTGCCGCCGCCACAGACGATGAAGTCATAGGACGCGCGGATGGACTCCGACATGATTTCGCGATCGGGCGAAAGATCGGTTGGGCTGTACTGGTTCATGCTGTGCTCCCGTTGGATTTGGTCTGAAGGGAACGGCTCAGCGGCCGACCCCGACGTATTGGTGCAGCAGTTCCGGTTTGGCCCGGACCTCTTCGATATCGAATTCCGCTTTGATTTCGCCGTGATCCATGAAGGCGACCCGGTTGGCGATGGAGAGCACCGCATCGACGCGTTGCTCCACCAGCAGGACCGCCACCCCTTCGTCGCGCAGTTTCACCACCGCGTCGCGAATGCCTGCGATAGCTGAAGGCATCAGCCCTTCGGTCGGCTCATCGAGCATGATCACCGACGGGTTGATGCACATGGCGCGCGCCATGGCGAGCATGGTCTGTTCCCCGCCCGACAAGGTGCCTGAGCGCTGATGCATCCGTTCCTTGAGCACCGGGAACAATTCGAGCGCATGATCAAGCGCGCTGATGTCGGTATTGCGTGTCATCAGCCCGATTTCGAGGTTTTCCCAGACCGTCAACTCGGTGAACAAACGTCGCCCCTGCGGCACATAGCCGATGCCCGCGCGCGGAATGTCCTTGGCCGGAAGCCCCGTGAGGTCCTTGCCGTCCAAGGTCAGCGTCCCCGACGCAGGGCGCACCGTGCCCATGATGGTCTTGAGCGCCGTGGTCTTGCCCGCGCCATTGCGGCCCAGAAGGCAAAGCACTTCGCCGCCCTTCAGATCGATTGTGAAATTGCGCAGTGCCTGGCTGCGGCCATAGAAGGCGTCAAAGCCTTTGACGGACATCATGCTCATGCCGGTTCTCCCAGATAGGCGGCCTGCACGGCTGCGTTGTCGACGATCTCGTCGGGCGTGCCCTCGGCCAGAAGCTGACCGCGTTCGAGCACGGTGATCCGGTCGGCCAGAGCCAGAACCACATCCATATTGTGCTCGATCAGGAGTACGGTGGCGGTCTCGTTTACCCGTTTCACCACCTCAATGAAGTTGGCGATCTCCGAGTCCGACAGACCCTGGGTCGGTTCATCGAGGATCAAAAGCTTCGGACGAAGCCCCAGACCCATCGCAACTTCCAGAAGTCGCTGGTGACCATAGGCCAGAATGCCCGCCGTCTCATTCAGACGATCGCCCAGCCCCACGGCCTCGGCCGCCTTGATGGCTTCGGCATTGATCTCCGCCTCGCTCGCGCCGCCGAACAGAGACGGTTTGAGCCGGTTTTGCACCGCGATCTCGATGTTCTCGAGCACGGTGAGGCTCGGGTAGATGTTGGTGATCTGGAACGTGTAAGCAATGCCGCGACGAACCCGTTTGTGTGCCGGAAGCGCGGTGACATCCTCGCCGTCGAAAAATACCTGACCGGCGGAGGGCGGGATACGCCCGGACAGAAGGCTGACGAAGGTCGATTTGCCTGCCCCGTTCGGCCCGATGATGGCGCGGATTTCGCCTTTGTTGAGTTTGAAGTCTACACCGTCTACCGCCTTGAGCGCATCGAAATGGCGCGACAGACCGCGGGTTTCGAGAAGGGTTACTTCAGCCACGGGATCCACCTTTCACGAATGGTGCCGAGAATACCTTTGGGGAACCACATGTTCACCATGATGAGGATCACCCCGATGATAATCAGATAGGCCGTGGTGATGCCGCTCAGACGGTCGATCAGCATGGTCATTACGCCGGTGCCCAGAAGCGGCCCCAAAAGCGTGCCCGGCCCGCCCACGAGGGTGAACAGAAGCGCCTCGATCGAGTAATGGAACCCAGCAAAAGCGGAGCCGATATAGCCGAACATCAGCCCGTAAAGCGCCCCCGCAAGGCCCGAGACCGTGCCTGAGAGGGTGAAGGCCGCAAGACGAACGCGGTAGGTGTCGAAACCCAGCATCTGCGTGCGAGGTTCATTTTCCTTCACCGCCGAGAACAGCCGCCCGAGGGGGCCCTGAGTGACGAAGAAGAAGAACAAGAGCACGGCGGAGAACATCACCAGCGACAGGTTGAAACGCACCGTGTCACTGGTCATGTCGAAACCGATCCCCAGCAGGGAAAAGGAACGTGCCGTTGTCGGCAGGGTCAGCCCCTGATCGCCGCCGGTGATCTTGGAGAAATAGAGCGTGGAGAGATAGGCGGCCTGTGCGAACATCAGCGTCACGATCATGAATGACACACCCTCGGTGCGGAGCGCCAGAAGCCCAATGACGAAGGAAAACACCAAGGACGCGGCCACGCCGATCAGAAAGGAGACCGGCAGGGAGGTGCCGAAATAATAGCTCGACAGACCGGCGGCGTAGAGGCCGAAGCCGAAGAACATCGCATGGCCGAGGCTCAAGAGGCCAGTGTAGCCCATGAGCATGTTATACCCCATGGCGAAGATCGACAGGATCAGGATGCGGGTCAGCGCCAGCACGAGATAATCGCTGAGCAGGAATTGCAGCGCAAAGAGCACGGCAATGGTGGCAAGGCACAGGATCAGAAGCCTGCTGTTATGGATAGTCATGAAAGAGGCTTTCCTTTGGCCTGCGGGAGCGGAGGTCTCGCCCGCCGCAGGTGAAGGTTTAGTGGGAATATCCGCGCTGTTCAGGCTCATGCCCGCGCTCCTTTGCCGCCGAACAGGCCCTGCGGCTTGAACACCAGCACGACGGCGACCAGAAGCGTCGAGACGATCTTGGCCAGCGTCGGAGAGAAGAAGACAGAGAGCAGACCGTCCGACAGGCCGATAAGCACGGCGGCCACGATGGTGCCCGGAATGGAGCCCAGCCCACCCACGATGACGACGACAAAGGACAACAGAAGCGGGTCGGTGCCCATCAGGTAATGCGCCTGCTGGTTCGGCACCACCAGCACCCCGCCGATGGCCGCGAGCATCGCGCCGATGGCGAAGACAATGGAATAGACCTTGTCGACCGGAATGCCGAAGTTCTGCGCGGTTTCCTTGTCGAACTGGGTCGCCCGCATGATCAGCCCGACCTTCGAGCGGCGCAACATGAACCAGAGCCCTGCCACAAGCGCGATGGCCACAACGATGATGAATAGCTTGTAGCTCGAATAGCCGAACCACGGAGTGCGGATGATGTGATAGAACGGTGCATCCACCGCGCGCGCGTCCGGCCCGTATGTCAGAAGCGCAAACTGCTGGATGATGTAGAGCATCCCGATGGTCGAGACGATTGTGCCCTCGGGGTTGTAATTGATCCGCTTCAGCACGGCCCAGTCGGCGAGCCAGGCCAGTAGCCCCACGAAAAGCGGCGCGACGATCAGACCGGCGACGAACCCGATGGCGGGCGGGCCGGGAATATAAGCGCCACAGAGCCAGGCGACGAGCGCGCCGACCATGAAGAATTCTCCATGGGCGACGTTGACGACCCGCATGACACCGAAAACGAGGGACAGGCCAAGCGCGGTCAACATCAGGACCGAGGCTTGCACCAGGCCCTCAAGCGTTGCGAGCAAGAGGTATGGAGCGATATCCATTGTGCGTACTCCCCGGGTTCGCGCCCGTCGTTTTCGACGTGGCCCGTCCGGCTTATTCAGGATGGCTGGGGGAACGAGGGCTGGGCAAAACCGGCCCTCGTTAGATTTGAGATCAGAACGACATCTGCGTGTAATCGACCTCGTCCGGGTAGAGCGTTTCCTCGATCGAGGTGCGGTAGACGACTTCGAGTTTGCCGTCCTTGACCTTGGAAATGTTCTGATGGCCAAAGGACTGGTGGGTCTTGCCGTTGAACATCTTGTCGCCCTGCGGGAACTCGTTGGATTCTTCGAAGCCTGCAATGCTTTCCATTGCCTCGAGGAAGTCGATCTTCTGCGCCTGGCTCTTGTAATCGGCCTTCTCCATCGCCGCCTTCATCGCAAACAGAGTCTCCCAGACGGAGAACATATGCGCATAGGTCGCGATGTCCTTCGGATCGTCCACCGAGGCGCCCTTGTCATCGACGCCGACCTTTTCGCGGAAGAACTTGTCGAACTCGGTCTGATTGGCCTGCGCGTAGCGCGGCATCGCCTCCCAGAAATAGGTGTCTTCGAGGAAGGCGAGCTGCGGGATGTCCATGTCCACGGCTTCGAGACTGTCGATGAACCCGAATATCTCCGGGCGCTTGCTGCCCAGATGCTCGCCCAGTTCTTTCACAAAGGTCAGAACCGCCGGGCCGACCATGACGTGATAGATCACATCGGTGTTGAACGGGATCTGCGGCATATAGCGGGTGAAAGAGGTCTCGCTCGGCGGAATGGCGATAGAGGCCACCACCTCACCGCCCTGCGCCTCGATGGCCGCCGTCATGTTGTCGCGGTGATCGTAGCCAAAGTTGAAATCCGGGTAGATCAGGGTGACTTTCTTGCCGAGATTGTTGGAAATCCACGGCGCCATGGAGCTCACCTGGCTTTTGACATCGGTGATCGAGGGCTGGAAGCAGTAGCGGTTGAACGCACCAGAGGCCAGCGTATGGGCTTCGGAGCACAGGAAATAAGGCATTTTCAGCTCGCCCGCGCGCGGTGCGGTGGCGGCGACCACATGGGAATAGAGATGGCCGAAAACCGCGTCCACCTTATGCTCGGTGGCGAATTTCTCCATCACCTCGACTCCGCGTTTCGGATCGGTGCCGTCATCCTCGATGATCATCTCGATGGGCATGCCGTTGATCCCGCCCTGCTCGTTGATGAGCTTGACCGCCGCGTTGGCGGTGCGTTCGTACCAGCGGCCGTAAGAGGCGCCGATGCCGGTGCGGTGGAATGGGGCCCCGAGCTTGATCACGTCGCCGGATTGCGCCGAGGCGCGGCCGAGGATGCCGGGGGCGGACAGCAAAAGCCCGGCGCCCGCAGCACCACGCAGCAACGTGCGGCGGGATAGGGAAGATGCCGGTGCAATCTTCTTGTTCATAGTGCGCTCCTGTTGTGTCTGTACAGTCGTTGGACCCGGTGAGCGGGTCTTTCATTATTGTTCGTACATCAACAATCAGAGCTACCTTCGATTCCTCAAAGCGAAACTGAGAAGAAGCCCGCGATATTTATTCATTCGATTAATATTTGCGCATCTTGTTTGGGTGCATGCAAACAATTCAAACAACTGAGATTAAGGTTAGGAAAAGCGTGAAGGCATCGAAGTTCACTGAGGGGCAGAAGGCGTTCATCCTGAAGCAGGGCGAGGAAGGCACGCCGATCGGGGCGATCTGCCGCAAGGGGGGATCAGCCAGGCGACCTGCTTCACCTGGAAGAAAAGATACGGCAGACTGCTGCCGGATGAGATGCGGCGGCTGAAGGCGCTCGAGGACGAGAACAGCCAGCTGAAGAAGATCGTCGCCGACCTGACACTAGACCGGGAAATGAACCGCGCCGGGTTTGCCGGAGGCTCCAACTCATGAGTAGGATGGAGCATCATGACAAAGACAACGAACAAGTATTCACCAGAAGTGCGCGAGCGCGCCGTGCGGATGGTAATGGATGGCACCGGGCAGCATGAAAGC
>NZ_JBRBWD010000060.1:0-122497 GCF_052825245.1 Sagittula sp.
CCCCCCGCCCCCCCCCCCCCCCCCCCCCCCCCCCCCCCCCCCCCCCCCCCCCCCCCCCCCCCCCCCCCCCCCCCCCCCCCCCCCCCCCCCCCCCCCCCCCCCCCCCCCCCCCCCCCCCCCCCCCCGGTCGCCTCGCGTCAGCGAGGCGAAACACTCCTGTCTACATTGGAGTATCAGGATGGCTTGCCCATGCCTGAGCAGGTCAGGGATCATCTGATCCGCGGTGCGGACCTGCTCGCGCGGCGGCCACATTTCCGTCTGGTGGGGAGGGCGAAGGAGCTCTCCCAGATATCGGGTATGCTCATGCGGCACACCGCCTCCAACGTGCTGCTCGTCGGCCCGGGCGGGGTCGGGGCGACCTCGATCTGCATCGGGCTGGAGGCGGCGAAGGCCGATGCCTCCCTGCCCTTCGACGTGCTGGCCAGGCGGTTGTTCTGGCTCGACACCGACGGGCTGTTTTCCTCCGGCACCCATGCGCGCATCTCCGAAGGGTTCGAGAAGCTGCGCCGCACCTTGTTGCGTACCGCGAACTCCGTCCTGCTGATCGACGATTTCCGCGACTTCATCGAGGCCGCCCGCAACAACGGCACCACCCATCTGATCAACGCGGTCATGCGCGACGTGCTGACGGGGCGCTACCAATGCATCCTCGAAGCCCGCGACGAGGACCTCGAGATCGTGCTCAAGTGCCATTCCAACATGCGTGAGGTATTCACCATGCTGGAGATCCGCGAGCCCGGTCCCGACGCGCTGGCCGAGATCGCCCGGGTCGGCGCCGCGCGGCTCACCACCCATCACGGCGTGCCCGTCACGGAAGAGGCCATCGCCGCCGCGATCGAACTGACCTCCAAGTACCACGTCGGCGACCTGTCGCTGTCGCGCGCGCAGCCGGAGCGGACGCTGAACCTGATCGACCGGGCGCTGACCTCCTACCGGCAAGCGGTGCACCGGCGCCCGCCGCACCTTGTCCGGCTGCGGGCCACGCTGGCAGAGATCGAGGCGCTGCCCGAAGCGGCCCGCTCGCCCGACATTGCCCGCCAGCACGGCGAACTCAGGGACATGCTGGCCACCGCCGAAGCCGACTGGGCCGCCAAGGTCGACCGGCTCACCTCCCTGCGCAATGCGCAGCGCAGCGGGGAGGAACTGCTGCTCGCCCTCGAAGAGCAACTGGAGGCGGAACGGCAGAAGGAAAAGCCGGAGACCGCGCAGGCAGACGCCGCGCCCTCCTTCTCCGCCCGGCTTTCCGGCGGCGCGGGTTTCGGCTCGCGCGAGGAAAACCGCATCCTGCAGGAGATCCGGCAGGCCTCTGCCGGCATCGCCGACAACAGGCGAGCCTTCGACGCCCTGCAGGACGAGATGAACGCCGGTCTCGCGCTCGACGCCGCGGCGGTCACGCTGGAATTCTCCGCCATTTCCGGCATCCCCGCCGAAAAACTGAACCAGGACGAACGCGAAAAGCTCCTGACCCTCGACCGGGCGCTGAAGGCGCGGGTCTACGGCCAGGACCACGCCGTCGAAAAGCTGGTCGGTGCTGTGCTGATGGCCAATGCCGGGCTCAAGGAGCCGGACAAGCCGCAGGGGTCCTTCATGTTCTGCGGGCCGTCCGGCGTCGGCAAGACGGAGATCGCCAAGGCGCTCGCCATGGCGCTCAAGGACAGCGAGAAGGCGATGCTGCGCTTCGACATGTCTGAATACATGGAGAAGCACGCGATGGCCAAGCTCATCGGCGCGCCGCCGGGCTACGAGGGGTACGAGGCGGGCGGCATCCTCACCAATTCCGTGCGCCGCAACCCGCATTCGATCATCCTCTTCGACGAGATCGAGAAGGCGCATCCGGACGTGTTCAACGTCTTCCTGCAGGTGCTGGACGACGGGCGCCTTACCGACAACCGCGGGCTGACCGTCAGCTTTGCCGACACGCTGATCCTGATGACCACGAACATCGGGCAGGCGCATTTCCTCAACACCGACCTGGGCTTTGCCGCCGCCATGGAAGAGACCATGCGCGATCTCGAGGGCACCTTCCGCCCGGAATTCCTGAACCGTTTCAACGGGCGGCAGAACATCATCGGGTTCCGGACCCTGCCCTTGGAGCTGATCGAGAAGATCGCCAACCGCGAGCTGCAGAAGGTCAATGCGCGCATCCGGGCCGCCGGGCACGCGGTGACGATCACCATGGCGCCGGAGCAGGTCGCAGCGCTTTGTGCCGACCGCTACGATCCGGTGCACGGCGCGCGCGGCATCCCCGGCTTCTTCGCGGCAGAGGTCTATCCCTCCATCGCGCGCACCATCCTGTCGGCACCGGACACGGCCGGCACGCTCGACGTGCGTTACCACGCCGACGACGGCGGCCGGGTGGAGATCGTGCCGGCATGACGTGCGCACTGCTGGACAATGCCGCCGCAAAGGGGCGCCGGGCATGAGCGGGCGCCTGACATTCTCCGCCAACCTCGGGTTCCTCTGGACCGACAGGCCCTTGCCCGATGCGATCCGGGCGGCGGGGGCGGCGGGCTTCGACGCGGTCGAATGCCACTGGCCCTACGACATTCCCGCAGTATCCGTGCTGGACGCGCTGGCGGACACCGGCCTGCCGCTTCTCAGCGTGAACACGCGGCGGGGATCGCAGCCGGGCGACTTCGGCCTGTCGGCCCTTCCCGGGCGCGAGGCAGAGGCCCATGCCGCCATCGCGGAGGCGGTGAACGGCGCCGTGGCCCTTGGCGCACGCATGGTGCATGTCATGGCAGGCAAGGCGCGCGGTCCGAAGGCCCGTGCCGCCTATCACAACGCGCTGCGCCATGCCTGCGCGCTGGCCGCGCCGCACGGGCTGACGATCCTGATCGAACCCATCAACCAGAAGGACGCGCCAGGGTACTTCCTGCGCGACACCGCCCACGCACGGCGCATCATCGAGACGCTGGGACTGCCGAACCTGAAACTGATGTTCGACTGCTACCACGTCCAGCGCGCCGAGGGGGACGTGATCCACCACCTGCGCGACCTCCTTCCGGTAATCGGCCACATCCAGTTTGCGGGCGCGCCGGACCGCGGGCCGCCGGACGAGGGAGAGCTCAACTACACCGCCGTGTTCGAGGAAATCGCCGCGCTGGGATGGACGCCCCCGCTGGGCGCCGAATACCGCCCCGGTCCCGACACCGACGCCACGCTCGGCTGGCTGGCCAGGGCGCGCGGCATCTGAGCCCCGGGCAATCCGGAACGGGGTCAGCGAAATCTCAGCGGTTCATCGGAATCGAAGAGGTAGGAGACATTCCAGTTTTCCGGCTCCGTAAATCCCTTGCTGGCCAGCATATCGATAATCCGCTTGTCGATTGTATCGACAAATCGACCGAATTCCATTTCATCCCGAATGACTTTCGCCACGTCCCGTGAAATCTGCACCCGCTGCTGTGCCAGCAATTCGCCGATCCAGTGGCGAGACGCCTCGGAAAACACCTTGGCAGAGGCGATCATCAGTTCCCGCAGCTTATCGGGATCCAGCGCGTCCTTGCTGAGACAGTCCATCGACCCCTTCTTCATCGAGGCGACGGCCACGTCGGTGCGCATCTCCGACGAGATCATCACCACCGCCGCGCCGAAGTTCATGGGGTGGTTGTTCACCAGCCTCTGCGCGTGCAGCCCGTTGCCCTTCGGCAGGAGATAGTCAATGAAAATAACGTCGTAGGACCGCTCATCCAGCGCCTTCTCGAACTCGTCCATGCCCGTGGTCAGGCGCGTGTTCACGGGCAGCCCGGTCTTTCCGCAGGCGCGCTTGATCCGGTTCAGATCGAAGGTGCTGTCGTCGAGAACCAGCACTTCGAACACGCCGCGCTGCACTGCGCCATCCCGCCGGCCGCCGGCTGCCAGCACGCCGTCCGCTCTATCCGTTTCCGCCATCCGTCTTCTCCCAAGCTTCAGGGTCACCTGATGTACGAAAGAATAGCCGGGAGAAATCTTAACCCTGAATGAAGCCCCCAAATTTATTAACGTGAAATTTCGCAAAACTATCGGAGGGAAGCGTTTGGCGATCGTCCGGCCGACTGTTACCAATGCTCGTGCAACCATAAACCCCTGGACAGAGCGGTAAAATGAAGGATCTTACGGAAACGGGCGAAACGGAAAGGGATTTCGAATCCTACCTCTATATCGTTACGCACGATCTGAAGACCTATTCCCGCGCAATGCGCGTCATCCCCGAATGGATCGAGGAGGATCTGGGCGCCGCCGGTCACGCCGTCCCGGCGGAGGTCCGCGAACACGTCACCATGCTGCGCGACTACGCCCGTGGGCTCGACCTCATGCTCGACGGGCTGACGGAACTGTCGCGCGTCGGGCGGCTGGCCGACACACCGGACCGCCACCCCCTGCCGGAGGCGCTGCGCGACGCCTGGTGCCGCGTGCCCGGACGCGACGGGTTCGACCTCGACCTGTCGCAGGCGGCGGGCGCGGTCGTGGCCCCGGGCAACGACCTCGACCGCATGCTGTTTGCCGTGCTCTCCAACTGCGTCCGCCACCACGATGCCGCGCAAGGCCACGTCACGGTCCGCACCCGGTGCGACGGCGCCCGCCTCTTCCTGACCGTGACGGACGACGGGCCGGGCGTCGACCCGGACTACCGCCGGAAGGTCTTCGAACCGCTCTTCACCCTGCGCGCCAAGGACGAGGTCGGCACGGCGGGCATGGGCCTCGCCGTGGCAGAGAAGGTGGCGAAGACGCTCGGCGGCAGCATCGCCATCGTAGACACCCCCGCGCGGCGCGGTTGCACGGTGGAAATCGGCCTGCCGCTGGCCCCCGCCCCAATCGTTTGAGAACTGCCCGCACTTGATGTACCCCGAAGGGGCCGTGACCCTCAGGACCACATCATGCCCCAGATCCGCCTGACCCCCGAAGAGATCCACAGCCTCGCCTACGACACGCTGACCCGGACCGGCTATGGCGACGCCCACGCGCAGGCCATCGCCGCGTTCCTGACAACCTGCCAGATGGACGACTGCGGCTCTCACGGGCTGTTCCGCCTGTTCATGTGCGTCGAGACGATGCGCCGGGGCACCGTCGACGGCACGGCAGAGCCGGAGATCGTCACCGACGACAGCGCCGTGGTGCGGGCCGACGCGCGCGGCGGCATCTCGCTTCTGGCGACGCAGGGCGGCCTGCCGCTCCTGACCGAACGCGCGCGCCGCTTCGGTGTCGCGGCCATGGCCGTCAACCGCTGCTACCACTTCTCCGCCCTCTGGCCGGAGGTCGAACACCTTGCCCGCGAAGGGCTTTCCGCGCTGTCGATGGTGCCCAGCCACGCCTGGGTCGCGCCCGCGGGCGGCACGCGCGGCGCGCTCGGCACCAACCCCATCGCCTTCGCATGGCCGCGCGGCGACACCGATCCGCTGGTCTTCGACCTCGCCACCTCCGCCTTCGCGCGCGGCGAGATCGAGCTTTACCGCCGCGAGGGCAAACCCCTGCCCGAAGGCGTGGCGCTGGACGCGGACGGCAAGCCCACCACCGATCCGGAGGCCGCGATGCAGGGCGCCATGTGCACCTTCGGCGGCCACAAGGGCTCTGCCCTGTCGCTGATGGTCGAACTGATGGCCGGGCCGCTGATCGGCGACATGACCAGCCTCGAAAGCATGGCCTACGCCGAGGGCCGCCCCGAGGCGCCCTACCACGGCCAGATCATCGTGGCCTTCGACCCGGCGCGCCTGTCGGGCGGCCGCGCCGACGCGGGCCAGTCGTCGGCAGAGGCGCTGTTTGCCGAGATCGCCGGGCAAGGCGCCCGCCTGCCCGCCGAACGCCGCTATGCCGCCCGCGCCCGCAACAAGGCGCGCGGCTACGTGGAAATCGCGCAGTCGCTCTACGACGATCTGAAGGCGCTCTGACCGCCGGGCCCGGAGGCCGGCGCCTATTCCTCCGACGGGCGCCGCGGCCGCACCAGATCGACGGCGCGGTCGAACTCCGCGTCCTCGACCTCCTCGGCCTCCAGCGCGCGGCTCAGCGCGTCCGGTGCGCCTTCGACCACCACCGCCTGCACGCCGCGCGCGACCGAGGTCTTCAGCCCAAGCGCCTGCAGCTTGCCCACCAGCGCGTCGAGACCGGGGGCGCCCTGCGCATCCTCGAAATCGATCAGCGCCTTGCGGTAGGCGGTGCGGTCCGGGAAAGCGTCCGGCGCGGGCGCCGCGGCGCCCCGGCTGCGGGAAGGCCGCGCGGTCTGCAGGATCATCCGCTCCATCCCGCCCGAGGGCTTGGCGCCCAGTTCCGCCTGCAGCTTCTTCAGGCTTTCCTCATCCATCCAGACCGCCCTTCCCTGCAAGTGTGCGCCGACTCATGACACAGCCTGCCACAGGTGCGGCGGCAGTTGCAGCATCCCGCCGCCCTGCCGCAGTGCATCCACGCCCGACAGCGGCTGCAACACGCCGATGATCTCCTCCGTCAGGTCCGAGAGCGTGATCGTCGGGAACCGCTCCACGATCAGCGCGGCAATGCCCGAGACCAGCGGCGTTGCCATCGAACTGCCGTCCCAGGCTTCGTAGCCGCCGCCCATCACGCAGGAGGTCACCTCCGCCCCCGGCGCCACCAGGTCCGGCACATCGTAGCTTTGCGCGTCGGCGACCATGCTCCCCCCCGAAGAGAAGCTCGCCACCCGGCCATGGCGGTTGGCCGCGCCCACCGACAGCACCTCCGCGTAGTTGCCGGGGCTGCGGCTGGTGTTCGGCCCTTCGTTGCCCACCGCGATCACCGGCAGGATGCCCATGCGCTTCAGCAGCACGACGGAGGATTTCATCGCCCCGTGGAAGCCCGGAATGCCCGCCGACATGTTGAGGATCGCGATTTCCGGCCGCCGCGCCACGAAGTCGATGGCAAAGATGAAGTCGGAGATATTGCCAAGCGCGTTCGGGATCATGACGTAGTTCATCAGGTCCGCCTCCGGCGCGACGCCGACACGCGACCCGGCCACCAGCCCCGCGACATGGGTGCCGTGGCCCTCCGTGTCCTCGCTCTGGATCGCGACGGGCGTGTTGGTGGTGCGGTCCAGCCGGAAGGCCGAGGCAACGCGCCCGGCGATTTCCTCCACTTCCTCCACCCCGGTGTCGAGGATCGCGACCCCCACGCCCTTCCCCGTGCCGCCGAAGCCTGCCGCCCGGGCCGCGGCCACCGCCACCGCGTCGAGGTGCCAGAGGTCCAGCCCCGCCTCCACCGAATGGCTCGCCGTGGCACGCACCGGCGGGATCAGCGACAGCGGCAGGTCCTCCACCACCTCGTAGTTCGGCAGGTCCGTCTTCAGCCGCTCCAGCTCTTCCGGATCGTCCATGTCGAAGACCATCACCCCGGTGACGGAGGTCGTCTCCTCCGGGTGCGCCACGATCTCGGCCGAGCGCATCCGCGCGCGCGCGGCGGGTTCCGGTCCCCGGGTCTGCGCGCCAAGGCGGCGGCGCGCCTCGATGACGCGGGCGACCTGCGCGGCGCGCGCTTCGGGCGCCATGGTCACATCGGCCATGCTGAGCGAGGCGATGACAGGGTCGTTCTTCGGCAGGGCAAGAAATCGGGCCACGGGACAAATCCCCCTCTGTGCTGAAAATGGGGCCACGGCAGGCGCCGCCCGACGGGCCGCTGACAATCAAAGAATGAGTAATGCTACCACAATCCCCGCATTGCGGGTAGCGGGATATGAAAAAGCGGACGGGCCCGCGCCCGTCCGCCATGCTGTTCCATCAAGCGATGTTGGTGGCTCAGGCCACCTCCGCCGCGCTCGAGGTCTTTTCCTTGGGCGTGCTGAAGGCGCGCATCTGGTCCTCGGCCCAGAAGCGGATGTCCTGCTTCTGCACCATGGCGCGGTTGACCTTCATCCGGCCCCGGCGCTCTTCCTCCGGCATGGCCAGCGCGAACTCGATCGCCGAATCCATCGACTTGTGCGAGAACGGGTTGGTCGGCACAGCCGTCGCCAGTTCCACCGCCGCCCCGGCGAATTCCGACAGCACCAGCACGCCGTCGCCATCGGTGCGCGCCGCGCAGAATTCCTTGCAGACAAGATTCATGCCGTCCGCCAGCGGCGTGATCCACGCCACGTCCGCCGCCCGGTAAAAGGCCACCAGATCGGTGAACGGCACCGGGTTCGAGATCAGCAAGAGAGGCTGCCAGTCGAAGTTGCCGTACCGCCCGTTGATCCGCCCGGCGATCGACTCCAGGTCCTCCTGGATCTGCCGGTAGGCCGTCATGTTGACGTTCGCACTGACCGAGACGTGCATCAGCTGCACCTTGCCGCGCAGGTCGGGACGGTTCTCCAGCATCCGCTCGAAGGACTCGAGCTGCTCGATCCCGCCCTTGGTGTAATCCGTCCGGCCCACCGACAGGATCAGCTTGCGGTCCTTCAGGCCCTCGCGGATCTCGCCGACCCGCTTCTCCGTCGCCTCGTTGTTCGCCAGCGTCTCGATGTACCCCACGTCGACGCCCACCGGGCTCGCCTGCAGCAGCACCGTGCGCCCGTCATAGGCGACTTCGGTGATGACCGACTGCTCCGACAGGGCGGAGGTCTGGGCGTTCAGCTCGTCCTTCACCTTCTCGCGCTTCTGGGTGTCGACCTCCAGCAGCGACCGCGCGGCGGAGACGAAGTTGTTCACGTAACGCGGGATGTGGAAGCCCACCACGTCGCAGGCCAGCAGCGACTCGAGGATCTCGCGCCGCCACGGCAGCACGTTGAAGATGTCGGCGGGCGGGAACGGCGTGTGGTGGAAGAAGCTGATCTTCACGTCCGGACGCAGCGTCCGCAGGTAACCGGGCACCAGCCACAGGTTGTAGTCGTGCACCCAGACCACGGCGCCCTGCGCGGCCTCGGCGGCGGCGGCCTCCGCGAAGGCCCAGTTCACCTCCCGGAAGGTCGACCAGTCGACGGGGTCGTAGTTGTAGCGTTCCTTGAAGCCGTGCAGGATCGGCCAGAAGGCTTCCTTGGAAGAGACGTGGTAGAACGACGTCACCTGCTCCGGCGTCAGCGGCAGGCGGGACACGGAATACTTGCCGTGCTGGTCCTCGATCTCCACCACCCTTTCGAATCCAGGATTGGCGGGGTCCGCGGCGTTCTTCCACGCCACCCACGCGCCCTTGTCGAAGCGGCCGAAGAAGCTCTTGAGCGTCGGCACGATTCCGTTGGGACTCTTGTTCTCGTGGAACTCGATCTTCCCGTCGACCTCCACTTCCTCGTAGGGCTGACGGTGATAGACGATCACCAGATCGGATGGCATGGTTCAGGCTCCTTTCGGGGTGTCATGCAACTGAAGCGCGGCGATGGCCTCGATGATGCCCGCCGCACCGTGCGCTTGCGCATGGTAGACGGTCTTGCAGCCATCGAGCCGCGCCTTCAGGTCGGTTTCGGAATTGCCCACGGCGACGGCCGGCAGGCCGCTCTCCAGCATGGACAGGTCGTTGAGCGTGTCCCCGGCGCACAGCACGCGCGCCTCCGGGATGCCCAAGTGGTCGACAAGCCGCCGGATCGACGGCCCCTTCGAAACTCCCTTGGGCAACACGTCGAAATAGCGGTTGTCGGAAATCAGCCAGTCCAGCCCCATCTCCGCCACGCGCTCCTTGGCGTTGGCGTCGAAATCGGCGGGGTCGAGGTCGTAGCTGACACGGTAGCGGAACGCGGTCGGCTGAAGCGTCAGGCCGGGATGGCCGTGCAGCGTCGTGCGGACCAGCTCCCCCTTGTCGCCCCAGCGTTCGGCGATGTCCTCTTCCAGCTTGGCGATGGGCGTCACGTGCCCGTCCGCCGTGACCTCGGCGATGGTGGTGCCCACGTCGCCCACCACGAACTCCGGCCAGGGCAGGCCCTTCTCGCGGCACATCTCCATGATGAATTCCGGGTCGCGCCCGGTGACGAAGATCAGCCCGACGCTGGCGCGGTTGGCCTCGATCCAGCCGTAAAGGCGGTCCCGCTCGGCATCCGTGCCGCCCAGGAAGGTGCCGTCCAGGTCGGTGGCGAGGGTCATCCGGCGCGCGGCGATGTCCGGGCGCGATGTGGCATGTACGTTCATGTCAGCTTTCTCCGAATTGCAGCGGCACGTCGGGTTGCGGGTGGGCCAGCGAGAGGTCCAGTGCCTGCGGCTCCGCCTCGATCGGGCGCGCCCAGAGCGTGCTGAACGCCTCCTGCAGGTCGGCGCCCTCGTGCAGCACGGCGTTGACGGTCTCGCAGATCGGCATGGGCACACCCACGCGCTGCGCCAGTTCGATGACCGAGACCGCGTTGATCTCGCCCTCGACCACCACCGGGCGCCCTTCGAAGCACGACACCCGCGGGATGCCCTGCCCAAGCTGGTAGCCCAGCGACATATTCCGCGACGTGGTCGACGAACAGGTCAGCGTCAGGTCGCCCGCACCCGACAGGCCGGTGACCGTCTCGCGCCGCCCGCCAAGTGCCTGCGCCAGCCGCTTCATCTCGTCGATGCCGCGGGTGATCAGCGCGGCGCGGGTGTTCTCGGCAAAGCCTGCGCCCGACATCATCCCGCAGGCGATGGCGATCACGTTCTTTACCGCGCCGCCCACTTCGACGCCCACGAGGTCGTCCGACACGTAGGGCCGGAACCCGTTGCCCGACAGCGACAGCGCCAGCCGTGCCGCGGGGCTCGACTTCGGCGCCAGCCGGTCGGCATAGCGGAAATGGAAGGCCACGGTGGCAGCGGTCGGGTGATCCAGCGCCGCTTCGCGTGCAAAGGTCGGGCCGGAGACGGCGCCCACCGGATGCCCCGGCAGCTCGTCCGACACGACTTCGGACAACAGAAGGCCCGTGCCGCGCTCCACGCCCTTGCAAGCCAGCGCCACCGGGATGCCCTCCGGCAGATGCGGCGCGATGGCCCGGCACATGGGCCGCAGGGTCGAGGACGGCGTGACCATCAGCACGGCCTCCGCGCCTTCCAGCGCCTCGGCCAGGTCGGCGGTGGCGGTCAGCCCGGCGGGGAGCGGCACATCCGGCAGGTATTCGGCATTCTCGGCGCCCGCGTTGATCGCGTCCGCCTGATCGGGACGGCGCGCCCAAAGCTTCACCTGACGACCGTTGCGCGCCAGCACGCAGGCCAGCGCGGTGCCCCAGCTGCCGGCGCCAAGCACGGCGACGCGGTCATAGGGGGCGGCGGGTTGGTAAGACGAATCCTTAATGGGGAGCTCCTTTCAGGATACCCTGTTTACGTTTCGTTCATCCATGTACCGGGCGCGTCACCAGCCGTTCGGGGCGGCATCGCGGGGGTCGGCACAACGCAGGCCAACCCGGACCCTCGGGCACGGACATCCCGTCCAGCGCCACGTCATCAACCTAGGGCGGATATTTGCCGAAACCAACGGCTTTCCGCCGCATCGCAGCAAAGTCGTTATCCGATAAGGAAAATTTGTTGATCAAATAGGCAGACCCCGTGCCCGTCCCACCCCCGGCCATCCGCCCGGATAAAAAACGGAGCACCCCTCCATTTTTTTCGTTGCAGCCATGGACGCGCCCCTGCCATGCTCTATTTCCCGGCACAGCGAATTCCCACACGGAGGGCCAGCCAAATGATCTCTTTCGAACTCAACGGCGAGGAGGTGACCGTCGATGTCGCCCCGGACACGCCCCTGCTCTGGGTGCTGCGTGACGAGCTGAAGCTCACCGGCACCAAGTTCGGCTGCGGCGTCGCGCAATGCGGCGCCTGCACGGTGATGCTGAACGGCATGACCCGGCGCTCCTGCGTGACCCCGATCTCCATGGTCGACGGCAGCTTCGTCACCACCATCGAGGGCATGGAAGGCCCCGAGGTCGAGGCGGTTCAGGCGGCATGGGCGGGTCTCGACGTGCCGCAATGCGGCTGGTGCCAGTCCGGCCAGGTCATGAGCGCCACCGCGCTCCTGCTGGAAAACCCCGCACCCACCGACGAAGACATCGACAACGCCATGGCCGGGAACGTCTGCCGCTGCGCCACCTACGTGCGCATCCGCAAGGCGATCCACGACGCCGCCGACGCGCTGGAGGGCTGATCCCATGAACAAGCAACTGTCCCGCAGGGGCTTTCTCGCCTCATCCGCCGGCCTCGTGATCGGGCTCACGCTGCCCATGGCCGGCCGCGCCCAGTCCGGTGCCGCCCTCGCCTTCGAAGGCGACGGCACGGAGGGCACCTTCGCCCCCAACGCCTTTGTCCGCGTGGCGCCCGACGACACCGTCACCGTGATGATCAAGCACATCGAGTTCGGCCAGGGCCCCAACACCGGCCTCGCCACCCTCGTCGCCGAGGAGCTGGACGCCGACTGGTCGCAGATGCGCGCCGAAAGCGCCCCCGCGAACACCGAACTCTACAAGAACCTCGCCTTCGGCATGCAGGGCACCGGCGGCTCCACCGCCATGGCCAACAGCTACATGCAGATGCGCAAGGCCGGTGCCGCCGCCCGCGCCATGCTGGTCGCCGCCGCCGCCGAGGAATGGGGCGTCCCCGCCAGCGAGATCACCGTCGAGAACGGCATCGTCAGCCACCCCGACGGCCAGTCTTCCGGCTTCGGCGCGCTGGCCGAAAAGGCCGCCATGCAGACCGTGCCCGAGGATCCGCCGGTGAAGTCCGCCGACCGGTTCCGCCTGATCGGCTCCGACCTGCCCAAGCTCGACACCGCGGCAAAGTCGAACGGCACCGCGACCTTCACCATGGACCTCTACCGCGACGGGATGCTGACCGTGGTCGTCGCCCACCCGCCGAAGTTCGGCGCGACCGTGGCCTCCTACGATGACGCGGAGGCGCTGAAGGTCCCGGGCGTCGAGGCGGTGCACCAGATCCCGCAGGGCGTGGCCGTCTACGCGACCTCGACCTACGCCGCGATCAAGGGCCGCAACGCGCTGACCGTCGAATGGGACGAAAGCGCGGCCGAGACCCGCTCCACCGACGAGATGTACGAGGCGTTCTCCGCCGCGGCTGCCGAGGGCGGGCGCGATGCGGAGGTCAACGGCGACGGTGCCGCGGGCATCGACGGCGCCGCGCAAGTCATCGAGGCAGAGTTCCGCTTCCCCTACCTCGCCCACGCGCCGATGGAGCCGCTCGACGGCGTCCTGGAGGTGCGCGAGGACGGCGCGGAGGCCTGGATGGGCTCGCAGTTCCCCACCCTCGACCTGCCCGCCATCGCCGGTCCGCTCGGGCTCGACCCGGCGAACGTGAAGATCAACGTGATGCTTGCGGGCGGCAGCTTCGGGCGGCGCGCGCAGGACACCTCGCACTTCGCCTCCGAACTGGCCGAGATCGGCAAGGCCGCCGGTCCCGGCACCTACAAGCTGGTCTGGACCCGCGAGGACGACATCCACGGCGGCTATTACCGCCCCCTGACGGTGCACCGCTTCCGTGCCGGTCTGGACGACGGCGGCGCGCTCCTCGGCTGGGAAAACGTGGTGGCCAACCAGTCCATCATGGCGGGCGGCCCCATGGCGCAGATGATGCAGGACGGCATGGACCCGACGTCCTACGAAGGGTCGTCGAACCTGCCTTATGACTTCGGGCATTCCCGCGTCGGCTGGGCCGTGCAGGAAAACCCGGTCAGCGTGCTCTGGTGGCGCTCGGTCGGGCACAGCCACACCGGCTATGCGGTCGAGGTCTTCCTCGACATGGTGCTCGAAGCGCAGGGCAAGGACCCGCTGCAGGGCCGTCTCGACCTGCTGAAGGCCGATGGCGACCGCTTCCGCGGCGTGCTCGAAAAGGTCGGCGAGATGGCCGGCTGGGACGGCACCACGGTGCGCGACGGCAAGGGCTACGGCATCGCCGTGGTGAAAAGCTTCAACACCTATGTCGCCGAGATCGCCGAGGTTTCGGACGCGGGCGGCTTCCCGAAGGTGCACCGCGTCTGGTGTGCCGTGGACTGCGGCGTCGCGGTGAACCCCAACGTGATCCGCGCGCAGATGGAAGGCGGCATCGGCTACGGCCTCGGCTCCGTCCTCTTCGACGAGATCACGCTGGGCGACGGCGGCGAAGTCCAGCAGTCGAACTTCGACACCTACCGCATGCTGCGCATCCACGAGATGCCGGAAGTGGAGGTGGAGATCATCCAGTCCGACGCCGATCCGACCGGCGTGGGCGAACCCGGCCTGCCGCCCATCGGCCCGGCCGTTGCCAACGCATGGCGCGCCCTGACGGGCAAGACCGTCACCCGCCTGCCTTTCACCGCAAGCATGGAGGCCTGACCCATGAAAAAGACCCTTCTGATGGCGGCGCTCCTTGGCGTCGCCCCGGCCCTCATGGGCCCCGCCTTCGCCGAAACCGTCAACGGGCTGCGCACCGTGGACGAGTTCGACAGCATCACGGACGAGACGGAACGCTCCGTCTCGCTGTTCGAAGAGATGCTGGTGGTGATCGAAAGCCCGCGCTGCCTGAACTGCCACCCGGTGGACAACACCCCGCGGCAGGGCGACGAGATGAAGATCCACATGCCGCCGGTGGTGCGCGGCGATGCGGACTTCGGCGCGCCGGGCATGCGCTGCAACACCTGCCACGGCGAGGAGAACTACGCTTTCGAGACCGGCACCGGCTCCATCCCCGGCCACAGCCCGTGGCAGCTCGCGCCGCTGGAAATGGGCTGGATCGGCAAATCGGCGGCAGAAATCTGCGCCCAGCTCAAGGACCCGGAAACCAACGGCGGCAAGTCGCTGGCGGAACTGCACGAGCACAACGCCGAGGACGGCCTCGTCGGCTGGGGCTGGGAACCGGGCGAAGGCCGCACCCCCGCCCCGGGCAACCAGGAGATCTTCGGCCAGCTCACCGAAGCCTGGATCGAAACCGGCGCCGCCTGCCCGAGCTGACCTTTCCGACAACGACCATCAGGCCGCCCCCACGGGCGGCCTGATCCGTTTCCGGCCCCCACACTCCGGCCAATTCCCCGGACGTGGCCCAAGGGGCACGCACCAGGCGCACCGCGCTCTCCGGCGCAGCCGACCTGCCCGCCGCCCGGCCCGGGCTTCGGCCAGGTTTGCGCAGGCCACGACCCCGCCCGTAACCGGCTGCCGCACAGCGCACCCGCGCCTCACCCCACCTGACGCCCGCGCGACCAGACCCCGCGCAGCACGGGCGCATCGCCGAAGGTCTCGACCCGCAGCAGGTCGGCCCGCAGCCCCTCCGCCAGCGTGCCCCGGTCCGTCAGGCCGGTCGCCCGCGCCGGGGCAGAGGTCACCGTCCGCACCGCGCGCGGCAGGTCGTCCCACAGCGCCCCCAGCCGCCACGCCGACAGCAACAGCGCCGAGGGCACGTAATCCGACGACAGGATGTCCAGAAGGTCGAACTCCGCCAGCGCCAGCGCCGAGACGTTGCCCGAATGCGACCCGCCCCGGATCACGTTCGGCGCACCCATCATGATCGCGATGCCCCGCTCGCGGCAGGCCTCTGCCGCCTCCACCGTGGTCGGGAACTCGGCAAAGCCCACGCCCAGCGCCCCGCTCCGTGCCACCTGCTCCTCGGTCGTGTCGTCGTGGCTGGCCAGCACGGCACCGATCCGCCGCGCCTCCTCCACCGCGCCCGCCTCGTGCCGCGTGCCGTACTCCGCCTGCAGCCCCTTCAGGTGCGCCACATGCGCGTCGAACTCCGCGTCCGACATGTTGCGCTTCTTGGCGACGTACTGCTTCATCTTCGACAGGTCGCGGAACTGCCGCTGCCCCGGCGTGTGGTCCATCAGGCTGACGATGCCCACCCGGTCCTCCGGCCCGAAGGCCGCCAGCTCCTCCAGCAGCGTCTCCGAACAGATCTCCGCCCGCAGGTGCAGGAAGTGGCTGATCCGCATCGCCCCCGACGCCCGGAGCGCCATCATCTCCGACGCCAGCCCCCGCGCGTATTCCGCGTAGCGGCCCTTGCCCGAATGGATCGACCCGACCCGCATCGCGTCGAAGACCGTGGTGATCCCGCAGGACGCCAGCTCCCCGTCATGCGCCAGCAGGGCCGAGACATGCGGCCAGTCGACCCCGGGGCGCGGCTGGATGTGCCGTTCGAGGTTGTCGGTGTGCAGCTCCACCAGCCCCGGCAGCACGTAATCGCCGCCGCAGTCGATCGCGCCCGCCGGCACGTCTCCGCCGGAGCGGACCTCCGCGATCACCCCGTCCTCAACGCAAAGCTTGCCCGTGACCACCCGCTCGTCCAGAACGAGGCGCGCATTGGCAAGGCAGAAAGAGGCTGACACGCGCCTGTCATCACCGCGTGTCATGTCGCTCGAAAAGACCGGAGAATTCATGTCAGACCATTCCCGTTATGCTGTGTATTTCATGCCGCCCGAAGGCGTGTTGCAGACGTTCGGCGCGCGCTGGCTGGGCTGGGACGCCGTCACCGGGACAGAGGTGGCGCAGACCGCCCTGCCCGAAAACCTGCCCCCCATCGAACAGATCACCGGGGCGCCCCGCAAGTACGGCTTCCACGGCACGCTGAAGCCGCCCTTCCGCCTTCAGGGCAGCCTGCCCGATCTCGAAGCGGCGGTAGCGGCCCTGGCCAGCCGCACTGCCCCGGCGCGCAGCGCGGGCCTTGCGCTCACCCGGCTTGGCCGCTGGTTCGCGCTGACCCCCACGGGCGACATCTCCGGCATCGGCCGGATCGCCGCCGCCTGCGTCACCGACCTCGACACCTTCCGCACGCCCGCCTCCGAAGCCGAGCTCGACCGCCGCCGCAAGGCCGGGCTGACCGAGCGGCAGGAACACCACCTGCGCAAGTGGGGCTATCCCTACGTGCTCGACCAGTTCCGCTTCCACCTGACGCTGACCGGCAAGGTGGACAAGGACCGGCTCGACGCGGTGGAGGCCGCCATCAGGGACGCCCTCCCGCCGCTCCCGGAACCCTTCGTCATGGCCGACATCTGCCTCTGCGGCGAACGTCCCGATGGCCGCTTCGAACTGATCCACCGTTACGCCCTTACCGGGTGAAGCCGCGCCAGCGCCTCGGCGACGGTCCGCTCCAGCGGGCCGTCGTTCGACACGTCGAGCCGCGCCATGCCCTCGGGCAGCGCATAGCCCGCCCGCGCCAGCCGCCGCGCGATCTCCGGCGCGCTCTCCCGCCCCCGACCCGCCAGCCGCGCGGCCAGCGTTTCCGGCGTGGCGGTCAGGTTCAGCACCACGAAGCCGGGAAACATCCCCTGCGCCTCCGGCAGCACCGCGCGCGACAGGTTCGCCATGACCTCCGCCCCGCTCCGGACCGCCGCCAGCACCCCCGCGGGGATGCCGTAGGACAGCCCGTGCGCCTGCCACGACAGGCAGAAGGCGCCCCCGGCCTGCATCTCCGCGAACCGCTGCCGGGACACCGCGTCGAACACCTCGCCGCCCGCCTCCGCATCGCGGGTGATGACCCGGCGCACCACCCCGATGGAGGGCGCGGCAGCCGCGATCCCCTGCATCACGCTGTCCTTGCCGACACCCGAAGGCCCGACCACCGCGATCAGCCGCCCGCTCATGCCACACCCCCGCCGGACACTCCGGCAGGCCCGTGACCGGACCACGGCCCTGAGCGCGGGCCGCTGCGCCCGCAGGGGCGCAGTCGGGGCGTCCGGAAGGGGGCGGTCAGACCGCTCATGCCGCCATCCCCGGCGTGAACCGCGCCACGTCGATCTCGCGGTCGCAGACCCGCGCCCGCGCCGCCTCGTCGTGGAAGATCCCGACGATGGCCGCGCCCCGCGCCTTCGCCGCCTCGATCAGCTCCAGCACCACCGCCCGGTTCACCGCGTCGAGGCTGGCGGTCGGCTCGTCCAGCAGCAGCGCCGGATAGGCATGGGCAAAGCCGCGCGCGATGTTCACCCGCTGCTGCTCGCCGCCCGAAAACGTCGTGGGCGAGAGCGGCCACAGCGTCTCCGGGATGTTGAGCCGCGCCAGCAACTCCGCCGCCCGGGCGCGCGCCGCCGTCTCGTCCACGCCCACGGCGCGCAGCGGCTCCGCCACCACGTCGAGCGTCGGCACCCGCGGCACCACCCGCAGGAACTGGCTGACATAGCCCAGCGTCTCGCGCCGGAGCCGGATGATCTCGCGCGGGGCGGCCTGCGCCACGTCCACGTCACCCACCACGATCCGGCCCGAGGCCGCAAGGTAGTTGCCGTAGATCATCCGCATCAGCGTCGACTTTCCCGCGCCCGACGCGCCGGTCAGCGCCACGCATTCGCCTGGGGCGACGCGCAGGTGCGCGCCCTCCATCACCCGGATCACCGCCCCGCCCTGGTTGTGCAGGGTGAAGGTCTTGGCCACGTCCTCGATCTCGATCATCGTCTCACCCTGCCTTTAGGATTAACCCGTTGTTAATAAATGAGGTTTCGCGGCGAAACCTCCACCGGTCCCGGTCCATGCCTCAGACCTGCAACACGCTTGAGACCAGAAGCTGCGTGTACCCGTGCTGCGGGTCGTCCAGCACCTGGTCGGTCAGCCCCTGCTCCACCACCCGGCCCGACTTCATCACCATCAGACGGTCGGCCAGAAGCCGCACCACGGCCAGGTCGTGGGTCACGATGATGGCACTCAGCCCCATGTCCCGCACCAGCCCGCGCAGAAGGTCCAGCAGCCGGGCCTGCACACTCACGTCGAGGCCGCCCGTGGGCTCGTCCATGAACACCAGCCGCGGCCCGGTCACGAGGTTCCGCGCGATCTGCAGCCGCTGCTGCATCCCGCCCGAGAAGGTCGTGGGCCGGTCGTCCACCCGGCCCGGGTCGATCTCCACCCGGCCCAGCCAGTCGCAGGCGGCGCCCCGGATCTCGCCGTAGTTGCGAGCGCCCACGGCCATCAGCCGCTCGCCCACGTTGCCCCCGGCGCTGACCCCCATCCGCAGCCCGTCGCGGGCATGCTGGTGGACAAAGGCCCAGTCGGTCCGCCCCAGCATCCGCCTCTCCGGCTCGGACATGGTGACGGTGTCGCGCGGCCCCATGGCGGTGTCGAAGACCACCCGCCCGGCATCCGGCGTCAGGTGCCCGGCCATGCAGTTCAGCAGGGTCGACTTGCCCGACCCGCTCTCGCCCACGATGCCCATGACCTCGCCGGGATAGAGCTCGAAGCTCACATCCCCGCAGCCCAGGTGCGCCCCGTATCGCTTCGTCAGCCCCTCGACGGACAGAAGTGGTGTCATGCTCGTTCTCCCTGCCCCGGACGCCCTGTGGCAATCGCTGCCACCGGGCTCCTGGCATCCATCAAATTCACCCGGCCCGGACGCACCGTCCGGCCCGCAAGCCCGGCTTGGGCCGCGATCCGGCCCCCATCCCCGGCCCCTGCCCCTGCCCCTGCCCCTGCCCCTGCCCGGAACGGTTCACCCAGCCGGTATCCCAGGCCAGAGCGACGCCCCCGCAGCCCGGCAACGGCGGGCATCATGCCCCCTCTCCCGGCCCGGAGGATTTCGCCGCGAAACCGGGCGCAGCAAAGGCGTCCCCCGGGGCCCCGGCGGTGGGGCGCGGGGCGATCAGGCGGCCCATCAGCAGCGAATCCACGTAGACCCCGTCGCGCAGAAGCGAGGCGCGGCGGATGCCCTCGTCCTCGAACCCGAACGCCCGGTAGAGCGCGATGGCCCCGTGGTTGTCGAGGTTGACCTCCAGCTCCGTCCGGATCAGCCCCAGCCAGTTGTCGGCCAGGTCGAGGATCGCGGTCATCAGCGCCCGCCCGACCCCCTGCCGGTGGTGCAGGTCGTGGACGGTGATCGCCAGCGACCCGGAATGCGACCGGCGGTCCGGGCCGCGCGTCAGGGTCGCCCAGCCGATCGCCGTGCCGTCCTTCTCCGCCACGAGGCTGTGGACCCCTTCGGTCCTTGCCCGCACCCGTTCGGCCACCCAGTCGGTCTTCTGATAGGGCAGCCGCCCGGTGCCCCATTGCACGGCGGGGCGCAGGATCATCTCGTGCAGGGCGGGAATGTCGCGCTCTTCGGGGGCGCGCAGGATCAGTTCGCTCATGCCGCGGCCTCCCCGCGGAAGCCCTGCGCCTGCCGGGTTTCGCAGTGGTCGGTGTCCGAACAGACGAACATCCGCCCGCCCCGGTCGTCGACGATCACCTCGTCGAGATAGCTGTCCTCCGCCCCGCAGAGCGCGCAGGGGTGGTCCGCCTTCGAGGCCTCGAAGGGGTGGTCCTCGAAATCGAGGCTGACAACCCGTGTATAGGGCGGCAGGGCATAGATCCGCTGCTCTCGCCCGGCACCGAACAGCTGGATCGCGGGGCACCCGTCCAGCTTCGGGTTGTCGAAGCGCGGGATCGGCGAGGGGTCCATGACATAGCGGCCCTCGACCTGCACCGGGTAGGCATAGGCGGTGGCGATGTGGCCGTGGCGGCTGATGTCCTCGTAGAGCTTGACGTGCATCAGCCCGTAGTCCTGCAGGGCGTGCATCTTGCGGGTCTCGGTCTCGCGCGGCTCGAGGAAGCGCAGGGGCTCCGGGATCGGCACCTGGTAGACGAGGATCTGGTCCTCGGTCAGCGGCTGTTCGGGGATGCGGTGGCGGGTCTGGATCACCGTGGCCTCCGCTGTCCGGGTGGTCGTCTCCACCCCAGCGGTGCGTTCGAAGAAGGTCCGGATGGAGACCGCGTTGGTGGTGTCGTCGGCCCCCTGGTCGATGACCTTGAAGCGGTCTTCGGACGTCATCACCGCTGCCGAGACCTGCACCCCGCCGGTGCCCCAGCCGTAGGGCATGGGCATCTCGCGCGAGGCGAAGGGCACCTGGTAACCGGGGATCGCCAGCCCCTTCAGGATGGCGCGGCGGATCATCCGCTTGGTCTGTTCGTCGAGGTAGGCGAAGTTGTAGGCGAGGTCGCCGGTGTCGGGGGTCATGACCGAAGGGCCTCCGCTATGGCGCGCAGGACGGCGTCCGTCCGCGTCAGGATGTCGGTGTCGGTGAAGCCGAGGACCCGGTAGCCGCGGGCCTTCAGACAGGCCGCGCGGGCCGGGTCGCGGGGGTGGCCCGTCTCGATCGCGAGGCGGTGCGCCGGGATGAGGAAATCCACGATCAGCGGGCCGACGGGCGCCTGGCGGCGCACCGAAAGACCCATGAAGCGGTGGGCGCGCAGGCACTGCCAGAGCCGCCTCTGCGCCTCCGTCATCTCGCGGCGCCGGCGCCGGGCCTCCGCCTTCTGGGCGTCGTTGTGAAAGCCGGTCATCTGGTCCCCGACCGCCGGTGTTCCGGGGGGCGTCAAGATCAGGTGAACGGGGCGTGCGGTCGCTGCCGGGCCTGCCTGCCCTGTCCCTGCCCCCTCCCTGGCCCTCCCCCGCAGCGGGGGAGGGAAAGCCCTGCGGCATCGGGCGGACTCTGGACCTTGATAGGTTAATCCCGGCTTAACCGTCTTGCGCGACAGGTCCCCTCCCCCGTCCCGGGGGAGGGTTAGGGAGGGGGGGAGGCTCAGGGAGGGGGTCAGGTCAAGGCTGGGGAACGGGTGGGGCACACACGGGCGGGCGACGCCCATGACGACAGGCGTGGGCCGTCCGCGGGCCGCTGTCAGGACCACGCTCATTCCGCTGCCTCCTGCGTGGCGGGGCGGTCCTGCGCTGCCTCTGCCTCGCGGCGCAGCTTGCGGACCAGTTCCAGCTCCGACTGGAAGTCGACGTAATGCGGCAGCTTGATGTGTTCGAGGAAGCCCGTCGCCTGCACGTTGTCGCCGTGGTAGAGCACGAATTCCGCGTCCTGCGCCGGTGCGCCGCTGTCGTCCTCGCCCAGTTCCTGCCAGCGCAGCGCCCGGTCGACCAGCGCCATGGCGATGGCCTTGCGCTCGGTCTGGCCGAAGACCAGCCCGTATCCGCGGGTGAACTGCGGCGGCTCGGTCTTCGAGCCCTTGAACTGGTTCACCGTCTCGCATTCGGTCAGGACGACCTCGCCGATCTCGACCGAGAAGCCGAGCTCGGGGATCTCCATCTCCACCGGCACCGCGCCGATCCGCAGTTCGCCCACGAAGGCGTGGTTGCGGGCGTAGCCGCGCTGGGTCGAATAGGCCATCCCGAGGGTGAAGCCTTCGTCCGCCCGGGTCAGCGCCTGCAGGCGGAGCGCCCGTTCGGCGGGCAGTTCCAGCGGGTCGCGGGTCAGGTCCGGGGGCGTGGTGTCCTCTGCCGGGGCCTCCTCGATCAGGCCCTCGCGGTTGAGGAAGCCGGTGACATGCGGCACGGCCTCGCCCATCGCCTCGCGTTCCGGCGCGGGGTCGGGGGTGGCCTCCGCCGCGCTTTCGGCGGCGAGTTTGAAGTCCAGCAGGCGGTGCGTGTAGTCGAAGGTCGGCCCCAGCACCTGCCCGCCGGGGAGGTCCTTGAAGGTGGCCGAGATGCGCCGGTCGCAGGCCATGGCGGCGGTGTCGAGCGGCGCGCTGCTGCCGAGGCGCGGCAGGGTCGTGCGGTAGGCACGGATCAGGAAGACCGCCTCGATCAGGTCGCCGCGCGCCTGCTTGATCGCCAGCGCCGCGAGGTCGGGATCGTAGAGCGAGCCTTCGGCCATCACCCGGTTGACCGCCAGCGCCATCTGTTCGCGGATCTGCGGCACGGTGAGTTCGGGGATCGCGGGATCGCCGCGGCGCTCCTCGGCCAGCCAGGCGTGGGCGTTGCCGATGGCGCGTTCGCCCCCTTTGACAGCGACATACATCAGCGGTCCTCCGTTGCGGGAAACTGCACCCGGGTGGTGCGGGGCACGGCGGCGACCTGCGCGCCGCAGGTGAGGATCAGGTCCAGGCCCAGCGGGAATAGCGTCCGGTTCCGGGAATAAAGGCCGCTTTCGGGAAGGGAGAGGGTGGCGGTGTCCCTGATGCCGGGGCCAGAAAGGCGCGCGCCTTCCGCCGTCAGCCTGTCGGTTTCGACGATCAGCGTGGCGGAGCGGTCGGGGTATTCCGGCGTGCCCACGGGGTATCGGTCGTGGTCGAGGTCCTCCCAGCGGCCCAGGGCAAAGGTGCAGTCCGCCGCACCGCTGATCGGCGCGCCGATGTGGAAGGCGATCCACTGGCGGACGGCGGGGCAGTCTGTCGCCCCGGCCAGGTGCAGGGGTGTGTCGGCGTCGCAGAGCGTGAGCAGCACGGCACCGGCGGCGGGCGAGAGCGGCGCGGGCGGTGTCGCGCCGTCGAGCCGGTGGATGGTGCCGGGGCGGGCCATGGCGGTCATCACGGCGCGGAAGGCGCGGGCGGAATCCATTGCAGGGTCGGCGAACCCGCCTTCGAGGGCGTCGGTCGTCATCAGTCGTCTCCCCGGACCATGGTGAAGAAATCCACCTTCGTCGCTGCGGCCTTGCGGGCGCGGGTGTCCCGGCGCCGGGCGGCCTCGGCGGCGAGCGGGTCCAGCACTTCGGCCCGGACCCGTTCGGCGGCGCCGGTCTGCATCAGCGCGTCGATCAGGGCGGCGGCTTCCGCATGGGGTTTGTCGCGGCCCTGCACGTAGGCGTGGCCCACGGTGCCGTCCGCAAGGCGCAGCCCGCAGCGGGTCACGGTCATCTCGCCGAGGTTGAAGGGCGCGCCGGTGCCCCCGGCCCGGCCCTGCACCATGACGCTGCCGGTCTCCGGGCGGCGCAGCCAGTCGGCGGCAGGGCGCGGTCCCAGCGCATCCAGCAGTTCGGCGGGACGGCCGCTTGGCGCGCGGGCCAGGAGGCCCATCCACGCGCGCCGGTCCGCGGCGCCGCCGGTGTCGTCTTGCAGGTCTTTCATCTCGACAAATCCCGCCATATCTATACAACTAGACTTATTATCGCAGATGCCGCCCCCGGGCGCGAGTCGGAAAGTGTGAAATTTGAGTAACGGAGCATCGAGACGGACGCCGCACCGGACTCCCCTGTGGGCGGAAATCGCCCGCGCGCTGCGCGACGAGATCGCCGAGGGACGCTATGGACCGGGCGACAAGCTGCCCACCGAGGCGCAGATGGCGGAGCGTTTCGGCGTGAACCGGCACACGGTGCGGCACGGGGTGGCCTCGCTGGTGGAGGCGGGCGTGCTCCGGTCGCGCCGGGGATCGGGGGTCTTCGTGGCGGCGGCGCCGACCGATTATCCCATCGGGGCGCGCGTGCGCTTCACCGAGAACCTGCGCCGCGCGGGCCGCATGCCCGGGCGCGAGATCCTCGGGCAGGAGGTGCGTGCCGCCAGTGCCGGCGAGGCCGAGGTGCTGGACGTGGCAGAGGGCGCGCGGGTGCTGGCGAGCCATTCGCTCTCTTTCGCGGACCGGCAGCCGGTGGCGCTGGCGGAGTCGATCTACCCGCTCGACCGGCTGCCCGGGCTGCAGGAGGCCTTGGCGGAGGGCAAGGGCGTGACCCATGCGTTGCGCGCGGCGGGCGTGGCGGATTACACCCGCGCCTCGACCCGGATCACCGCCGTGGCGGCGACAGCGGTGCAGGCGCTGCACCTGCACCTGGCGGAGGGCGCGCCGGTCCTGAAGACCACCAGCCTTAACGTCGACCCGGAGGGGGTGCCCATCGAGTTCGGGCGGACGTGGTGGGCGGGCGACAGGATCACCCTGACGCTGGAGGACTGACGGGGCGGAGCTGTCGGGTCGATCCCGCAGGCATGCGGCGTCCTGCGGTCGTCCGGGGTGTCGGCGGTTTCGGGAAGGTGGGCGGAGGGGCCGAGGTCAGCCATGCCCTCCCTCCCCGCCGGCCCGCCGCGTGGTGCGGGGGTGAAGGACGTGGCGCGGCGTGTCGGCGGTTTCGGTGTGGGCAGAAGGACCGGGCGTCAGCCCGCGTACTTGTCGAGGAAGGCTTCGGCGGTCAGGGTGCGGAAGTCGTCGAGCGTCTGGCGCAGGCGGTCGTGCGGCCAGTCCCACCAGGCCAGCGCGATCAGCCGCTCGGCGATGGCGTCGGGCTGGCGCAGGCGGAGGACCCTGGCCGGGGTGCCCGCGACGATGGTGTAGGGCGCCACGTCCTTCGTCACCACGGCGCCGGAGGCCACCACCGCGCCGTGGCCCAGCGTGACCTCCGGCTTGATCATGGCGCCGTGGCCGATCCAGGTGTCATGGCCGATGACCGCCCGGCGGGAGCGGCGGTGGTCGAAGAAGGCGGCGTCCGGTTCCGCGTCGTCCCAGTAGTCGTCGGAGCGGTAGAGGAAGTGGTGGCAGGCGGCGGTGTCCAGCGGGTGATCCGTGGCGCCGATCCGGGTGAATGCGGCGATGTTGGCGAACTTGCCGACGGTCGCGTTGGCGATATCGGCGTAGCGGTCGCAGTAGCTGTAGTCGCCGAGATGGCTGTAGGCGATGCGGCTGCCGCGCCCGACCTCCGTGTAGCGGCCGAAGGTGCTTTCGGTGATCGAGCAGTCGGGCTGGACGACGGGGGCGTCCGGGGACAGGCGGGCCATGGGCGGTCCTTTTGCGTGGGTCACGGGCTGGCCGCTCAGAACGGGCGTTCCTCGCCGGTGAAGCGGAAGAAGCGGCCGGTGTCCGCGAGCGTCAGCCGGTCGGCGAGGTCGAGGATGCCCTGAGCCACCACCTCCGGCGTTTCGGGCGCGTCGGTGCCGCCCATGTCGGTCTGCACCCAGCCCGGATCGACGAGAACGCAGGCGATGCCCTCTGGCGCGAGGTCGGTCGCGAGGCCCTGCATGACCTTGTTCACCGCCGCCTTCGAGGCGCGGTAGGCGATGCGGTCGGACTTCGCGTAGCCCATGAAGGCCATCTGCGAGGAGACGGTGAGGATGCGCGCGCCCTGCCCCGCCCTGAGGGACGGCAGGAGCGCCTGCGCCACGGCGAGCGGCGCCAGCGTGTTCACCGCCAGCGTCGCGGCAAAGCCGTCGAAGTCCATGTCGAGGGGCGACTGCCGGTCGGGGCCGATCACGCCCGCGTTGTTGATGAGGATGTCGACGGGGCCGATATCCGCAAGCTGGCCCGCGATGGTCGCGGGCTCGTCGAGGCGCAGCGGCACGGTGCCGTCCCGCCCGTCGCGGGTGGTGCCCGTGACGGTGTGGCCGCGCGCCCGCGCCTCGGCCATGAGGGCCGCACCGATGCCGCGGTTCACGCCGGTGACGAAGACGCGCGCCATCAGTGGCCGTCCCTGCGCCCGATCAGGCGGGCGCGCAGCTTGCCGGAGATCCAGTCCATCATCATGACCACCAGAATGATCAGGATGATGTAATAGGCAACCTCTTCCCAGTCCTTCTGGGTCTGGATCGCCTGCGTCAGCAGCAGGCCGATGCCGCCGCCGGTGATCGCGCCGATGATCGTGGCGGAGCGGGTGTTGGATTCGAGGAAGTAGAGCACCTGGCTGAGCAGCACCGGCACGATCTGCGGGATCACCCCGAAGCGGATGCGCTGCACCGGGTTGGCGCCGGTGGAGGCGATGCCCTCGATCTGTTTCGGGTCTGTGTTCTCCAGCGCCTCGGAGAAGATCTTGCCGAAGGTGCCGGTGTCGGTGACGAGGATCGCCAGCGCGCCGGTCATCGGGCCGGGGCCGAAGGCGCGGGCGAGCACGACGGTCCAGATCAGCGCATCGACGCCGCGCACGAAGTCGAAGACCCGGCGCATGGCGAAACGGACGGCCATGAGCGGCGCGAAGCGTTTCGCGGCGAGGAAGGCCAGCGGCAGCGCCACGATGGCCGCGCCGAAGGTGCCGAGGAAGGCCATGAGGATGGTCTCTCCGATGGCCCAGGCGACGTCGGCGTGGCGCCACATCGGGTTATCCCAGAAGTCCTGCCATGCGCCCGCGAGGTTCGGACGGGCCGGGTCGATGCGGTCGCCGAAGAGGATCCCGGGCAGGCCATGGCCGTGATAGGGGCTGTCGAAGGTGTAGAAGAACAGCTCCCACCCCGGGAAGTAGTTGAAGATCTCGGTCTTCGAGCGGGTGATGGTGATCCGGCCCTCGTCGGTGGTGATCGCCACGCGGTTGCGCGCGGCGTTGATCCAGTCGGGAAGGTCCGCGGGCAGATTGGTGACGACGGCGCGCCCGTCGAAGCGCGCCTCGATCGTGCCGAAGCCGGGGATGACAACTTCGGTCGCGTTTTCGGGCAGGAGCCGGACGATGTGGCCGTGCCCGAGGTCGACGGTGGTGACGGTATCGCCCGTGACCCAGTCGGGGCGGGTGCCTTCGGGATAGGCGCCCTTGCGCTCCCCCTCGACGGCGTAGTCGATCTGACCGGAGCGGTGGTCGCGGGTGACATGCACCTTGTAGGACCACGAGTCGGAGGCCAGCGTCACCGCATTGTCCCAGCGCGCGCGCTGCGCAAGGCCGGCGATGTCGAAGGCCACGGCGATGTAGACGAGGTAGGCCAGCACCAGCGCGGGCAGCGCGAAGGCGGTCAGGCGCTTGCGCAGGAACAGCCGGTCGGCGCCGGCCTGCATCGCGGAGACATCGGCGAGGCTCATGCGTGGGCTCCTTCGGTGAGGCGGTTGCGCAGGCGGCTGGAGAGCTGGTCGAAGAGCACGATGGCACCGAAGAGCAGGATGAAGATGGCCGCTGCCTCGTCGAAGCGGCCCGGCCCCCAGGCCATGGAGTTCCTGAGTTCATAGCCCAGCCCCCCTGCCCCCACGAAGCCGAGGATGGCGGAGGCGCGGATGTTGATCTCGAACCGCAGGAGCCCGTAGCTGAGCAGGTTCGGCGCGACCTGCGGCAGGACGCCAAGCCACATGCGCTGCGTCCAGGAGGCGCCGACGGAGGAGAGGCCCTCGACCGGCTTCAGATCGGCGTTCTCGGCCACCTCGGAGAAGAGCTTGCCCAGGGCGCCGGTGGAATGCACGGCGATGGCGATCATCGCGGGCACCGGGCCGCCGCCGAGGACGAAGATCAGCACCAGCGCGATGACGATCTCGGGGACGGCGCGCATCACGTCCATCAGGCGGCGGAACAGCGGGACGAGGCGCGGCCAGCGGGCGAGGCCGCGGGTCGAGAGCAGCGCGAAGACGGTCCCGAAGGCGGCGCCCAGCAGGGTGGAGACGGCGGCGATGTTCACCGTCTCGACCAGCGCGGGGAAGTACTTCACCACGAGCGGCGGCAGGTCGGCGCGCTTTTCCCAGGCCTCCGACAGGACGGCGGCGGGGTAGTCGCCCAGCTGCGACAGCCCGTCCCAGAAGCCGCCCGCGTTGCGGTCGTCGGCGACGACGAAGCCGGAGACCATGAGCAGGACGAAGATCATGAGGGTCAGCCCGCCGTAGAGGCGCTTGCGGCGGACCTGCTCCATGTAGCCGGACCGGATCTGGCCGACGGTAAGGGTGGCGTCTGTCATGGGGTTCCGTTCAGGGATGGCCCCGGGCGCGTGGCCCGGGGCGCGGTCTGCAGGATGCGGGACAAGGGCGCGCCGGTACGGGCTGACGCGCCATTGCCGCCGGGGCGGTCGCGGAAGCGATCAGCCGCCGATCTCTGCCTTGCGGGCGTCGATCACGGACTGGTAGGTCTCGTGCTCGACCGGGATGAAGCCCAGCGTGTCGCCGGCGGCCACGCCGTAGGCGCAGTCGGCGTCACGCTCATAAAGACCGTCGACCAGCGCGGTCATGCGGGTCTTCACGTCTTCGGGCAGGTCCTTGCGCAGCACGACCGGGCCCTCGGGGATGACCTTGGACTTCCAGATCTCGACCAGCTCGTTCATGTCGACGAGGCCCGCGTCA
Organism: Sagittula sp.; assembly: GCF_052825245.1. Taxonomy (NCBI): domain Bacteria; kingdom Pseudomonadati; phylum Pseudomonadota; class Alphaproteobacteria; order Rhodobacterales; family Roseobacteraceae; genus Sagittula; species Sagittula sp. The sequence continues at coordinate 28,395 of NZ_JBRBWD010000060.1, forward strand.
ACGGCCTTGCGCAGCGCGCCGGAGTTATAGCCGTCTTCCCAGTTGCCCTGTGCGTCGGCCCAGGTCACGCCGGCGTCGATGTCGCCGTTGAACACCGCGACGATGGTCTGTTCGTGGCCGCCGGTGAACTTCACTTCGCCGAAGTAGTCACCGGATTCCATCGACGCGCCGGTGGCCTGCGGGATCTCGATGGAGGGGATCAGGTAGCCGGAGGTGGAGTTCGGGTCGCCGAAGCCGAAGACCTTGCCCTTCACGTCTTCCAGCTTGGTGATGCCGCTGTCCTTGCGGGCAAAACCGATGGAGTGGTAGCCGATGGAGCCGTCGAGGTTCTGCTTGACCAGCACCGGCTCGACCGCGTCAGGGTCCTGCAGGTAGACGGCGGCGTAACCCGACGCGCCCAGCCATGCCATGTCGAGCGTGCCGCCGAGCAGGCCCTGGATAACGCCGTTGTAGTCGGCGGGGGCGAAGAGCTTGACCTCGACGCCCAGTTCCTCGGACGCGTAGTTCTGCAGGCAGGCGTAGGAGTTCATGCGGTCCTGGGCGTTCTCGCCGCCAAGGATGCCGATGCGGAACTCGGTGATGTCCTGCGCCTGTGCCGCGCCGGTCAGCGCGGTGGTGGCGAGGGCGATGGCGATCAGCTTTTTCATCAGTTTCTCCGTCGATGAAGGTGTGGTCGGTGGTCAGACGAGCGCGTCGGCCCTGGCGATGGCCGCCAGTTCGTGGTCGAGCGTCTCGATTTCGGTGGAGGTGGCGGCCTCGGAAAAACCCGCGCCCGCGCCGTAGATCTCGCGGGCCATGCCGGTGGTCAGCTGCGCGGGCGTGCCGTCGAAGACGATGCGCCCGTCGCGCATCCCGATCACCCGGTCGCAGTAGCGGCGCGCGGTGTCGAGCGTGTGGAGGTTGGCGATGACCGTGCGGCCGTCTTCCTCGTGGATGGTGCGCAGCGCCTGCATGACGATCTGCGCGTTCATCGGGTCGAGGGAGGCGATGGGTTCGTCGGCGAGGATCACCGCCGGGTCCTGCATCAGGGCGCGGGCGATGGCGACGCGCTGCTGCTGGCCGCCGGAGAGCGCCTCGGCCCGCTTGGGCGCCTCGGCGGCGATGCCCAGGCGGTCGAGGATCTCGATGGCGCGGTGGATGTCGGCACGCGGATATAGGTTGAAGACCGTCGACAGGGTGGAGCGGCGGTTGAGCGTGCCGTGCAGCACGTTCGACACCACGTCCATGCGCGGCACGAGGTTGAACTGCTGGAAGATCATCGCGCAGCGGCTTTGCCATGTGCGTCGCGCGGCACCGGTCAGGGCGGTGATCTCGCGGCCCTCGAAGCGGATCGCACCTTCGGAGGCATCCGTGAGGCGGTTGACCATGCGCAGCAGCGTCGACTTGCCCGCGCCCGAGCGCCCGATGATGCCGATCATCGCCGGTTCCGGCACGGTGAAACTGGCACGGTCCACGGCCGTCCTGTCGCCGAAACGTCTGGTCAGATTGTCGACTTCGAGCATCGGGTCCCCCGGTTGTTACCGGGCGGTCCTACGGGCCGGGCGCGTCAGTTTCTTGACGCTTCGGATTCAGCTTTGCGACGGTCGCGCGAAGGTTCCGTGACAGCGGTTGCCGTTTGCCGGGTCGCGCGGTTCAGGAGGGCCGGTTCAGGAGGGCGCTTCGCCCTGCGCCATCTGCCAGGCGTCGCCCATGGCCACGATGCAGGATGTGCCGGAGGCGTAGCGGATGACCATGGTCCAGGTGCCCTCTGCCCCGGTCCAGACTTCCAGCACCTCTTCGGGATTGCGCAGGCCGGAGGCGGCCTTGGTGATGTTGCGGTGGCTGGCGAGACGCTTTTCCATCTGCGGCGTGGGGGCGCAGATGATGTCGGCGATGGGGCTTTGCGCCGCGGCTGGGGCGGCGGACAGCAGGAGCAGGACCCCGGCGGCGGCCCGGGCCAGAATCGGTCGGAAGGGGGCTGGTGCGGCTCTCATGCACCGGAGTGTAACGTATTTATGACGTATAGCTAGCGTGTATACAAAAAACGTGCGGCGCGCCATTGGGCGCGCCGCTGGTTTGCCTGTTCGGCGGGCGTCTCAGAGCGGTGTGACACCGGCTCGGCACCAGACCGCGTCGTGGTCCGAAAGCGGGCGGCCGTTTGCGTCGAGCGACGGGATCACCGCCCGGTCCAGCGGGGTCAGGCCGCGCCCGGCGAACCAGTCGAGTTTCATCACGCGGGTCGGGTGCGGGGTGATGAGGCTGGGGCGCGTGGTCATGCCCTCGGCGGTGAAGGTCCAGGAATAGCCGCGCTCTTCCGCCATGGGGAACAGCGCCTCGCCGCGCCAGTCGAAGTCGGGCGGGACATGGTTGCCGGTGTTGAGGTCGCCGCCGATCAGGACGGGCATCGCGGGTGCGAAGGCGTCGATGCCGTCGAGCAGGATCTGCATCTGGCGCGCGCGGTGGTCGGAGCCGGAATTGCTTTCGAGGTGGGTGGAGACGACGCAGAGCGGCCCCGCGTCGGTCGGCACCACGGCGGCAAGCGCCATCCGGCCGCCAAGACGCGGCTGCTCGGGATCGGCGCCTGCCGCCTCCGAGAACCAGTGGCCGTGATCGTCGAGCCGGATCAGCGTGACGCTTTCGAACGGGACCTTCGACAGGATCGCGTTGCCGTGCCAGCCGAGCGCGTTGAAGTCGTCGGTGCAGAACACCCGTTCGGTCGGCCCGCCGAGGTCGAGCTCGTGGAACTCCACCCCGTAGGCGTAGGCCATGCCCATCGCCTTGGCCATGACCGCGGTCGTGTGGCGCTGGCCGGTACGGGCCATGCCGTGATCGACCTCTGACAGAAGCACGATGTCCGGGGCGCGGGGTGCGAGGTGGGCGGCGCTGTCCTCGGGGAAGAGGCAGCGTTCGACGTTCCATGCCACGACCGAGAGGGTCGCCGGAAACTGCGAGGCAGAGGCGGTGCCGCCGGTCTGGACCATCGACATGGCGGGGACCTCTGCCATGAGGGCGCGGTGCGCCTCGGCGGTGCGGGGCGCGGTCAGGAGGCGGTGCCGTTCGTCCACGGTGACAGGCGGCAGGGTGTCGGTGACGGTGATGGCGGGGCGGGTGGTGGCGAGGGTCACAGGCGTTGTCCGGTTTCCATGTCGAAGAGGGCGAGCGCCGCTTGCGGCAACTCGATGGGGTGGCGGCCCGTGGCGTGGGCGCTGTCCTTCAGGACGTGCGCGGTGAAGGGCTGGCCCGCCACCTCGCCGTGCAGCAGGCGGTGGGCGCCCAGTTCCTCGACCAGCGCCACGTCGAAGGCCATGGCCCCCTGCCCCACGCGCACGTCTTCCGGCCGGATGCCCAGCGTGATCGCGCCGGTGCGGCCGTTCGGGGCGGCCATGACCGGCGTGCCGTCGGGCAGCCGCACCGCGCCGTCGCCGAAGCGCGCCTCCACCAGGTTCATCGGCGGGGCGCCCATGAAGGAGGCGACGAAGGTGGAGGCGGGGCTGTGGTAGATCTCGGACGGGGTGCCGATCTGCTCGATCACACCGCCGTTCAGCACCACGATGCGGTCGGCCATGGTCATCGCCTCGACCTGGTCGTGGGTCACGTAGATCGAGGTCACGCCGAGCCGGCGCTGCAGGGCCTTGATCTCGATCCGCATCTGGTTGCGCAGCTTGGCGTCTAGGTTCGAGAGCGGTTCGTCGAAGAGGAAGAGCGCCGGATCGCGGACGATGGCGCGGCCCATGGCGACGCGCTGGCGCTGGCCGCCCGAGAGTTGCGAGGGCTTGCGGTCGAGGTAGTCGGTGAGGTTCAGCATCTTCGCGGCCTCCTCGACCTTGGCATCGATCTGTGCCTTCGGCGTCTTCCGGTTCTTCAGCCCGTAACCGATGTTCCGGCGGACGGTCATGTGCGGGTAGAGCGCGTAGTTCTGGAAGACCATCGCGATGTCGCGGTCGGCGGGGTCTGTGTCGTTGACCATGCGTTCGCCGATGTGGAGCGTGCCGCCGGTGATGTCCTCCAGCCCCGCGATCATCCGCAGGAGCGTGGACTTGCCGCAGCCGGAGGGGCCGACGAGCACGAGGAACTCGCCGTCGGCGATGGTGAAGCTGGTGGGCTTCACCGCCTCGAACCCGTTGGGATAGACCTTGCGGACGTCTTGCAGCGTGACCGTTGCCATTCCTTTTTTCCTTTGTCGTGTGCCCTGATGCGGCGTTGCGCGCGGGCGTGCGGGGGTCCTGTCGCGGCGGCCCGGTGGGACGCCGCCGCGCGGAGGCGGGGGTTACTTGTCGGAGTCGGTGAGGCCCTTCACGAACCAGCGCTGGAAGAAGACGACCACCAGCACCGGCGGCAGGACCGCGAGGATCGCCAGAAGGTTCGACCGCCCGTATTCCGGGATGTGGTTGCCTTCGAGGCTTTGGGTGATCTGCTTGATGCCCTGGACGAGGGTGAACTTGTCTTCCTCGGTCGAGACCATGGTGGGCCAGAGGTACTGGTTCCAGCCGTAGACGAACATGATGATGAACATCGCGGCGATCATCGTCTGCGAGAGCGGCACGAGGATGTCGATGAAGAACTTCACCGGCCCTGCCCCGTCGATCTTTGCCGCCTCGACCAGCTCTTCGGGCACGGACATGAAGAACTGCCGGAAGAAGAAGGTCGCGGTGGCCGAGGCGATCAGGGGCACGATCAGCCCGGTCCAGGTGTTCAGGAGGCCCAGCTTCTGGGTGATCTCGTAGGAAGGGACGATGCGCACCTCCAGCGGCAGGAGCAGCGTGGTGAAGATCAGCCAGAAGGCCAGCGTGGCAAAGCGCAGGCGGAAGTAGACGATGGCATAGGCGGCCATCATGGCGATGACGATCTTGCCGACGGCGAAGCCCAGTCCGAGGATCATCGAGTTGCGGAACATGTTGATGCCGGTCGTCTCGCCCGAGAAACTCATCGACTGGAAGAGCGCCTTTTGCAGGTTCGGCCAGAAGCGGTCGCCGATTTCCAGCGAGGGGCCGTGCTGCATCACCTGCGCGTCGGGGATCGTGGTCATCTGCAGCATGGTCAGCAGCGGCACGATCATCAGCGCGGCCCCGGCGATCAGGATCGCGTGGTCGGCGACGGCACCCCAGCGCAGGGGCTTGCGGACGGGGCGTTCCGCGGCGCGGGCCGCGGTGCGTCCGGTGGTCTGGGAAATCTCTGCCATGGCGGTCCTCAGGTGTAGTGGATGCGCCGCTCGACGAGGCGGAACTGCATGATGGTGAGCGCCAGCACCAGCACCATGAGCACGACCGACTGCGCCGAGGAGCCTCCGATGTCCTGCCCGCGGAACCCGTCGAGGTAGACCTGGTAGACCAGCGTCACCGGCTGGTCGCCGGGGTTGTTGCGCAGGATGGTGTCGATCAGGCCGAAGGTGTCGAAAAGCGCGTAGGTGATGTTGATGATCAGCAGGAAGAAACCCGTGGGTGCGAGCAGGGGGAAGGTCACCGTCCAGAAGCGCGAGATGCCGGAGCGGTTGTCGATCAGAGCCGCCTCGCGCACGGCGCGCGGGATGGACTGGAGCCCGGAGAGGAAGAAGATGAAGTTCACCGGGATCTGCTTCCAGACGGAGGCCACGACCATGGCGAAGGCGGTGTCGAAGTAGTCGAGGCGGACCTTCATCTGCCAGCCGAACTGGGCGAAGAAATCGACCATCGGACCCCAGCGCTGGTTGAAGAGGATCAGGGCGAGGAAGCCCGCGACCGGCGGCGCCACGGCGTAGACCCACATCAGGAGCGTGCGGTAGGTCTTTGCCCCGCGCAGCACGCTGTCGGCCTTGACCGCCAGCAGCAGTGCGATGGCCAGGGAGAAGAAGGTGACGCAGAGCGAGAAGACCACCGTGAAGCCCGCGTTCTTCAGGTACTGGCTGGATGTCCAGAGCCGGGCGTAGTTCTGCAGCCCCACGAAGGTTTCGCCGAAGCCGAAGGGGTCTTCGAGGAAGAACGACGAGCGCAGCGCCTGCCACGCAGGCCAGTAGAAGAACAGGCAGATGATCGAGAGCTGCGGCAGGAGCAGCAGGATCGGGAGCCACGGGTTGTCGAAAGAGGCGCGCTTCATCGCAGGTCCTTCAAAGGGGAGCGGCGGCCACCCGGGGCGGCCGCCGTCGTGTCATCGCGGAAAGGCTCAGTTCGTGGTCTGGGCGAAGCGGCCCAGCAGCTCGTTGCCTTCGGCTTCGATGGTCGAAAGCGCGTCCTCGATAGAGGTTTCGCCGTTCAGGAACTTTGCCAGCTCGCGGTTCTCGATGTCGCGGATCTGGACGTAGAAACCCATGCGGTAGCCGTGGGTGTTCTCGCCCGACTGGAGCATGAGCTGCTTGATGCCGGTCTCGGCCGCCGGGAAGCGCTCGTAGTGGCCGTCTTCCTTCGCCATTTCGTAGGCGGCCTCGGTGATCGGCACGTAGCCGGTTTCACGGTGCCACATGTACTGGACCTCGGGGGAGGTCAGGTATTCGAAGAAGGCGGCGGAGGCGGCGTTTTCCTCGTCCGACTTGCCGGACATGGCGAACAGCGACGCGCCGCCGATGAAGGACTGGTAGCCCTCTTCGGTGATCGAGGCCCAGTGCGGCAGGTAGGTGGAGGCCCATTCGAACGGCAGGTCGAGCGCGGTCAGGCCGCCGAAGTCACCCGAGGAGCCGATGTACATGGCGGCGGACTGGTCGAGGAAATGCGCCTTGTTGTCGTCCCAGGAGGTGCCGTGAAACCCGAAGAGGCCCGCGTCCAGCCATTCCTTCACCTTGGTGAAGTGCATCGCCATTTCGGGAGAGTTGATCAGGATCTCGGTGCCCTCTGCGCCGTCGTAGCCGTTGTTGTTGGTGGCAAACGGCAGGTTGTGGCGGGAGTGGAAGTTCTCGACGAATTCCCACGGCAGGTGCGTCTGCACGAGCGGGGTGTAGCCTGCTTCCTTCAGCTTCGGCGCGATGGCTTCGAAGTCCTCGTAGGTGGCGGGGGCCTCGACACCGGCGGCGGCCAGAGCGTCGGCGTTGTAGTAGAGCACCGGCGAGGAGGAGTTGAACGGCATGCCGATCATCTTGCCGTCGCTGTCGGCGTAGAAGTAGCGCACGCCCGCGATGTAGTCCTCGATGTCGAAGTCGACGCCGTTCTGTTCGAGCAGGTCCTGAACCGGGATCGTCGCGCCCTTGGCGCCGATCACGGTGGCGGCGCCCGCGTCGAAGACCTGAACGATGTTCGGCTGCTCGCCCGCGCGGAAGGCGGCGATGGCGGCGGTCAGGGTTTCCTCGTAGGTGCCCTTGAAGACCGGGGTGATCTCGTAGTCGGACTGGCTTTCGTTGAAGCCGGCGGCGATCTGGTTGACCACGTCGCCGAGGTGGCCGCCCATGCCGTGCCACCAGGTGATCTGGGTTTCGGCCATCGCCGTGGAGGCCGTCAGCGCAAAGGTCGCCGCGGCGGTGAAGGTCATGACGTGTTTCATCGACTGTCTCCGGTCGTTTGTGCCCAGCCGGTGCAGGGCAACAGGAATGCCGGGGCGGACCCGGGATGGGTCCGTCCTGACGGCAAGGAATTCGGGATGTCCCCATCCATCTCTTGGCCCCCGTCCGGCTGTCGGGCCGGGGACACGCGGCCACCGGCTATTTCCCTTTCATGACAGGCAGATGACCGATTGCTGAAAGTTCGGTTACAGCCGCTTTCACCGGAGGGGCGGCACCCTCGCGCCGCACGGGAAAGGGTCACGCGACCGATACAAAACGGTCACCGCGGTGATACATCCGCGGCGTATCCGCCTCTGGAACACGAGAACCAGAAGCGCGGACGAAACGGTGACCGATCGCACGATCTTCCTGTCGGATGTCCACCTCGGCACACGCGGCTGCCGGGCGCGGCTGCTGGCGGAGTTCCTGGCGAAGCACGAAGCCGAGACGCTCTACCTTGTCGGGGACATCGTCGACGGCTGGCGGCTGAAGAAGGGCTGGCACTGGCCGGAGGATCACAACGCGGTCATCCAGGCGATCCTCGAAAAGGCGCGGGGCGGTACGCGGGTGATCTTCATCCCCGGCAACCACGACGAGGTGTTCCGCGACTACATCGGGCTGCACCTTGGCGGGATCGAGCTGAAGCGGCGCGACAGTTTCTTGGCGGCGGACGGGCGGCGTTACCTCGTGACCCACGGCGACGAGTTCGACGCGGTGGTGGCGAACGCCAAGTGGCTCGCGTATCTCGGCGACAGCGCCTATGCCGCGCTGATCTGGCTGAACCCGAAGATCAACATGGTCCGCAGGCTTTGGTCGCACCGCTACTGGTCACTGTCGAAATGGTCGAAGCAGCAGGTCAAGCAGGCGGTCAACTACATCTGCAAGTTCGAGGAGGTGCTGGCGCTGGACGCCCGTCAGAAGGGGTTCGACGGGGTGATCTGCGGCCACATCCACCATGCCTCGATCCGCGAGATCGGCGGCATCCGCTACATCAACACCGGCGACTGGGTGGAAAGCTGCACCGCGGTCATCGAGAACGCGGCGGGCGAGATGCGGCTGGTCGACTGGGAAGCCCGCAAGAACCGGCAGTTCCTGCTCGAACGGCGCGCCCGCAAGCGCGCCCGGATCGCCGCGCAGGCGGCCGGGGTCGAGCGGACCGCACAGCTTGAACAGGAAGCGCAATGAGCGACACCACGCAGGCTCTCATCGGAGAGGCCGTCTACCAGAGCCGCAGATGGTCCTTCGACACGGTGTCGGACCGGGTCTTTGCCCGGCTGTTCCGGGGCCTCGTTTATCCGCAGATCTGGGAGGACCCGGTCTGCGACATGGCGGCGCTTGGCCTGACGGCGCAGGACGACATCGTCTGCATCGCCTCGGGCGGCTGCAACGTGATGTCCTATCTGACTGCCTCGCCCGCCTCGGTCACGGCGGTGGACCTGTCGCCCTGGCATGTGGAGCTGAACCGGCTGAAGCTGCTGGCGGCGCAGGTGCTGCCCGACCACACGGCCTTCTACGATCTCTTCGGCCACGCCGACCGGCCCGGAAACGAGGCGCTCTTCGACCGCTACATCCTGCGCAGGCTCGACCCGGAGGCGCGGGCCTTCTGGCAGGGGCGCCACGGGATCGTCCGGCGCAAGGCGCTGTTTTCGCGCGGGTTCCATCGCTACGGCGTGCTGGGCAGCTTCCTTGGCGCGGTGCACCTTGTCACCCGCTTGGCGGGCGTGCGGTGGGACGGGCTGCTGACGGCCACGACGCTGGAGGAACAGCGCGCCTTCTTTGACGCCGAGATCGCGCCGCTTTACGACACGCGGCTGGTCAGGTTCGCCGCGCGGCGCCGGGCGTCGCTGTTCGGCCTCGGCATACCGCCCGCGCAATACGACAAGCTGGCAGCGGACGCGGGCGGCGACGTGATCCCGGTGCTGCGGGAGCGGACGCGCAAGCTGTTCTGCGACTTCCCCATCGGCGAGAACTACTTTGCCTGGCAGGCGGCGACGCGCGCCTACAAGCCCGAAGGCGACGGGCCGGTGCCGCCCTACCTCGAACCGCAGCACTTCGAGGCGCTGCGCGCCGCGGCCCCCCGTGTGGCGGTCTGGAACCGCTCGATCACCGACGTGCTGGCAGAGGCGCCCGCCGGGTCGAAGTCGGTCTACGTGCTGCTGGATGCGCAGGACTGGATGAGCGACGCGCAGCTGACCGCGCTGTGGGAAGAGATCACCCGCACCGCCCGGCCCGGTGCCCGTGTGCTGTTCCGGACCGGCGGCGCGGCGGACATCCTGCCCGGGCGCGTGCCTCAGGCCCTGCTGGCACAGTGGGGGTATGACGAAGCGGCCTCTGCCACCGCCTTTGCCACCGACCGTTCGGCGATCTACGGCGGCGTGCACCTCTACCGGAAGGTCGCTGCATGACGATGACATCGGATCACGGGCGGCTGATGGACGATGTCTATCGCTACCAGCGGCTCTTTTATGACGTGACACGCAAGTACTACCTGCTGGGCCGCGACGAGCTGATCGAGCGGATGGACGTCCGCCCCGGCCAGTCGGTGCTGGAGATCGCCTGCGGCACGGGGCGCAACCTTGCCGCAGTGCGGGCGAGGCACCCGGAGGCGCGGCTCTACGGGCTGGATATCTCGGAGCAGATGCTGATCTCTGCCCGGCGCAAGCTGGGTGCGGGCGTGGTGCTGGCGCAGGCGGATGCCTGCGATTTCGATGCCGAGGATCTGTTCGGCACCGCCCGCTTCGATCACATCGTCTGTTCCTACTGCCTGTCTATGATCCCCGACTGGCAGGGCGCGATGGACGAGGCTCTGCGCCACCTCGCCCCCGGCGGGCAGTTGCACATCGTCGACTTCGGCGATCAGGGCGGCCTGCCACGCTGGTTCGGCAAAGGCCTGCGGGCATGGCTGGCGCGGTTCCACGTTGCGCCGCGCGACCGGCTGACCGACGCGCTCGACAACCTCGGCGGGCGCGTGGCGGGGGTGGAGCACCGGGGCCTCTACCGGCGCTACGCGGTGCACGCGCGGGTGAAGGGCTGAGGGCCGGGGCCGCTACTGTTTGATCGGCGCGCGCCGTAGGGGCTCGGCGCCCTCCCTCAGAGCGAGGGCAGCCAGAGCACCAGCGCCGGTATGGCCAGCAGCAGCGCCACGTGCAGCAGGTCGGCCAGCACGAAGGGCGCCGTGCCGCGGAAGATCGTGGTCAGCGGAATGTCCCGCGCCACGCTGCTGAGGACGTAGACGTTCATGCCCACCGGCGGCGTGATCAGCGCGATCTCGGTCATGCGCACGACCAGCACGCCGAACAGCACCGCGTCGTAGCCGAGGCCGGTGACCAGCGGGAAGAACAGCGGCACGGTCAGCGTCATCATCGCCGAGGCGTCGAGGATCATGCCGAGGAACAGGTAGAGCACGAGGATGATCAGCAGGACCGCCAGCGGCGGCAGGTCCACCGCGCTCACCCAGCCGACGAGGTTCAGCGGGATGGTCGTCACGGTGACGAAGGCGTTGAAGACCAGCGCGCCGAAGAGGATGCCGAAGATCATGCCGGTGGTGCGCAGCGTGTCGTAGACGGCGGTGCGCAGGGCCGCGACGCTCAGTTTCCCGCGGAGGCCCGCGATCACCAATGCGCCGAAGGCCCCCATGGCGCCGGCCTCCGTGGGGGTGAACCAGCCCCAGATGATGCCGCCCATGACGAAGACGAACAGCACGATCACGTCGCCCGTGCGGCGGAACCCCTGCCAGCGGGCGGCCCAGTCGTAGCGCGGCCCGGCGGGTCCGGCCTCGGGGTTCAGGCGGCAGCGGACGGCGATCACCGTCATGTAGAAGAGCGCCAAGAGCACGCCCGGCACGATGCCCGCCGCGAACATGTCGCCGATCGAGGTCTCGGTCAGGATGCCGTAGATGATGAACATGCCGGAGGGCGGGATGAGCGACCCGATGGTGCCCCCCGCCGCGACGGAGCCGGAGGCCAGAGACAGCGAATAGCCGTGGCGCCGCATCTCGGGCAGGGCGACAAGGCCCATGGTCGCGGTGGTCGCCAGCGACGAGGCGTTGACCGATGCGAAGCCCGCCGAGGCGCCGACCGTCGCCATGGCCAGCCCGCCCCGCCGGTGTCCCAGCATCCGCGCGGCAAAGTCGTAGAGGTCCTGCCCGATGCCCGAGGCAAACAGCACATGCGCCATGAACAGGAACAGCGGCACTGTGCCGATGGCGTAGTTGGTGGCGAGGTCGAAGGCGATGACGCCGACCTTGATGATCGCCGCGTGGAAGCTGATGAGCAGGCCGAAGCCCAGCACGCCGACCAGACCCATGGCAAAGCCGATGGGCATGCCGAAGGCGATGGCGAGGAACATCGCCGCGATGCCGATGACGCCTGCAAGGACCGGGGTCATTCCTTCGGCTCCCGGCCCGCGATGAACTGGAGGCCGCGCAGCAGGCAGACCGCGATCATCAGCGTGATCGCCGCCACCATGAGCCAGCGGAACGGGGCCACGGGAATGTCGAGAAGCGGCGTCGTCTCGCCCTGGCGGCCGCGGCGCAGCGCCTCTTCGATCCCGGCGTAAAGGACGAAGCCCCAGAAGGCGGTGCCGGCCAGCAGCATCAGCCCCTGCGACAGGCCCGCGACACGGGGCCGGAAGCTCTTGACCAGCAGCTCGACCTTGGTGTGTGCGCCATCCCACGCCGCATAGGCCAGCGCGCAGGAGACCGTGGGGATCAGCAGAAGCTCCGCCAGCACGTAGGTGCCCGGAAAGGCCACGCCCACGGCGCGGAAGGTCACGGTGACGACCGTCAGCGCCATGAGCGCGAGGAGCGACAGCACGCCGAGGGCTGCCGCCCCGCGCACGATCCCGCCCAGAAGTTGTTCGACCAGCCGCATGGCGTGCTCCCCGGGGACTTGCGGGGGCGCGGGTGGCGCGCCCCCGGATTATTACTGCGTGTGCGCCGCGCGGATGGTGTCCAGCACCTCGGTGCCCGGCTTGCCCATGGCGTCGAGGTCCTCCGCCACCTCCCTGATGACCGGGGCGAAGGATTCGGAATATTCGGCCACAACCTCGGGTGCCACGGCATTGAACTTCACACCCTGTTCCTCGCCATAGGCGCGGCCCGCGTCCTCGGCCTCCTGCGCGAGCTCAAGGGTGCGCAGGCTCAGCCATTCTGTGTTGTCGTCGAAGACCTGCCGGATGTCCTCCGGAAGCCTCGACCACACGTCGCCGTTGATCCCGCGCGAGGGATAGGCGCCGCGCGAATGCGGCAGTTCGGAGTAGTAGCCGACCACCTCGGCAAAGCTGAGCGATTTCAGCGCCTCGTAGGGGGCGATCACCCCGTCGACGACGCCCTTTTCCAGCGAGGGGTAGGTTTCCGTCATCGGCATGGTCACACCCTCTGCCCCGAAGGCCGCGAGCGGGCCGATGAAGTCCACCGCCGAGCGGATGCGCAGGCCCTGAAGGTCATCGAGCGTCTCCACCGGCTTGTCGCGCAGGAGGACGTGCATCGGCGTGCCGACGTTGTAGCCGACGACGTGCACGCCATCGAGCTCCTCGTCGAAGACCGGGAACTGCTCGACAAGCTCCATGTAGACGTCGAGAACCTTCTTCGGGTCGGTGTAGCCGTAGAACATCCCCGGCACGAGCCGGTTCATGTCATAGCCCGACCGCGCGTAGATCGGCGCGATATAGGCGATGTCGGCCACGCCTGCGGCCAGCTCGTCCACGCCCTCGCGCGAGGTGATGAGTGTCCGGCCCCAGTAGGGCGTGATGTCGACGCGGCCGCCGGACTGTTCCTCGATCCGCGCGATCCACTCCGCGTCGGCGGCGCCGTAGGGATGCGCCTCGGTGTAGGGCGAGGCATAGGTCAGGTTGAAATCCGCGGCCCACGCGGGCAGCGCGGCAAGGCACAGTGCGATGACCGCCGTTGTTCTGAGCATGGTGTATCCTCCCTTGATGGTTCAGTGGGTCGCCGGGGTTGATGGCCCGGTCTGGTGCGCGGACGATGCCGCCAGCGCGTTTATCTGTGTGTCCGACAAGCCTGCGGCGCGCAGGACCTCGGCGGTATGGGTGCCCGGCAGGACCGCCGGATGCGGGGTCTCGAACGGGCCGAGGCGGACCGGCGGGCCGGCCTGCGTCAGGGCGCCGCCCGGCGCGTCCAGCGCGACGACCATGCCGCGTGCGCGGAAATGCGGTTCGTTCAGGGCCTCGGCCAGCGAATTGACCGGGGCGAACTGGGTTCCGGCCTTTTCCAGATGGTCGAGCCAGTGGGCGCGGGGCCGGGACGCGAAGATCGCCTGAAGGCCTTCGCGGATCTCGGCCCGGCGGGACGGGTCCATCTGCCATGCCGCGAACTCCGGTCGGCCCATGGCGGTGCAGAAGGCCTGCCAGTAGCGCGGTTCCATGTCCGTCGTCACGAGCCACGCGCCGTCGGCACAGCGCCAGAGGCCGAGGTCCGCCCGGCGCGCGCCCCTTGCGGGGAGGTCGGCGGGATCCTCGTAACGGGCGATGAGATTGGCCAGAAGCACCAGCGCACAGTCGGTCATGGCGACGTCCACATGCTGTCCCTGCCCCGTGGCACGGGCCTGCATCACGGCGGCGAGCGTGGCAAAGGCGGCATGGGCGCCGGTCGCCACGTCGGCGGCGGCAAAGCCCGGAAGGCCGGGGGCATCGGGGTCCTCTCCGGTGCGGCTGAGGACGCCGGCCAGCGCCAGTGCGACCGGATCGTGCCCCGGCTTGTCGCGCAGCGGGCCGGTCTGGCCGCAGAGCGTCAGAGAGGTGTAGACCAGCGCCGGGTTGCCTTCGGACAGCACATCGTACCCGAGGCCGAGGCTGCTCAGCACGCCGGGCCGGTAATCCTCCACCACCACGTCGACCGTCGCGGCGAGGCGGCGCAGGGCAGCCTGCGCGTCGGGGTCGCCGATGTCGAGGCAGACGGATTTCTTGCCCCGCGCCAGCATGTCCCGCGCCCGTTGCCGCGCGCGTCCGGCCTGATTCAGCCTGTCCCAGCCGAAGACCTTCGCCTGCTTGGCCAGCTCGCGGGGATGTTCGACGCGGATCACCTCGGCCCCCTGATCGGCGAGAAGCCACGTGCAGTAGGGCCCGGGCAGCAGCCGGGAGAAGTCGAGCACGCGGAGACCGGCCAGCGCGCTCATGTGCCCCTCCCCGGGTGCACGGCGAACAGCGGTCCCGGCACGCCGTCGGCGTCGAAGACCCAGCGCGCCTTCATCTGCGGGCTGTCCGGGACCTCCGACAGGCGGATGATCGGCGAAAGGCCCCAGCCGTGTTCGAGCGACCAGTCGCCAAGGGTCTTGCGATCGTGGCGGGCAAAGAAGGCCTCGACGATGGATTGCCAGCGCTCGATGGTCTCTTGCTCCGTATCGGCCACGAGGATCGCGTCCCAGTCGATCTCGGCCAGTTCGCCCGCCGCCCCTTCGGCCTGCATGACCCGGACGAGCGCCCGCATCATGCCGGGGTTGTCGATCATCGACCAGGTGACGAAGCCGTCCGCGCAGGGCCAGACCTGACGCACGCCGGACTTGCCCCGGACCAGCATGTTGCCGCGCCGCGTGCCGATGCGGCCGGTGTGTTCGTACATCACCGCCTCGCGGTAGTTGGCGAGTGCGGTGGCCTGCAGGGCAGAGAGCGTGATGCGCTGGCCTTCGCCGGTCTGCCGACGCGCCCGGAGGCCCATCAGCGCCGCCGTCGCCGCCTGTATGGCGGTCAGGGCATAGGCCTGTTCGCCGGGCAGGCGCAGCGGCGGGCGGTCGGGGGTGCCCGTGACGTGCATCAGCCCCGACTGCGCCATCAGCGTCAGGTCCGTCACCGGGCGCGGATTGTCAGGGAAGCCTGTGATGACCACGTGCACCAGCTCCCTTTGTTTTGCGGCAAGGGCGTCCACGTCGTCGCGCGGGCCGGAGCGACGGTCGTCGAGCAGGATATCGGCCTCTGCCAGAAGCTCTGCCAGCGGCGCGTCGCTGCGGGTCATGCCCTTGTGCCACGCCTTTTCGCGCGGCCCGGTCAGGGGCGCGGCCCCGGCCAGCACCACTTCGGCACCCAGACGCGCCAGCATGCTGCCGCCGAAATCGGCAAGGTGGTCTGCAAGGACCACGACGCGGAGACCGTCGAGCAGCGTCATGCCAGTGCCCCCTCTGCGATGAGGCTGTCGATCTCGTCAGGCGTCAGGCCGATCTCGGCGAAGACCTCGGCGTTGTCGGCGCCAAGGCAGGGCGATGGGCCGACCCGGCCCGGGGTGGCGCTGAACCGGTAGGGCGGTGCGGGCATCTTCGCCGTGCCGATCACCGGGTGGTCCACCGACACGAAATGCCCCGCCGCGTTCAGCGCAGGATGTTCCGATAGGCCCCTGCCGTCCAGCACGAGGGCCGCGGGCACGCCGGCCTTCACCAGCGCCGCCTCCAGCGCGGCCCCGTCCATGGGGCGGGTGAGATCGGTCAGCGAGCCCTCCAGCGCGGCGCGGTCGGCGCGGCGTGCCTCTGCCGTGGGCCAGCGGTCATGAAGGTCCGGTGCGTCCAGAACCGTGCAGAGCGCCTGCCACTGGGCGTCGGTCTCACAGGAGATGGCGATCCAGCCGTCCGGGGCACAGGGGAAGACGCCATGCGGAGCCATTTCCGGATCGGCGTTGGCGGGCTTGTCGTCCGGCATTCCGGCAAAGAGGTCGCCCGCGACCTGCACCATCGCCTCGATCTGGCTGACGTCGACATGCACCCCCTGCCCCGTCCGGTCGCGATGTTCCAGTGCGGAGAGGATCGCAACGGTCAGCATCATGGGCGCCACCACGTCGCCATAGGCGAAGGGCGGCATGTGCGGCTCCGACCCCGGCCAGCCGGTCATGTCGCAATGCCCCGACCACGCCGCGGCGGAGTTGCCGTACCCCCGGAACCCGACCATCGGCCCGGTCCGCCCGGCGACCGACACGCTGGCGAGGATGATCCCGGGCCGCAACTGTTGCAAAGTTTCCCAGTCGAGGCCGATGCGGTCCATGTAGCCGGGGCCGAAATTCTCGACCACCACGTCCGCCCAGGCCACCAGCCGCTTCGCCACCTCGACCCCGCGGGGATCGGACAGGTTGATCGTGACGCTTTTCTTGGAGGTGTTGGTCTGGGCGAAGAAGACCGACGCGTCGGGCGATTTTCGGTCCCCGCCTGCGAAGGGCGGAGAGCGGCGGCCAAGGTCGAGGCGGCGGGCGGATTCCACCTTCACCACGGTGGCGCCGTTGTCGGCCAGGTCCTTCGTCGACCGCGGACCGGCGCCCACCCATGAGAAATCCGCCACCTTCAGCCCGTCGAGCGCACCCATCATCCAGCCTCCACCTCGTCCAGCTCTGCGCGCACCCGCGCCTCCATCGCCGCGCGGTCCCAGTCGCGCGGGTCAACCATGTCGGAGTGTATCTCGACCACGCGCACACCGGCAGCCTTCAGCGCCTCGCGCGCGAAATACGATCCGTAGCCCGAGAACCGGTCGTGTTCCGGCACCAGCATCACCGCCACGTCGATCCGCCAGCGCCGCGCCTCCTTCACCAGCCATTCGTTGACCCAGGGCGGCTGGTGCAACTGTTCGTTCATCGCCGAGACCCGCGCGGCGAGCGCCCTCAGCGGGTCGCCATGGTCGGCACGGATGTAGCCGTCCGCCGCGAACGGCAGGTACATCGACCAGCAGAAGACCGCGCCGTGGGTTTCTTCGAAGGCGGTGTAGAAGGACGTGTCGAACCACAGGCCCGCGCCGATCCACATCATGCGAATGCGTTCGCCGTCGCAGACCGCCTCACCCCGGTCGATCCGCCCGGCCACCTCGTCGCGGAAGGCGCGGACATGGTCGAGCGCCCGGTCGGAACCACGGTGCCACTGGGGGATCATGACGTTGGGCATCTGTTCGGCGATCCCCACGGGGCACTTTTCGGCACCGGCGATCATGTCGGCGACGGTGTCGAGCATACGCTCCTGTTCGTCGATCCGGGCCATGTAGGCGGCGAAACCGTCGCGGTCGAAGTCCCGGCCCGACAGGCGTTCGAGGGCGGCGATCAGGATCTCCATCTCGGCCACCATGAGGTCGAGACGGGCCGATCCGTAGAGGTCTTCCCACCCCTCGCGGGCGCGCACCCACCAGTCGGGCGCGGGGTCCGGCGTGGCCGGGGCCGAGAGCAGGTGCAGCTCTGCCCCGGTCAGCTCCGCCCAGCGTTGGAAGATGCGCGGGTGTTCGTCCGAACTGGCCCGCGCGCAGAGGATCGCGGGCGCGGGCAGACCGCCCCATGGCTGCCGGTCGAAATCGCCTTCCATCTGCGCGATCAGCGGCAGACTGGAATAGCGCGGCAGATGGGCATGGAACCCGAGCGCCACCATCCGGTCGAGGTAATGCGGCGCCAGTTGCTTGGCCGAGATCACCGCCGACCACCACTGGTTGGTGACCATGGGCACGTCCATGAAGTGGAACAGCTCGTGCGGGGTGTCGGCGTTGACGAAGGCAAAGGCCGCGCCGTCGGCGATCTGCCGGCGCAGGCCCTTCAGCCAGTCTCGCTGCCACGCGGTCGCCTCGGCGGCACAGGTCATCCCAGGGCCTCCGCGATGCGGCGGCGGGTCCTGTCCTGCCATGCGTTGTCCGGGCGGAACGGGCGGAAGCCCAGGTCGAGGAAGCGCGCGCCTTGTGCCTCTGCCGCGCGGCGCAGGCCCGGCAGTTCCCAGCCGAAGGAATCGTCGGAGGCGTCGGTGCTTGCGATCACGAGGTCGGCACCCGCGATACCGTTGTGCAGCGCGCGGGTGAAGCGGGCGGGCGGCGCGGCGCGGGTTGCCAGCGGGTCCGACACGATCCGGTGCAGCAGGTCGGCGGCGTCCACCGGCTGAGGCGCGGCGCGGCCGTAGTCCTGAAGATCGGCGCGCACCTGCCCGACCTCCGCGCAGAGGGTATGCAGCACGGGGATGTCGCAGGCGCTGCCGGTCAGCACGATGGACGGGCCACTCCCCCGCGGCATGTCCCTTATCAGCGCCGCGTGCTGCGACGGCGTCAGCCAGCGCCCGGCGTTGCGCGCGACGAAGGCATCGGGGCCGCCGGGCGGCAAGGCGGCCAGGGCATCGGCCCTTCGGGTTTCCTCCGCGACGGCCCCGGCCAGACGGTCGGGGTCGAGTTGTGTGCCCAGCGTCTCTTCGAGGTGTGCCCTGAGGCGGTCGAGTTCGTGGCGGTTGAAGGCCGCGACGGGCGCGCTGTCTGTGTGCAGCGCGTTCCACAGGTGCATTCGGGGGCCGCCCTGCGTCAGACGCCCCTGCCGCCGCAGCTCTGTCGCGTATTGATAGGCGGTGAGGCCTGCCACGTCGTCGCGGGCGAAGATCAGCGTGGCGTAACGGTCGAAGGCGCCCGCAGCGAAGCGGTGAAGGAACCGGGTCGCGAACGGATCGAGGAAGTCTTCGGTCACCGACCGCACCAGATCGCTTGTCGGACCCCCGGCCGCATCCGCCAGCGGTGGCGCCTTCACGTCCACCGCGAGACCGCCCAGGGCCGCGACCAGCGGCAATGGCACGCCCTCGCCGAAGACACCGACCAGCGCCGCGCCGTCCGGGCGCACGCCATCGGCGCGCAGGTCGAAAGCTCTCTGCAAGGTCGCGTCAACCGGCATGTCGCCCTCCCCTGCGAACATGGCCCAACTTGGTTCATCTTGGAAACCTTTTGCCGGATCTGTCAACACCCATGTTTGACAATCCACCACGCTACGGCTTAGCGAATGAAAAAGCGGGGGATCACGCCGAAGATGACACAGCGACCTGGAAATGACGGCGGTCCCGACCTCGGCCACCTGGCCACGGACATCTCCTTTGTCACCCGGCTTCTGCGGACGCGGATCCTCGAACGCAACGAGTCGTTCTTCGCCACGCACGCGGTGGCAGGCGGCGAGGTCGCGGTGCTTAATCTCATCGGGCTCAATCCGGGGCTGACGCAGAAGGACCTTGCCAAAGCCGTCGTACTCAGAAAATCCGCCCTTACAAAACTGGTGAACGAGATCGAACGCACCGGCCTGATCGAGCGCCGTAAGGAAGGCGCTGACAAGCGGCTGAACGCGCTCTACCTGACGGAGGCGGGCGAGGCACGGCTGGCGCGCATGCGGCCCGACATGGCCCGGCTGCAGGAGGAATTCCTGGCGCCGCTGTCCCCGGCAGAACGCGCGATGCTGTTCGAACTTCTGTGGCGCCTGATCGGAAGCGCGGTGACCGAAGACGGGGACACGGACCCTCACGCCTCTTGACAGAAGCCGCCTGACTGTTTCTTTTGGAAACCAAATACGCGGATGACCGTACAGGTCTGCGTGTGTGGAAACGTCGGGGAGGGACACATGGCGAAACCGCTCGAAGGCATTCGCATCGCGGACTTCAGCCATGTCATCGCGGGGCCGCTGGCGACCCAGTTCCTCAACCTGCTGGGCGCGGAGGTCATCAAGGTCGAACCGCCGGCGGGCGATCCGATGCGGTTCTACACGCGAGACCCGGCACGGCGCGGCATGGCAGAGCCCTTCGTCGGCGCCAACGCGGGCAAGAAATCCATCGTTCTGGACCTCAAGTCCGACGAGGGCCTGTCGGCCGCACGGGCGCTGGTGGCCAGCGCCGACGTGGTGGTCGAGAACTTCCGCCCCGGCGTGGCGGAACGGCTGGGGCTTGGCGCCGAGACGCTGACCGGCGCACACCCTTCGTTGATCTACTGCTCCGTCTCCGGGTTCGGTCAGGACGGGCCGCTGCGCGATTTCCCGGCCATCGACCAGGTGATCCAGAGCGTTTCGGGCCTGATGCTGTTGTCGGGCCACGAGGGCGAGGCGGCGGAGCGCGTGGGCTTTCCCATCGTCGACACCTATTCCGCCCTGCTGTCGGCCTTTGCGATCCTCTCGGCGGTGCTGCAGCGGGAACGCGATCCGGCGCGCCGGGGGCAAGTGATCGATGTGTCGATGCTGGACGCGACGATGGTGATGATGAGTTCCGTGGTCGTCCCGATGATGATGAGCGGGCAGACCCCGGTACGCGCGGGCAATCGCGGCTTCTCCGGCGCGCCGACCGCCGACACCTTCCCCACCGCGGAGGGTGAGATCACGATCGGCGCGGTGCAGCAGGTGCAGGTGGAGCGGCTGTTCCGGGTGCTGGGCTGCATGTCGCTGCTGGACGATGCTCGGTTCGCGACCCCGGAAAATCGCATGACACATGACATCGAGTTGCGCGCGCTGCTGGTGGCGCGTTTCGGCGAGCGCACCGCCACCGAATGGGAGGCCGACCTCGCGGCGGCGGGGGTGCCCGCCGGGAAGGTCCGGCCATTGGGCGAAGCGATGGAGATGGAGCAGTTGCGCGACCGCGACCTGTTCCTCGACCTCGACGACGGGTCGCGCGTGCTGAACGCCGGTTTCCGCTTCCGGCGCGACGGGCCCGGGGTCAGCGCCCCTGCCCCGTCGCTCGGCGCCGATACGGAGGAGGTGCTGGCCGCGCTCCGGACCGGGTCAGGGCAGACGAAACGCCGGTTGTGGTGATCAGCTTTCCACGGTTCTGGACGTGGCCATGAACTGTTCGACTGAGGGTGTCACCCGCTCGAACTGGTCCAGTTGCCTTGCGTAGAGGTGGCCACCAAGCCGCCCCACCGCGTCGATGCCGATCTGGTCGACGTACAGCGTTTCGGGATCGACGAGGGTTTCGCGCACGAACATCCGCTTGACCTCTCCCAGCACGATGACCCGCGCGGGCGTGACCGGCACGGTCTGCACGAGGTGGCATTCGAAGGCCGCGGGCGCGGCGGTGATGCGCGGGCTGCGCACGGTCTCGCCCGGAACGGTTGTCAGTCCCGCGACCGACAGCTCGTCCACGTCCGCCGGGAACTTGATCGAACAGATCTCCATCTGGTCCACCAGCGCGTGGTCGGAGATGTGGACCGTGAATTCCTTCGTGGCGAGAATGTTGGCGGCGGTGTCCTTCGGCGTGCCGTCCGGCTTGTATTCGATCCCGATGGCCATGATCGCGGGATCGTGGGTCAGGATGTTGAAGAAGCTGAACGACCCGGCGTTGGGAATGCCGTCTTCGGACAGGGTGGTGATCAGGGCGATGGGCCGCGGGATGACCGTCCCGATCAGGAGCTTGTAGCGCTCCTTTGGGGTCAGTTCCGCGAAGTCGAAAGCGTGGCTGTTCATCGAGTGTCCTTCCGGCAGGCGCCTTACGGTCTGGCATCCGGCGCGGGCCGGGTCCAGTCACCGTGCCCCTGCACCGCTCTTCGGACCGTGCAAACGCCTGCGGAAGAAGCAAAGGGCCGGGTTGTCAGACGCTGATCGTCGCCTCGACCGCGCGGCGCCAGGCGGCGTATCTGGCGGTGCGCGTTTCCTCGGTGATCGCCGGGGTGAAGCTGCGCTCCAGCGCCCAGCCTTTCGCGAAAGCCTCCCTGTCCGGGTAGACCCCGGCCTTCTGCCCGGCCAGCCAGGCCGCGCCAAGCGCGGTCGTCTCCAGCACCTTGGGCCGGTCCACCCGCGCGCCGATGATGTCGGAGAGGAACTGCATGGCGAAGTCCGACGCGCTCATTCCGCCGTCCACCCGCAGCGTGGCCGAACCGGTCCCGTCCGTGCCCATGTCGGCCTGCATCGCGGTCAGCAGGTCGCGCGTCTGGTAGCCCACGCTTTCGAGCGCGGCGCGGGCGAACTCGGCGGGGCCGGAATTGCGGGTCAGCCCGAAGACCGCACCGCGGCAATCGGCATTCCAGTAGGGCGCGCCGAGTCCGGTGAAGGCCGGGACAAGCACGAGGTCCTGCGCCGGATCGGCCTGTTCGGCCAGGGCCTGCGTCTCGGCGGCGCCGCGGATGATCTTCAGCCCGTCGCGCAGCCATTGCACCACCGCGCCCGCAACGAAGATCGACCCTTCGAGCGCGTATGTCGGCTTGCCGTCAAGCTGGTAGGCGATGGTGGTCAGGAGGCGGTTCTGCGACCGGACGGGGGTGTCGCCGGTGTTCAGGAGCGCAAAGCAGCCGGTGCCGTAGGTCGATTTCAGCATGCCGGGCCCGAAACACGCCTGCCCGACCGTCGCCGCCTGCTGGTCCCCGGCGATGCCGAGGATCGGGATCGGACGGCCGAACAGGTCCGGCCGTGTCTCGCCGAAGTCGGACGCGCAGTCGCGCACTTCTGGCAGCATATCCATGGGGATGCCCAGCCGGTCGCAGATGGTCCGCGACCAGCGGCCCTTGCGGATGTCATAGAGCATGGTGCGCGCGGCGTTGGTGGCGTCGGTGAGATGCACCTTGCCGCCGGTCAGGTTCCACAAGAGCCATGTGTCGACCGTGCCGAAGACAAGCTCCCCCGCCTCGGCCCGTGCCCGGACGCCGTCGACGTTGTCCAGCAGCCAGGCCAGTTTCGTGCCGGAGAAATAGGGATCGAGCAGCAGCCCGGTGCGGTCGGTGACGACCTCTTCGAAACCTTCCGCCTTCAGCGTCCGGCACATGCCGGAGGTGCGGCGGTCCTGCCAGACGATGGCGTTGTGAACAGGTTTGCCGGTCTTGCGGTCCCAGACCAGCGTGGTTTCGCGCTGGTTGGTGATGCCGATGGCGGCGATGTCGGTGGTGCCGGCCTTCTCGATGGCGGCGCGGCAGGTGGCGGCGGTGGTGGCCCAGAGGTCCGTCGCATCGTGCTCCACCCAGCCGCTGGCGGGGAAATGCTGGGGAAACTCTTCCTGCGCGGAGGCGACCGCCGTCATGGATGCGTCGAAAACGATGGCGCGGGTCGAGGTGGTGCCCTGGTCGATGGCCAGAATATGAGTCATGACCGCCTCTCCTCAAAGCGATGTCGGGGCGCCGTTGCGGCACGTCATGCGGGGGAATACGGGAAGACCGGGGCCCGATCAGGGGCCCCGGTCGATGAGACGGCTTACTGCCAGGACTGGATCAGCTCGTCGTAGCTGACGGTCTTGGGCTCTTCGTCTTCGTTTTCGAGCTTCGGATAGGGCGCGCCCGGCTGTTCGAACCAGTACTCGGCTTCACGCTCCTCGTTCAGCTTCGGACCGATATCGCCCTGGATGCCGGCACGCTCCAGACGCTCGAGCACACGCTCCTGGTCGGCGCAGAGCGCGTCGAGGGCTTCCTGCGGGGTCTTGGCGCCGGACATGGCGTCACCGATGTTCTGCCACCAGAGCTGTGCCAGCTTCGGGTAGTCGGGCACGTTGGTGCCGGTCGGCGACCATGCCGTCCGTGCGGGAGAGCGGTAGAATTCCACCAGGCCGCCCAGCTTGTCGGCGCGCTCGGTGAAGCTCTCGTGCTGCACGGTGGACTCGCGGATGAAGGTCAGGCCCACGTGGGACTTCTTCACGTCCACGGTCTTGGAGGTGACGAACTGCGCGTAGAGCCATGCGGCCTTGGCGCGATCCTCCGGGGTGGACTTCATCAGCGTCCAGGAACCGGCGTCCTGATAGCCGACCTTCTGGCCTTCCTTCCAGTAGACGCCGTGCGGGGACGGTGCCATGCGCCACTTGGGCGTGCCGTCCTCGTTCATCACCGGCAGACCCGGCTTCACGGTGTCCGCGGTGAAGGCGGTGTACCAGAACATCTGCTGGGCGATGTTGCCCTGCGCCGGGATCGGGCCTGCCTCCGAGAAGGTCATGCCTGCGGCAGCCGGCGGCGTGTAGTTCTCCAGCCACTCGATCGCCTTGGTGACGGCGTAGACCGCCGCGGGCGAGTTGGTCGCACCGCCGCGCGCCACGCAGGACCCCACCGGCTGGGACTGCTCGTTCACGCGGATGCCCCATTCGTCGACCGGAAGGCCGTTGGGTTCACCCACGTCGCCCATGCCGGCCATGGACATCCACGCATCGGTGTAACGCCAGCCGAGCGAGGGGTCCTTCTTGCCGTAGTCCATGTTGCCGAAGATCTCGCCCTCGACACCCATGTGGCTGAGGTCGCGGCCGGTGAAGAACTCCGCGATGTCCTCGTAGGCCGACCAGTTGACCGGAACGCCCAGCTCGTAGCCGTACTTCTCCATGAAGTCGGCCTTGTTCTTCTCGTCGTTGAACCAGTCGTAGCGGAACCAGTAAAGGTTCGCGAACTGCTGGGTCGGAAGCTGGTAGACCTTGCCGTCCGGGCCGGTGGTGAAGCTGAGGCCGATGAAGTCCTCGAGGTCGAGACCGGGGTTGGTCACGTCCGCGCCTTCGTTGGCGATCCAGTCGGTCAGGTTGCGCACCTGCTGGTAGCGCCAGTGGGTGCCGATCAGGTCGGAGTCGTTGATGTAGGCGTCGTAGATGTTCTCGCCCGACTGCATCTGGGTCTGCAGCTTCTCGACCACGTCGCCTTCGCCGATCAGGTCGTGGGTGACGTTGATGCCGGTGATCGCGGTGAAGGCCGGGGCAAGCACCTGGCTTTCATACTCGTGCGTGGTGATGGTCTCGGACACCACCTTGATGTCCATGCCCTGGAAGGGCTGGGCCGCGTCGACGAAGAACTGCATCTCCGCCTCCTGCTCCTCGCGGGTGAGCGACGACATGTCGCCGATCTCCTCGTCGAGGAACGCGCGCGCGGCGTCCATGTCGGCAAAGGCCGGACCCGCAAGGATCAGCAGCGCTGCAGTGGTTGATTTCAACTTGTAGTTCATGTTCGGTTTCCTCCCATATCAGAACCGTTTTTATTCCGAGGATCTTGTGTTCCGTCGTGGCCGGGTCTCCTCGTGCCCCGGTCACTCAGGCCTGTGTCTACACCCAGCGGAAGACCGCGGCGGCGTAGACGAGACAGACGATGAGGGCGTAAGGCTGCGTGTCCGGCCCCACGAGGCCGAGCCACGCGAGATTGATGAAGGCCGAGCCGAGCAGCGTGATGAAGAGCCGGTCGCCGCGCGTCGTCTCGATCCTGAGGACGCCCATGCGGGGCCGTTCGGGAAACCTGATCGCCAGAAAGGTGAAGACGATCAGCAGCGACGCGATGACCATGAAGAAGATCGCCGTCGGCCAGGTCCATGCCATCCAGTCCATTGGAATACCTCCCTCTTTCAGGCTTACACACGGCCCAGGGCAAAGCCCTTGGCGATGTAGTTGCGGACGAAGTAGATCACGAGCGCGCCGGGCACGATGGTCAGGATGCCCGCTGCGGCGAGCACGCCCCAGTCGATGCCCGATGCGCCCTGGGTACGGGTCATGATCGCGGCGATGGGTTTTGCGTCGACCGTGGTCAGCGTGCGCGACAGCAGCAGTTCCACCCACGAGAACATGAAGCAGAAGAAGGCCGCGACGCCGATGCCGGAGGCAATGAGCGGCGTGAAGATCTTCACGAAGAAGGCGCCGAACGAGTAGCCGTCGATATAGGCGGTCTCGTCGATCTCCTTCGGGACGCCGCGCATGAAGCCTTCGAGGATCCAGACCGCCAGCGGCACGTTGAACAGGCAGTGCGCCAGCGCCACCGCGATATGGGTGTCGAAGAGGCCCACCGACGAATAGAGCTGGAAGAACGGCAGCGCGAAGACAGCCGGAGGCGCCATGCGGTTGGTGAGCAGCCAGAAGAACAGGTGCTTGTCGCCCATGAAGTGATAGCGCGAGAAGGCATAGGCCGCGGGCAGCGCCACCGCGAGGCTGATGACCGTGTTCATCACCACGTAGATCAGCGAGTTCACGTAGCCCATGTACCACGCCGGATCGGTGAGGATCGTGCGGTAGTTGTCGAGCGTCAGGTCCCGCGGCCAGAGCGTGAAGGAATTCAGGATCTCCGTGTTGGTCTTCAGGCTCATGTTCAGCAGCCAGTAGATCGGCAGCAGCAGGAACAGCAGGTAAAGCGTCATCACCACCGCGGAGCCGCTGGGCCGGAAGGGCTGGCGCGTCCTGGCCTTCGTGCGTTTTGCGGTCACGTCGCCCGGCAGGGACGCGGCACCGGGGGCGGAGGTCGTATCGGCCATCGGTCAGCCCTCCCTTTTGTCGAGGTTCGTCATCACGGTGTAGAACACCCAGGAGATCGCGAGGATCACGAGGAAGTACATCAGCGAGAAGGCCGCCGCCGGGCCGAGGTCGAACTGTCCCAGCGCCATCTTCACGAGGTCGATGGACAGGAGCGTCGTGGCGTTGCCGGGACCGCCGCCGGTGACGACGAAGGGCTCGGTGTAGATCATGAAACTGTCCATGAAGCGCAGCAGGATCGCGATCATCAGGACGCCCATCATCTTGGGCAGTTCGATGAAGCGGAACACCTTCCAGCGCGACGCCTGGTCGATCTTGGCTGCCTGGTAGTAGGCGTCGGGGATCGACTTCAGACCGGCATAGGCCAGGAGCGCCACGAGCGAGGTCCAGTGCCAGACGTCCATGACGATGATGGTGATCCAGGCCGCGACCGTGTCCTGCGTGTAGTTGTAGCTGATCCCGATGGCGTCGAGAGTGTAGCCCAGCAGGCCGATGTCGACGCGGCCGAAGATCTGCCAGATGGTGCCGACCACGTTCCACGGGATGAGCAGCGGCAGAGACATGAGCACGAGGCACAGGCTCGACCAGAAGCCGCGCTTGGGCATGTTGAGTGCCACGAAGATGCCCAGCGGGATCTCGATCGCGAGGATGATGGCCGAGAACATGAGCTGGCGCCCCAGCGCGTTCCACATGCGCTCGGAAGAAAGCATTTCCTCGAACCATTCGAGACCGGCCCAGAAGAACTGGTTGTTCCCGAAGGTGTCCTGAACGGAGTAGTTGACAACCGTCATCAGCGGGATGACCGCCGAGAAGGCGACCAGCAGCAGGACGGGAAGGACAAGGAACCAGGCCTTCTGATTGACTGTCTTATCCATCACGCGGCCTCCCCTGCCGGTACGCTCCGCCCGAGGGGGGCGACACGCCAGTCGTTGGCGTAGACGTTGACGTGGTCCGGATCGAAGACGACGCGGTTCATGTCTGTGCTGACCTGCTCGTCCTCTCCGGCGATGATGTTGATGTCGTGGCCGAAGACCTCGGCCCGGATGATCTTGTGACGGCCCACGTCCTCCACCCGGTTCACGGTGACCGGCAGCCCCTCCGTCTGGCTGAGGCGGACGTATTCGGGGCGGACACCGATCTCCACCCGCCCGTCGAGCGGCCCGTAGCCATGGGCGAGCGGGATGCTGGCGCCGTCGAGATGGGCGGTGGAGCCCTCGACCCGCGCCGGGATGACGTTCATGCCGGGCGAGCCGATGAAGTATCCGACAAAGGTGTGCTCGGGCCGTTCGAAGAGTTCCTCGGGCGTGCCGATCTGCACCACGCGCCCGTCGTACATCACCACCACCTTGTCGGCAAAGGTCAGCGCCTCCGTCTGGTCGTGGGTGACGTAGATCATCGTGTGGCCGAAATCGTGGTGCAGCTTCTTGAGCTGCGTCCGGAGCTCCCACTTCATGTGCGGGTCGATGACGGTCAGCGGCTCGTCGAAGAGCAGCGCGTTCACGTCCTTGCGCACCATGCCGCGCCCGAGGCTGATCTTCTGCTTGGCATCCGCCGTCAGGCCGCGGGCCTTCTTCTTCAGCATGTCCTCCATGCCGATCATGCGGGCGATTTCCTGAACGCGCTCAGCGACATAGGACTCGTCCCGCCCCCGGTTGCGCAGCGGGAAGGCAAGGTTGTCCTGCACGGTCATCGTGTCGTAGACGACCGGGAACTGGAACACCTGCGCGATGTTGCGCTCTGCCGTGGGCGCGTGTGTCACATCCTGCCCGTCGAACAGGATGCGGCCCTGGCTGGGATGCAGCAGGCCCGAGATGATGTTGAGCAGCGTGGATTTCCCGCAGCCCGAGGCGCCGAGCAGCGCGTAGGCGGCGCCGTCGTCCCAGTCGTGGTTCAATTCCTTCAGGGCAAAGTCGTCCTCGCCCGTCGGGTTCGGCAGGTAGGAGTGGGCGAGGTTGTCGAGCGTGATCTTGGCCATTGTCCCCTCCCTCAGGCTGCCAGCGCGTAGGCGGCGGGTGCGACGAGATTGCCGTCTTCGCCGAAGATGTAGATGTGGCGCGGGTCGAGCCAGACGCTCAGTTCCTCGCCAAGCGACAGGTGGTGAACGCCGTGGATCAGGCCGACCCAGCGCTCGCCGTGGTGGTCGAGATGCACGAAGGTCTCCGATCCGGTCAGTTCGGTCACGCCGAGCGTCGCCTTGAACTCGATGGCTTCGGCGGCGTGGCGCATGATTTCGAGGTGGTTGGGCCGGAAACCGGCCGTGTAGCGGCCATCGGGCAGCGTCGCGATCTGGCCCGTGGCCGGTGCGGTCTGACCGTCGCCGAACGCGATCTGGTTGCCGGTCTTGGTGATCTGCAGGAAGTTCATCGGCGGATCGCTGAAGACGCGCGCCGTCGTCGCATCGACCGGCTGGCGATAGACCGAGGGTGTCGGGCCGAATTGCGTGATCCGCCCTTCCCAGAGCGTCGCGACGTGGCCGCCCAGCAGAAGCGCCTCTTCCGGTTCCGTCGTGGCGTAGACGAAGATGCTGCCCGATGCCTCGAAGATCTTCGGGATCTCGACGCGCAATTCCTCGCGTAGCTTGTAGTCGAGGTTGGCCAGCGGCTCGTCCAGCAGCACCAGCCCCGCGTTCTTCACCAGCGCGCGCGCCAGAGCGCAGCGCTGCTGCTGCCCGCCGGACAGTTCCAGCGGCTTGCGGTCGAGCATCGGGCCGAGCTTCATCATCTCGGCGGTCTCGCGCACGCGGCGGTCGATCTCGGCCTTGTCGGCCCCCATCAGCTTCATCGGGGACGCGATGTTGTCGTAGACGGTCATCGACGGGTAGTTGATGAACTGCTGGTAGACCATGGCGACCTTGCGGTCCTGCACGCGCTGCCCGGTCACGTCCTCGCCGTTCCAGAACACCTTGCCGGTGGCCGGCACGTCGAGCCCGGCCATCAGCCGCATCAGAGACGTCTTGCCCGAAAGCGTCGGCCCCAGAAGGACGTTCATCGTGCCCTTTTCCAACGTCAGGTCGGTGGGGTAGATGTGCGTCTGCCCCTCCACGATCTTGGACACGCCCTTCAGTTCCAGCGTCATCCGGTCCTCCTCGTCATTCGGCCGCCGCAGAGGCGCCGCGCCGGTTCTGCGTCATCCATGTGTTCAGTTCCTCGATCTGCGCGCGATCCAGCCGGAGCCCCAGCTTGTTTCGGCGCCAGACCACGTCTTCGGCGGTGCGGGCAAATTCGCGGTCCATCAACCAGTTCACTTCCGCCTCGGTCATCGTGGCGCCGAAGTCGCGGCCAAGGTCCGTGGCCGCCTTCGCGTCGCCGAGGACCTTTGCGGCTTCGGTGCCGTAGGCCCGGACAAGGCGCTTCGCCCAGAAGTCGGTCAGGAAGGGATATTTCGCCTTCAGCGCGCCGATCTGGTCCGCCACGCCCGTCACCGGGAAGTCCCCGCCCGGCAGCGGAACGCCCGCCGTCCATGCGCCTTTTGTCACCGTCAGTTGCGCGCCGATCTTCTCGAGCGCGCTTTCAGAGAGGCGGCGATAGGTGGTGATCTTGCCGCCGAAGATGTTCAGCATCGGCGCGCCGGTGCTGGTGTCGACCTTCAGCGTGTAGTCCCGAGTCGCCGCCGTGGCGCTGCTGGCCCCGTCGTCGTACAGCGGACGCACGCCGGAATAGGTCCAGACCACATCGTCGTCGGTCAGGTCCTTGCGGAAGTAGTGGTTGGCGAAGTCGATCAGGTAGCGGCGTTCTTCCGGCGTGCATTCCGGCTTCACCGACGGATCTTCGTGTTCGGCATCGGTGGTGCCGATCAGGGTAAAGTCGGTCTCGTAGGGGATCGAGAAGATGATCCGCCCGTCCGTGCCCTGGAAGAAGTAGCACTTGTCGTGGTCGTAGAGACGCCTGGTGACGATGTGGCTGCCGCGCACAAGGCGGACGCCCTCGCGCGAATTCACCCGCACCTTGGTCTGGATGATGTCGCCAACCCACGGCCCACCCGCGTTCACCAGCATGCGGGCCTTGTGCGCCCGCGTCTCGCCTGTCTCGGCATTGACCGTCTCGATGTGCCAGAGACCGTCTTCGCTGCGGGCCGACTGGACCTTGGTCCGGGTCAGGATCTCTGCCCCGCGCGCCGCCGCGTCTCGGGCGTTCAGCACGACCAGCCGGGAATCCTCGATCCAGCAGTCGGAGTATTCGTAGGCCTTCTCGAAGCGGTCCTCCAGCGGCGCGCCTTCGGGGGCGGAGCGCAGGTCGACGGTCGAGGTGCCCGGCAGGATCTTACGGCCGCCAAGGTTGTCGTACATGAACAGGCCCAGCCGGATGAGCCACGCCGGACGGCGGCCCTTCATCCACGGCATGAACAGGCTGAGCAGCTTCGAAGTCGGCGTCTCCGACTCGAAGCGCATGTCCTTGTGGTAGGGCAGCACGAACCGCATCGGCCAGCTGATGTGCGGCATGGCGCTCAGCAGCACCTCGCGCTCGATCAGGGCTTCGCGGACCAGTCGGAACTCGAAGTACTCGAGGTAGCGCAGACCGCCGTGGAACAGCTTGGTGGAAGACGAGGACGTGGCAGAGGCGAGATCGTTCATCTCCGCCAGGGTCACAGACAGGCCGCGGCCCGTGGCATCGCGTGCGATGCCGCATCCGTTGATGCCGCCACCGATGATGAAAAGATCGGTAACCGTATCGGCTGCGGTCTGCGTCACGCGATTCCTCCCCTAATGCGCGTATCTTCATCATTTATGTTCACAAAGCGCACGCCATGCAAGCGTTTTCTTTCGCTTTTGTTCGTTTTGAAATTCTTTGACTGTCCAAGGACTTACCATCGCGGCCCTGTCCGGCGCGCAGATGGACCGCTACAAAACGAAGGTTGAAGGTTGCGAAATTGCGCGTTTGAGGCGACGTTTCCGGAAGCGTCTGCCGATGGTCAGGCAGACCGCGAAGTTGCCATTCGAAAGAAACGAACGTGTCCCAAACATTCCGCCATCCGGAGATTCTCGACATCGTGCGCCGCGACGGCAAGGTCACCGTGGACGGGCTGGCCGCGCATTTCGGCGTGACCCTGCAGACCATCCGCCGCGACCTGACCGACCTCGCCGAAGCCGGGCGGCTGGAACGGGTGCACGGCGGCGCGGTCCTGCCCTCGGGGACGACCAACATCGAATACGGCGAACGGCGGTCGCTCAACCGCGAGGCCAAGCGCGCCATCGCGCTGGCCTGCGCCGAACAGGTGCCCAACGCCATCTCGCTGTTCCTGAGCATCGGCACCTCGACCGAAGCCGTGGCGGAGGAATTGCTTCATCACGAGAACCTCATGGTCGTCACCAACAACATGAACGTGGCCAACATCCTTGCCGCGAACCCGCGGTGCGAGATCTTCCTGACCGGCGGCCAGTTGCGCCGCGCCGATGGCGGTCTGGTGGGCAACCTGGCGGCAGAGACCATCCGGCAGTTCAAGTTCGACCTGGCGGTGATCGGCTGTTCGGCGCTGGACCGCGACGGCGACCTCTTGGATTTCGACATTCAGGAGGTCAGCGTGAACCAGGCCATCCTGCGCCATTCGCGCAAGACCTTCCTCGTGGCGGACCAGACCAAGTTCGCCCGGACGGCCCCGGCGCGCATCGCCTCCCTGTCGGATGTGGATGCGTTCTTTACCGACAAGCCCCTGCCGCCAAGCCTTGCCGCGCAGTGCAAGACATGGGGAACACGGGTCGTCACGCCGAAGTGACGCGACGGGCTGCCCTGCCCCACTGACGGGCGTTCAACTCGTTCAGTTGGCGGATTTCGCGGCCAGCCCGATCACATCCTCGCGCTCGTCGGGAATGACGTGCCGCAGGCCGCTGAGCGTGGTCCGGTAGTGGTCCGCCAGGAGGTCGCAGGCCCGGTCCGGATCGTGCTCCAGCACCGCGTCCAGAAGCGCCTGATGTTCGGCGGCCGCCCCTTCGCGCCGCGCGCGGCTGGGGTTGGTGTTCATCGACAGGTTCCGGTAGCGCACCGCCTGATCCATCATCGTCGAACAGAAGTTCAGCAGCCAGGACGACTCGCAGCGCGACAGCAGGAGCAGGTGGAACTCCTTGTGCCGCTCTTCCCATTCCTCCGCCGCTTCGCGCCCGGCCTCCGCCGGAAGACGTCGATGGGTGCGGGTCAGCCGGTGACAGCTGACGACCAGCGCCTCTTCCCAGGCCTCGTCGCCGTTGGCCATCGACTCCCGCAGGGCCAGCGTCTCCAGCCAGATCCGCGTCTTCACCAGTTCCTCGAGGTTGGCCATCGAGATGGCGGTGACGAAGAAACCCCGGTGGCTCTTGCGCTCCACCAGCCCCTCCGAGGACAGGCGGTTGAGCGCCTCGCGCAGCGGCACGGAGCCGATGCCGTAGCGCGACGACAGGACATCCACCTGGATCTTGTCGTTGGGGAAAAGCTCTCCGTTCAGGATATCGCGGCGGACCAGGTCATAGGCCTGTTCCGACAGGTTCCTGACGTCGTGTGCCTTTCCCTCGTGTGCGCTCATTCAGCCGATACCTCCGGGCTTGGACGACTTGTTCCAGAAGACGAAGTAGCGCTGCATCCAGACCACGGTGAAGTAGAGCGCGAGGCCGAGAAGGCTGAGATAGAGGATCAGCGCGAAGACCCGCGGCGTATCGAGCTGGCTGGCCGATTGCCGGATCAGCGCGCCGAAGCCCTTGCCGCCGCCCAGGAATTCGCCGGTGATCGCCCCCGCCATGACACCCACGGCCGCGATCTTGAGACCGGTGAAGATGTAGGGGAGACCGGTCGGCAGCTTCAGCCGGATGAGGGTCTGTATGCGGCTTGCGCCCATGGACTTGAAGAGCATCCGTTCGTTGTCGGTTGCCGCATATAGGCCAGCGGCCGTCGCAACCACAATCGGAAATGTCGCGATGAAGGCGGCCAGCGCGACCTTCGAGGCGATGTCGAAACCGAGCCAGGCAATGAACAGCGGCGCAAAGGCGACCTTCGGCATGGTGTCGATGGCGACGAGGTAGGGCATCACCGCGCGCTCGCCGAACTTCGTCTCGCCGACGAGGACGCCCAGCGAAAACCCGATGCTCACCGCGATGGCAAAGCCGTAGAAGACGGTGCGCGTCGTGGTCCAGAGCGCCTCGAGCATGTAGCCGCCGCTCAGGAGGTTCTCGCCGACAAAGCCCAGGTCCGCGAGGGTTTCGGCAGGCGTCGGCAGGATAATGGCAGAGACCCAGCCCATGCGGGTAACGATGTCCCAGATGCCGACCACCAGAACAAAGAGGAAGGTCATCGCCACCCAGCGCGGGATGCGGTCGATGAAGGCTTCGCGTTCTTCCCAGACGGTGTCTTCCAGCTGGTAGGCGTTGGTGGTGTCGGTCATTCGTGGGCCTCCTTCCCGAGGAGTTCGCGGATATGGGCGACGATCTCGCCGAACCTCGGCGTGTTGATCATTTCGAGCGTCCGGGGGCGCGGCAGGTCGATGCGCACGTCCTCCATCACGCGTCCGGGCCGCGCCGCCATGACGAGGATGCGGTCCGACAGGATCACCGCCTCGTCGAGCGAGTGCGTGACAAGGAACGCGGTCGCGCCCCTTTCCTGGCAGATGCGCTGCAGCTCCATGTTCATGAAGTCCCGAGTGAGTTCGTCCAGCGCGGAGAACGGCTCGTCGAGCAGGAGCATCGCCGGATCGGCCACCAGCATCCGGCAGATCGAGGCGCGCTGCGCCATGCCGCCGGACAATTCGCCGGGATAGACATCCGCGAAGTCGCCGAGGCCCACCAGTTCGAGCAGGTCCATGGCGCGGGCGCGGGCGGCTTTTGCGGCGCCCCTGCCCTCGCGGATCTCGATCGGCAGCACGATGTTCTCGATCGTGGTCTTCCAAGGCAGCAGGGTCGCCTGCTGGAACATCATGCCGATGTCGGGCCGGGGCCCGAGCACGGGCCGCCCGTCGAGAACGACGCGGCCCGTGGTAGGGGGCACGAGCCCCGCCATGATCTTGAGGAGTGTCGACTTCCCGCAACCGGACGAGCCGATCACGGAAACGAACTCCCCCTTGTGAATCTGAAGAAACACATCGGAGAGTGCCGTCACGCTGTTGCTGGCATACGTCTTCGACAACCGTTCGATCTGATAGACCGGCTGGGTCTGGTGAACGGTAAGGTCCGGTCGGATCGGGCGAGGCTCGGCCATTGGCATCAGGAGTTCCAGACCGGCACGAACTCGTTGGTGTAGACCGCCGACAGGTCCTCCAGCGGCTCGGACAGGGCGCCCGAGGCGACGGCGGAATCGTGGATCGCCTGCCAGTGCTCCGGCGGCTGGTAGCCGTAGCCCTTGTCGATGAAGGCGTCCGTGGGTGTCATCCGGTCCACCACGCCGTCGAACAGCGAGGAAGCGTATTCCTGCTCGGCCTCCTGCGGGTTGCCCGCGGCGCAGTGCGCAAGGCAGGTTTCCTTGTTGGCCGGGTCCGAGGCGAAGACGGTGCCGCGCACCAGTGCCCGACCGAAGGCCGGTGCCAGTTCCGGCATTTCCGCCATCTGGCTTTCGAGCATGGCGATGCCGTTGCCGAAGAAACCCAGGTATTCCTCAGGGGTGATCTCGCGCAGGTTCAGGCCGCGCGCCGCGAGGATGGCCGCATCCGACACCGCGCCCGCGTAGGAGTTGACCTCGTCCCGCAGGAACGCCACCGCAGCCGTGCCGCCGTCACCGACCGGCAGGTAGGTGAAGTCCTCGCCCGGCGTCATGCCCAGATCGGCCATGATGGCGCTGGTGAAGGAGACCTCCGCCCCGTCCGCCGTGCCGACACCGATCACCGTGCCCTTCAGGTCCTCGGGCGTCTGGAAGGTGCTGTCTTCCTTGACCAGAAGGCCGAAGACCGACTTCGGATAGAGGTTGTACAGGAACTTCACGTCGACGCCGCGGGACCGCGCACCGAGCGTCGGCCCCGGTCCGGGGGCGCCGACATGCGCCTGACCGGCGGTCATCGCCTGCAGCACGGCGGACGATCCGTCGATGGCCTCGAGCGTCGGGGTAAAGCCTTCCTCCTCGAAGTAGCCCTCCCCCACGGCGACCCAGTAGGGCAGCCAGGTCAGCGCCGACGGGTTCGGCACGGCAAAGGTGATCGCGGTCTGCGCCCGGACGATGGCGGGGGTGCCAAGGGCCGCGACGGTCGCACTGCCAAGCGCAAGCTGGCCGAATCCGCGGCGGGTGATGTGACGTCTTTTGGTCATCAGTTTTCTCCTCCCAGTCGGCTGTTCTCCGCATCGATGGATTCGCGCGGACCAGCCAGATTTGAGGTTATACGATTCTATCCCCATCTCAAAATATTATAAAAAACGTCTCGAATGCCGGTTTATTATCTTGAACTGGAGCGGCATCCGCTGAATCCTGAGACAAGCGCGAGTCGCCGGCCGCCTTTCGCGGCGTCGGCAGCGCAGGGTACGAGGAGGACGTCCATGACCACTTTCGCCGTTTCGCCCCCAGAGGAGGCGTATCTCGACATCACCGGGTCGGAAGAGAAATTCCCGGTGCGCCGCATCTACTGCATCGGCAAGAACTACGTGGCGCATATCATCGAGATGAACGCCGACGAGCGGGACCCGCCGGTGATCTTCATGAAGCCGCGGGATGCGATCGTCCGGAACGGCGGGGAAATCCCCTACCCGGTGTTCACCACCAACTTCCATTACGAGACCGAGCTGGTCGTGGCGCTGAAATCCGGCGGCTACAACATCGCGGAGAAGGACGCCTCGGACCACATCTTCGGCTATGCCGTGGGCCTCGACATGACCCGCCGCGACCACCAGGCCGAGGCGCTGGCCAAGGGCCTGCCCTGGGAAGTCACCAAGGCCTTCGACAAGTCCGCCCCCATGGGTCCTGTCACCCGCGTGGAGGACACCGGCGTGATGACCTCCGGCCACGTGAAACTTAAGGTGAACGGCGAGACGCGGCAGGATGCCGACATCTCCCTGCTGATCTGGAAGATCGACGAGATCATCTCGAAGCTCTCCGAGCAGCATGAGCTGAAAGCAGGCGATATCATCATGACGGGCACGCCCGCAGGTGTTGGCGCCGTGGTGTCCGGCGACGTGCTGGAATGCTCGGTAGACGGGTTGGAGCCGATGAAGGTGACGATCGGCGCCCCCGCCGCCTGAACCGAAACCGGAAAGGAGACTGTCATGGCGAAAATCGCGATCATCGGAACCGGGCGCATGGGCACGGCCTTCGCCAGACGGCTTCTCGAAACCGGCAACGACGTCGTGGTCTGGAACCGGACCACGGAGAACACGGCGGCCGCTTCCGATGCCGGGGCGGAAGTGGCCGAAACGCTGGACGCCCTCAAGGGCAGCGACGCGATCCTGTTGTCACTGACCGACGCGGAAGCGGTCGGTGCGGTTGCCGAACAGCTTTGCGCGGGCGGCCTGTCGGGCCAGCTGGTCATCGACACCTCCACCCTGCTGCCGGACGACACCCGGCGCATCGCCGAAACCTTCACCGCCGCCGGTGCGGACTACGTGGACTGCCCGGTCGGCGGCACCGTGGGACCCGCGCTGAAGGGCCAGCTTCTGGGCATGGCGGGCGGCACGGAGGCGGGCTTTGCCAAGGCGAAACCGATCATGGAGCAGCTCTGCAAGCGGGTGGAGCATCTCGGCCCCGCAGGCTCCGGCGCGCACATGAAGCTGGCGGTCAACCTGCCCCTCGCGATGTACTGGAAGACCCTTGCCGAGGCGCTGACCCTGCTTGAGGACAGCGACATCCCGAACGATGTCGCCATCTCGATGATCGCGGACAGTTCCGCAGGGCCGGCCGTCCTGAAGAACCGCGCGCAGGTGGTGATCGACACGCTGAACGGCACGGACCAGCCGGGCACCTTCGACCTGAACGGGTTGATGAAGGACCTCGGGCTGGCGCTTCAACGCGCCGCGCTCAAGGAAAGGCCAATGCCCTTGTCGGAGGCCACGCGCGCGGGCTACGAGAAGGCAATTGCGGCGGGCCTCGGCGGCTGCGACGGCGCGAGCCTGACGAAATTCCTTCTGGATCGGTGACTTGGACATACTAGCCAACCAAACAGTATTGATAGAGATTGCGGCGGCGCTCGTTCTGGCGGGCGCCGCCATAGGTTTCCTGGCCGGTCTCTTCGGCGTCGGCGGCGGGGCGATCTCCGTCCCCGTCTTCTACGAGATCTTCGGCGTGCTCGGGTATCCGCCCGAGGTCGCGATGCCCGTCGCCGTGGGCACCTCGCTGGCCGTCATCATCCCCACCTCCATCGTCTCGGCCCGCGCGCACAACGCGAAGGGCACGCTCGACATGGCGATCCTGAAGACATGGGCGGTGCCGGTCCTGATCGGCGTGATGCTCGGCTCCTTCATCGCGCGCTACGCCGCGCCGGAGGTCTTCCAGGCCGTTTTCGTCATCATCGCCACCGTCAACGCGGTGAAGCTTTTGCGCAAGGGCAAGAGCTGGCAACTGCGCGACACGCTGCCCGGGCCATTGGTCATGCGGCTGGGCGGTGGCGGCATCGGCCTCGTCTCGGCGATCATGGGAATCGGCGGCGGCGCGGTGTCGAACCTGTTCCTCACGCTGCACGGCGTGCCGATCCATCGCGCGGTCTCGACCTCTGCGGGCGTGGGCGTGCTGATCGCCATTCCGGGGACCATCGGCTACATCCTTGCGGGGATGGGCAAGGACGGCCTGCCGCCCGCATCTCTGGGCTTCGTCTCGCTCGCCGCCTTCGCGCTCACCATCCCGACATCGCTGCTGACCACCCGTTTCGGCGTGGCCATGGCGCACCGGATGGAGCGGCGCTCGCTCGAACTGGCCTTCGGCACTTTCCTTGCGCTGGTCGCGTTACGCTTCCTCTACGCGCTGTTCGCCTGACCGCTGCGGGTCACGGCGTCCGCGCCGTGACCTCTTCAACGCAGGCGCTGATCTCGCGCATCATGACCTTGGACACGGTGGTGCAGATCCGCGGCAGGGTGCGTTTCACGCTGAGCGCGAGGCTGATCGACTGGCTGCGGACCTGCGCGTCGGAAATCGGGATGGCCACCATGCTTCCGCTCGTCAGCTCCGCCGCCGCGTCCAGTTGCGACGTCAGCGCCAGATGCGTTCCCGCCCCCACGAGCTGTTTAAGCAGTTGCAGCGAATTGGTGACCACCGGAGGCTGCGCATCGGCGAAGAGCCAGGTATGGCGCGCCTCCAGCATCCGGCGAATGGCGAGCGCGCGGCTCTGCACCACAAGCGGATAGGCCCGCACCTCCTTGATCTGGATCGACGCGCGTGACGCCGCCGGATGATCCGGCGCGCAGACACAGACCAGCGGCAGGTCGGCCGACCACAGGATGTGCAGGTCCCGCGTCGGACGCAGGTTGAACCCAAGCACAAGGTCCGCCAACCCGTCGACTACGGCCGCCACCGCATCGTCGGGGGTCATGATCTCCACCTCGACCTGCACCCTTGGAAACTCCTCGGCGATGGCGGCCAGGATGCGCGGCAAAGGCCCGTTGGCGAGGCTGTCCATCGTCGCCAGCCGGACAAGCCCTAGGTCGATCCCCTGCATCTGCTTCACGTCCGACAGGATGGCGTTCTCATCCGCCCGCCAGCGCCGCGACAGGACGATGAACATCTCGCCCGCCGCCGTCGTCTCCATCCCCGTGCTCTGGCGGTCGAAAAGCTGCAGGTCCAGCCGGTCCTCCAACAGCTTGATCTGCCGGTCGATGGCCGACGCGGAAATGCCGAGCGCCCGCGACGCCGCCTGGATCGAGCCGTTCTCTGCCACCGCTTCGACGTAGCGCAGGACGCGGGGCACGAGGTGCAGGGACATTGTCACGCCTATCCTAATTTTTCGAATGGAGTGTGGCTTTTTATATTATGGAAAGCAACGCCGCGAATCTTCTAACGTCGGTGTCAGGAAACAACGGACATCTTCATGACACCCGCTCTCAACACGCTGAACACGGTTCGGCGCGAACAGGCACTTGCGGCCATTGCGCCCCTTGTCGAACGCTCGCCCTGGGTGGCCGAGGCCGCCGTCGACCTGCGCCCCTTCGCCTCTGACGAGGCGCTTGCCGAGGCGCTGGTGGAGGTCATCCTGACCGCCTCTCCGGAGCAGCGGCTGGCGCTGTTCAACGTGCATCCCGAACTGTCGGGCACCGAGGCCACCGAGGGCCGCATGACCGCCGAAAGCACCTCTGAGCAGGGGCGGCTGGGCCTGATCGGATTGCCCGGTGACGAGGCCCGGCGCCTCGATGCGCTGAACGCCGCCTACCGCGCGCGCTTCGGCCATCCGTTCATCATCGCGCTGCACCGGGTGCCGGACCGCGCGACGCTTTTCACGATCTTCGAACGGCGCCTGAAGGCGACCCACCTCGAGGAACACACCACCACGCTGGCCGAGATCGCTTCGGTGATCCGGTCGCGCTGCCGCAATGCCTTCGGCGCGGCGGACCAGACGACCCGGAACGATCCCTCAACCTCCCTCCCGGAAACAGAAACGCAGGAGAACTCCCAATGAAACGCCAGATCTTCGCCCTTGCCACCTCCGTCCTCGCCCTTGCCGCCGCGGCGCAGGCCGACACCATCCGCGTCGCGGGCAACTTTGCCACCGATCACTCCTCCTCCGTCGCGATGGAGACCTTCGCCGAGAAGCTGGCAGAGCTGTCGGGCGGCGAGTTCGACGTGAACCTCTTCCCCGCCCGTCAGCTGGGCGGCGCGGCCGAGAACGTGCAGGCGGTGAAGCTGGGCGCGGTCGAGATCATCTGGGTCGGCACCGCCTACCTCACCCGCACCGTGCCTGAACTGGAAATCGTCGGCCTGCCCTTCCAGTTCGAGACCCGCGAAGACGCCTTTGCCGTGGTCGACGGCCCTGTGGGTGACGCGCTGGACGAGAAGCTGGCCGCGCAGGACATCATGTCGCTCGGCTACATGGAGCTCGGCTTCCGCCAGCTCACGAACTCCGTCCGCCCGATCGAGACGCTGGAGGACATCGCCGGGCTGAAGATCCGCCTTCAGCCGAACGAGACGCACCTTGCCACCTTCCGCGCGCTGGGGGCGAACCCGCTGGCGATGGACGTGAACGAGCTTTACTCCGCGCTCGAACAGAAGGTGATCGACGGACAGGAAAACCCGTTCTCCATCATCCAGGTCGCCGGTTATCCGGAAGTGCAGGAATACGTCTCCAACACCGGGCACTTCTTCGACTTCATCTCGGTCGTGGCCAACAAGAAATGGTTCGACGGCCTCTCCGAGGAAAAGCAGGGCTGGGTGACGGAGGCGATGGACGCCGCCGTGGCCGAGCAGCGCGTGCTGGCCGCCGAGCAGGACGGGGCCGCGCTCGACAAGATCGTCGAGATGGGCATGACCT
Organism: Sagittula sp.; assembly: GCF_052825245.1. NCBI lineage: Bacteria > Pseudomonadati > Pseudomonadota > Alphaproteobacteria > Rhodobacterales > Roseobacteraceae > Sagittula > Sagittula sp. The sequence goes on from NZ_JBRBWD010000060.1 coordinate 68,973, forward strand.
ACACCGAGGTTTCCCCGGAACTGGCGGCCGCCCTGCGCGAGACCGTGGCAGGCGTCGCCGCCGAGACCAAGGCCCGCCTCGACCCGGAACTGGTGGAACTGCTGGACGCCCAGACCTCCGGCGTCTCGAACTGACACCGATGAAGACGATCGTTCCCTCGATCCTTGCGCGCGCCGACAGTGGCGCGCGCCTTGTCGCGATCCTCGCGGCAGCCATCATGGTCTGCGTGGTCACCGCACAGGTGGTCATGCGCTACGGCTTCAACGCCTCCTTCGACTGGGCGGACGAGGTGTCGCGCCTCGCCTTCGTCACCACCATTTTCCTCGCCATCCCGCTTGGCATCCGCGACGGCACGCATGTGGGCGTGGACCTGATGGTCGACCGCCTGCCCTTGCTGCCCCGGCGCCTTGTCCGCCGTTTCACCAGCGCGCTTGGCGGGGCGATGCTGCTGATCGTCACCTGGGCCACCTTCGACGTTGCCGCCGCCACCTGGACCGAGCGCATGGGCGCCATCGACATCACTTCCTCTGTCTTCTTCTTTCCCGTCATCGCGGGCGCGCTGCATTCGGCGCTGCACCTGCTGCACATGGCGGTCGACCCGGACACCCCCCTGCCATGAGCCTCGCCGTCATCGCCTGTTTCTTCGTCCTGGGGTTCCTCGGGATGCCGCTCGCCTTTTCGCTGGGCTGTGCCGCGCTGTTCGGCCTGTGGCTGGCGGGGTTCGATCCGTCGATCATGCCGAGCCGCATGATGAACGCGGTCAACTCCTTCCCGCTGATGTCCATCCCGCTTTTCATGATCGCCGGAGAGCTGATGCTGAAAGGCGGGATCATGGACCGGCTGGTGGACTTCGCCAACGCCTTCATCGGGCGGATGCGCGGCGGGCTGGCGCAGGTGTCGATCATCGCGGGCGCAGGGCTGGCCTCCGTCTCGGGCGCGGCGGTGGCGGATGCTTCCGCTCTGTCGTCGACCTTGGTGCCCTCGCTCAAGAAGCAATACGGCCTTGGCTTTTCTTCGGGCGTGGTGGCGGCTGCCGCCAACCTCGGCCCGATCATCCCGCCGTCGGGCGCGATGATCGTCTATGCCTTCATGGCGGGGTCCACCGTTTCGGTCGGCGGGCTGTTCATGGCAGGCGTCGTGCCCGGCCTCATCCTGTTCCTGACGCTCATGGCGCTCTGCTGGTTCATCTCGTGGAAGCGGGACTACCCGCTTGTCGGCGACGGTTTCACCTTCCGCAACGCCCTGCGCCAGACGCGGCGGTCGCTCATCGTCTTCATGATGCCCGTGGTCGTCATCGGCGGCATCGTCGCGGGCGCCTTCACACCGACCGAGGGCGCGGCCATCGGCGTGTGCTACGCAATGGTCATCGGCTTCTTCGTCACCGGCAAGCTTAAGGTCTCGGACCTGCCGGGCGTGCTGCTGACCGCCGCCAAGACCACGGCCATGGTCGGCGCGATGATCGCCTTCGCCTCCACCGTGACCTTCCTTTTCACCATCGACCTGCTGCCTATTAAGCTGGCCGGCGCGATCAAGGGGCTGACCGACAGCCCGATGGTCTTCCTGCTGCTTGTCGCGCTGATGATGCTGGTGGTGGGCATGTTCCTTGAATCGAACGCCGCCAACATCATGCTGGTGCCCCTGTTCCACCCCATCGCCCTGCAGTTCGGCATCGACCCGTTGCACTTCGGCTTTCTGTTCGTGCTGAACCTCGTGATCGGGATGCTGACGCCGCCGGTGGGCGTGATCCTCTTCGTGGTCTGTGGCATCACCGGCGTGAAGATGACGGAACTGGTACGCGAAAGCTGGCCCTTCATCGCTGCGATGTACGCGGTGCTGTTCCTCTGCATGATCTTCCCGGGGGTGGTGACGGCCCTGCCGCGCGCCATGGGCTACTAGGCCCCCGGTCAGTCCCCGCGGAAGAAGCGCGTCAACGACGGGTCCAGTCCGGTCATCGCGATCCCGGAAGGCCGGGCAAGACCACCGGCGGAGGCCTTCGGTAGACCCAGCCGGTGGATCATCTCGGCCATGCAGACCGCCGCGCCCACGGGCGAGACCACGGGCACCGGCACCTCCGGCTGGATACGGGCGGCCATCCCCTCCATCGAGCCTGCGCCAAGGACGATGACATCGGCGCGGTCCTCTTGCACCGCGGCCAGCGACAGGGCAATGGCCGCCGCATCGCCGCGCGGCTGGTCCTCGGTCAGTTCCGTCCCGGTCAGGCCGACGTCTCGGATCGAGACGACGCGGTCCGACAGCCCGGTGGCGGCCACCGTCTCCTCCGTCATCCGCCGCGCGGGCGCGCCGATGGACAGGATCGAGAGCGCCTGCCCGAGCAGCGACGCCGCCGCCAGCCCCGCCTCGCCCGTGGCGATCAGCGGCACCGGGCACATTTCCTTCGCCGCCGCCGTGACCGCCGGCACGATGAAGGCCCCGACAATCACCACGTCATGGCCGTCGTAGTGCCGGGCCAGCGCCGACAGGAGCGCGTGACCGGCCACTGCCGCCTCCCCCCGGGTGGCGATATAAGCCGATCCGAAGGGGGCCGAGCACACGTCGATCACCGTATCTGGCGCGGCGATGCGCCGGGCCTCAGCCGCCATGACCCCGGCCATGGCCTCCGACGTGTTGGGGTTGGCAAAGAGGATGCGCATGGATCACCCGACCGCCAGCGCCGGATCCGCGAGGACCGCGTCGTAGATCTCGGACGGGGTGGCACACCAGACGCCGTCCGTCCCCGCCACCTCGGCCAGCGCCTGGGCCACGGGCCGCAGCCGCCACGGCTGGCCGGATATGAAGCTGTGCAGCACGACGCTCATCACAACCGGGTGCTTCGATGCCAGCAGTTCCGCCGCCTCGTCCCGGATCATGGCGGCAAAGCTGCGCGCGTCCGCCTGGCGGCCGATCATGGTGGTGCTGTCGTTCAGTTCCGCGGCGTAGGGGATGCTCAGCAGGCGCCCCGCCCCGGCCCTAAGCCATACCGGCTGGTCGTCCAGCCGCAGGTCCAGCAGGTATCGGTAGCCCGCGCCCTGAAGGCTGGCCAGCGAGGTCGGCGTATGCGCCAGCCAGGGCGAGGACCAGCCGCCGGGCGCGGCCCCCTCTTCCGCGGCGATACGCGAAAGGACCCCGGCGACATAGCCCGCCTCAGCCCCTTCGGGCAGCGCCGTCAGGCTGTCGGAGTTGGAGCGCCCGTGGCCCACGATCTCGGCCCCCGCGGCGCGGGCGGCGGTCAGGACCTCGGGCGCCTCGTCATAGACATCGGTGTTCAGAAGCACCGCCGGGCGGATGCCCACGGCGGCCAGCCGGTCGAACAGGCGAAACGCCCCTGCCCGGTTGCCGTAATCCCGCCAGGCTGTGTTCACGAGGTCGGGCGCGGCACCACGCGGCAGGATATCCTCCGTCATGCCATCGTCGGGCCGGTAGCTCTCGACCCCTACCGCCACCCAGAGCGCGACCTGCGCGCCGTTGGGCCATGTGCCTGCGTGGCGCGCAGGAAGCGCGGAATAGGACCACGGCAGGGTCATGCCAGTCCCCTTGTCAGCTTGCGGGTCATGCCGACATCGCGCAGAGCCGCGCGGTCGTGCATCGCGCGATAGACCGGCAGCAGATCAGACACTTCATCCGCAGCACGGCGCAGGATCGGAGCCATCCCGCCGAAGACCTCGCGCGCCTCGGCCAGCAGCGCAGCCTCGTCCACCGACGTGACGCACCCGCCTTCCGCCACAACGCGGCCCGCCACCATGGTCAGCCGCACCGAGCTGCCGTTCTCCACATGGACAAGCTGGCGGATGATGTCGTTCATCGGCAGGAAGGCCAGCGACGAAAGGTCGACGAGGATCAGGTCCGCCGGTGCGCCCGCGTCAAGTGTGCCAAGGCCGGGACGGCGCATGACCTCTCCGCCGCCGACCGTCGCCGCGTGCAGCACCTCGCGCGCCGTGGGCCAGCGGTCCGGATCGTCGCCGGACAGGGTATGGATCATCCCTGCGGTCTTCATCACCGACCACATGTTCACCGCGTCGTCGGCGATGGCCTCGTCCACGCCGAGCGAAACGGAAATTCCGCGGTCCAGCATCTCGCGCAGGGGCATCACGCCGGAGCCGAGCCGCAGGTTGCTGATCGGGTTGTGCGCCACCTTCGCCCCCGCCGCCGCGATCAGGTCGAGGTCCGCGCCGTCGACCCAGATCGCATGGATCACCTGCATCCGGTCGGACAGGAGGCCCAAGTCATGCGTGTATCGCACAAGGGACCGTCCGCCGAACTTTTCGTGGCCGAGGACGCGCTGCAGCTTTGTCTCCAGCATGTGGGCAAAGACCGGCAGATCGTGCTGGCGGCTCAAAGCGTCGAGTGCGGCGAAATAGTCCGGGCTGACACGCTGCGGCGCCGAGCAGGAGACCGCAGCACTGATGCGCCCCTCTTCTGCCCCGTGCCAGCGCCCGATCAGGTGGTCGTAAAGCGCCAGCAGGTCCTGCGCGCCCAGCTTCGGACGGCGCGCCAGTTGCGGACGCAGGTGCGCGGGTGCCAGTTCGTCGAGGAAGGGCAGCTTTTCCAGCTCCGACAGTTCGGGCTCGTCCAGGGCCAGCGTCGCGCGGATGCCACTGTCGGCATAGGCCTGCGCCACGGCATCGATGATTTCGGGCGTGGGTTCGGGGACGAAGAAGCAGTCGTCCATCACCGCCGTCGTCCCGCCGCGCAGCATCTCGATACAGCCGAGCATGGTGCGCAAATAGGCCTGCCGGGGCGTCGGGCGCAGCGTCTCCAGCGCCGGGCTCTCGTAGAGCATGAAGAGTTCGAGCGGCAGGCAGGGCAGACGCCCCTTCATGTGGTTCACGGACGAATGGAAATGCGCGTTGACCAGACCGGGCATCAGCAGGTCGCCCTTGCCGTCGATGACCGTCGCGCCGGGTGGCACGGTCAAGGCGTCGCCGGAACCGACGATCCGGCCATCGGTCACCAGAAGGGCCGTCGCCGCGGTCATCCCGTCGTCGCTCTCGCGGTCGAGCAAGTGCACGTTCCGGAACAGCGTGCTGGTCATGACGGGACGTCTCCGGCGATCAGCCGGGTCAGGGCCGGGGAAAGGCCTATGGTTTCGGCAATGGGTGTCGGGCGAGTGGGCAACGCTGCGCCCTTTGCGACACGCTCGACGCTGAGCGCCACCGCCGCCGCCCCGTCGCTGACCGGAATGGCGACGCGCGGCGCGAGGCGCGCGGCCATGCCGACGATGGCCGCGCCGAGTATGACCGCCGCACCGGCCCCGGCCTCCGCCAGCCGCTCCACGGCCGCCAAGACCGCCTCGTCCCGTGCTTCGGCGATCAGGTACTCCGCCCGGGTGGCGAACTCGATCACCTCCCATGCGACAGGCGCGTATCCGTAGCCGTCGAGAAGATGCTGGTAGAGCGGCAGGCTTGACGCGCCGAAGATCACCACGCCGACCGGCGCGTCCCCTGCTGCGGCCAGCGCCGCTTCCGTCAGCCCAGTGACCGGCACCGGCAGCAACTCCGAAAGGGCGCGCAGGGCCGTGTCGAAGGAGATGGCGAGGATCATCCCGTCAACCCCCTCCGCATGTCGGGCGGCGAGTTCCAGCGCTGCATGGGCGGCGATCAGGTTCTCTGCCTCCGTCGTCACGATGCGCGCGCCAAAGCCGCCCGTGACGCCCTCGACCGAGACGCCGGGCGGCGCGATGCGCAGGGCTTCGGCCACGAAGGCCTCGGTCACCTCGGCCGAGGTGTTCGGGTTCAGCGCCAGCAGCCGCATCACAACAGCCCCGGGAAGATCGCGATCAGTGCCACGACCGCGAGGATGCAGGCGAGAAACGGCAGCACGCCGAGGATGACCGTGCCGACCTGCCCCCGTCCGCGCACGCTTTGCGTGACGTAGAGGTTCATGCCCACGGGCGGCGTGATCAACGCCAGTTCGCACATCATCACGAGGAAGATGCCGAACCACACGCTGTCATAGCCAAGGTGCGTGACCACCGGCAGGACGATCGGTATCGTCGCGATCATCATCGCCAGCGCGTCGAGGAAGCAGCCGAGGATCAGGTAGAGCACCACCAGCAGCATCAGCATCGTGACCGGGCCGACCTCCAGCCCCGAGACGAAGGCCGAGACCTGCGCAGGGACGCCCAGCACCCCGAGGATGAAGTTCAGGTAGAAGGCCGCCACGAGGATCAGCAGCGTCATCGCCGTGGTCGTCACGGTCGACAACATCGCCTCGCGCAGCATCGGCCAGGTGAGGGAGCGGTAGGCGCCCGTGAGAATCAGCGCGCCCACGACACCCACGCCCGCGGCCTCGGTCGGGGTGGCGAAGCCGAGGTAGATCGACCCCATCACCAGCACGAAGATCGCCAGCGGCGGCAGGAGGTCGCCCAGCCGCTTGCGACGCTCGGGCCAGGGGGCCATGCGCTCGGGCCGTCCGGCGACGGCGGGGTTCAGGAGGCTCGCCACGATGATCACGCCCATGAAGGCCAGCGCCAGCACGATGCCCGGCAGGATGCCTGCAAGGAACAGCGCCCCGATGGAGGTGTTGGTGATCGCGCCGTAAATGATCAGGTTGATCGAGGGCGGGATGAGAATGCCCAGCGTCGCGCCCGATGCCACGCTGCCGGCCACCCAGGCTTCGGAATAGTTCTGCCGGCGGAAGGTCGGGAAGGCCACCGTTCCGATGGTCGCCGCCGTGGCCACGGACGAGCCCGAGATCGCGGCAAAGACCGTCGAGGCGGCGATGTTGGTGTGCAAGAGCCCCCCGGGCAGCGGCCGTGTCCAGTCGGCCAGCGCGCGGTACATCCGTTCGGTCACGCCGCCCCGGACAAGGATCTCTCCCATCAGCACGAACAGCGGAATGGCGACCAGCAGGAAGTTGTTCAGCGTGCCCCACATCATCGTCCCGAAAGGCCGCAGCATCGCGTCCCCGAAGAACAGCCACGCGCCGGTCAGCGCCACGATGAACAGCGCCGTCGCAATGTGCTGTCCGATGAACAGCAGGAACAGCAGCAGGCCGAAGCCGATGGCCGCGCCTTCAATTCCGAGCATCGTCGCTCTCCCCGGTGTGGTCGATATAGTGGCCGACTTCCTCGTCGACGGTGGGCGGGCCATAGCGTGCCTCGACGGCGCGGGGATCGGTCCGCAGCAGCCAGAGCCCATGCGCAGTGGTCAGGCAGGCGACCAGCGCGAAGATCGCCGTCCCCGCCACCCAGATCGCCTGCGGCACCCAGAGCGGCGTCTGCAGCGGCGTGTTCGTGACCGCGCCGAAGCGCATCGTCTCAGACAGCTCGCCCCAGGCGTGCCACGTCATGAACAGGCCAAGCGCCGCGATGGTGGCCTGCGCCAGCACATGCAGCGCGGCGCGCAGGCCAGGCGGGAACATCCGCAGGAAGATGTCGATCTTCGGATGCCCCCGGTTCAGCAGCGTCAGGGACAGGCCGAGCGAGCCGACGAAAGCCAGCACGTAGCCGCCCAGTTCATCCGTGCCCTGGATCGAGACGCCGAAGACGTCCCGCCCGATGATGTCGATGAAGATCAGCACCGCGAGGACGAGGACCGACGCACCCGCGACAAGCGCGAGTGCGAAGGCCAGTCCCCGGGCAACGCCCAGCGTCCGGAGCATGATCCGTTTACTGCGTATCGAGCGAGATGGTCAGGCCGCGCGCCGCGCCCACGGTCTCGTTCCACAGGTCCACGCAGCCTTCATAGGAGGCTTCGCACCGCGCGCCCCACTCCGGCAGGATCTTCGTGGCGGAAATCTCGGCCACCTTCGCCTTGTCCTCGTCCGAAACCGGCACCAGCGTCATGTCGTAGGATGTGTAGATCCCTTCCGGGCACTCGCCGCCGGTGGAACACGCCTGCGCCGTGCCGTTGGTGGTGATCGCCAGCTCCCAAAGCGCCGCCTCCAGATCGGCCATGACCGTCTCGAAGGCCGCGCGCTTGTCGTCGTCGAGGCCGTTCAGCCAGTCGAGGTTGACCACATGCGCCTGCACCGACCCGGACACCGACAGCGGGTAAAGGTGCGTCGTCACCTCCGGCCACTTGCCGGTGTTGGACGAGGTGGGCGAGGTCACGCCGCAGGAAGCGACGCCGCGCTGCAGGGCCGGATAGACCTCGGGGAAGGACAGGGTCACGGGCGTCGCGCCCAGCTCTTCCAGCAGCATCGACATCGAGGCGGTGAAGGACCGCACCTTCAGCCCGTCCAGATCGCCCAGCGTGGACATGTCGGCGTTGCACAGGAAGACCTGCGGGCCGAACGGCCAGATCGCCATGGCCTTGGCGCCGAATTTCTCGCCCAGGCGGGCGTTGAAGGCCTCGCGGTAGGCATCGACCGCGCCTTTCAGGTCCTCCATGTCGGTCGAGACGCCGATCAGGTCGATGCCTTCGAGGAACGGATCGTCCTTCGCGGCACTGCCCACCTGCACCGTGGCAAGGTCGAAGGCGCCCGAGCCCACCAGCCGCAGCGCATCGGCAAGGTTCACGCCCAGCACCTGGAATTCGTTCCGGGTGACCTCGAAGCCCGCCTCACCGGCAGCTTCGATGGCGGCGATCTCGGCGGGGTATTGCGCGGCGCTTTCCTGGCTTTGGGTCAGCCAGCGCAGGGACTGGGCTTCGGCGGGGGCCGTCAGGGCCAGACCGGCAGCAGCCGCCAGCGAGAGAATCGAGACACGGGAAAGACGAGGCATGGCAGGGAGCTCCTGTTGCAGAGGTGAAATCCGTGGCGCCCGCTCAGACATCAGAACGGTTACGGCGCCGACCGCTCAATCAAGGGGCAGGATTGTTAACAATTCAAATTTATTTTGTGCGCAATTTTTGCGCCAAGCCGGTGAAGGTGGATGCGGAACTGGATATTTTCACGCATTTTCATATACCTAACTGACACACCCCGTTTTCGGGCCCGAACAGGGCAGGATTGCGTGCCTCCCGGCCAGTGCCTAAGATTCACGCGTCACAGCCACACGAGATCGCAATTGGCCCGCCTCAACGTCGCAGAGACAGAAGTCTACGAACGAATCCGCACCGCCATCGGCGACAGGCAGCTCTTGCCCGGCCAGCGGCTGCGCGAGGTGGAGTTGTGCCGGATCTTCGACACCACCCGCGGCACGATCCGCAAGGTGCTGGCGCGCTTGGCCTTCGACGGCCTGGTGGATCATCAGCCCAACCGCGGCGCCTCTGTCGCGCAGCCGACGGTGAAGGACGCCGCCGACCTCTTCGTCGCCCGCCACTGCATCGAACGCGCCATCGCCCACGAGGCCGCGGCGCGCATCGACACCACGGCGACGGGACGGCTGCGCGCGCACATCGAGAAGGAGAAGGCGGCCCACGCCAGCGGCGACCGGCAACGCATGATCGCCCTGTCCGGAGAGTTTCATCTGCTGCTCGCCCAGATCTCCGGCAACACCATCCTGGGCCGCTATCTCGCCGACCTGATCGCGCGTGAATCGCTGATTATCCAGCTTTACGAGATCCCCGACCAGGGCAGCTGCTCTCATGACGAACACGCCGAGATCGTGGAGGCGCTGACCGGAGGCGACACCGACCGGCTCGACGCGGTGATCAAGGCGCATATCGACGGCATCGCGGCGACCCTCGACCTCGAACCCGTCCACGCGGAGCGGCCCAGCCTCGAAGAGATCTTCAACCGCTGACCGCCTGTGCAAGCCTTTCGACGGGACACGACCCGGCGGCCCTTACGGATGACGGCAATCGTCATAGTTACCTCCGCGCCTTGCACCCTCTACCCCGCCGCCTCATGCGCGATCACACGCGACAGCGCGGGCGGCAGCCCGACAGACCCCTTGGCGACCGGCTTGCACGCCCTGCCCTCAAGACGCAGGCGCAGGGAGGCCAGCGTCATGGCCTGCGCCACGGCGGCGGCGATGGGATCGATGACGATGCCCGGGATCTCCGAGGCGACCTCCGGCGCAAGCCCGGCCAACGGCGCGCCGCCAAGGATGACCACGTCGGCACCGTCCTCGGCCACGGCGCGCCGCGCCAAGGCCACCAGTTCGGCGCGCATGTCCCGCGCGGCATTGGCCACGTCGTCGCCATGGGCATCCGGAGTGCGCACCCCAGCGAAGCGCGCGCCCAGCCCGGTCGCGTGAACGCAGTCGGTGTACCAGCGCCGCATCACCGGGGAAAAGGTGACGATGGACAGCCGCTCGCCCAGCATGGCGGCGGTCAGCACGGCGGCCTCCGCCATGCCCACGACGGGCACGTCGAACACCTCACGCGCACCAGCAAGCCCCGGGTCGCCAAAGGCTGCGATCACCACCGCATCGACGTCCTCGATGTGCTCGGCGATCATACCCAGCGCGATGCCGCCTGCGACCTGCGCCTCCGCCCGCGAAGCGATGTAGGGGAACCCGGTCGTCGCCGTCAGCGGCACGATCTCTGCCCGGTCGCCGGCAAGGTTGCGGGCGATGTCGGACATGGTGTCCGTCATGGCCTGTGTCATGTTGGGATTGACCAGCAGAATGCGCATCAGGTGGCCCTTTCGTGCTCTTTCGGGGCCAAGGCGGCCGTGATGGTCCGTGCGGTCGCAAGGAGGTCGGCGTCGCGCCCCCGCGCGGCAATGATCTGAAGCCCGATGGGCAGGCCCACGTGTGTACGGGCAAAGGGGATCGTCAGCGCGGGACAGCCCGCGTGGTTGGCCTGCGGAGTAAATGCCGCATGATCCCGCGGCGCACAGGGCTGTCCGCCGATCTCCTGCGGGGCCAGTTGATCGACGGGCCAGGCGGGACATGGCGTCGTCGGCACCACAACCAAGCCGAAGCGGCCGAGAAAGCCGTTCAGGATCGCGCCCATGCGGGCCGATGCGCTTTTCGCCTCGGCAACTCCCGCGTCTTCCAGTCCCAGTCCGGTCTCGATCTGCACGGCAAGGTCCGGGTCGAAGATGGCCGGGTCCTCCTGCCAGGCCGCACCGAACAACCGCGCAAGACCGGCGTGCTGCAAGGCCATGACGGAACCGCCGTTCAGCCCCTGCCACTCCGGCGCCGCCTCGGTCATCCCGAACCCTTGCGTTTCAAGGCACCTGACAACCGTGTCGAAGGCGGCGGTGACGTCCGCGTCGAGGCGCTGGCCAAGGCCGAAATCCGCGCTCCACGCATAGGGGCCGGGGATGGGCGTGCCGGGGGGCAGATCGCCCAGAACGGACATGGCAAGCGCGATGTCCTCCAGCGTCCGCGCAATCGGGCAGATGACCGAGATGCCGTCCACCGGCTCCTCGAAGCCGGGCCCGTAAGGCACGATGTCCTGCGTCGGCTTGAAGCCGTAAAGGCCGGTGTGCGCCGGGGGACGCCGGGACGATCCGCCCGCATCCGTGCCGAGCGCCAGCGGCGCCATGCCCGCCGCCACCGCAGCCACCGGCCCGCCAGACGATCCGCCCGTGGTGAGGTCCGGGTCCACCGGGTTGCGGGTCTTGCCGTGTAGCGGCGTGTTGGTCACGCCCTTGCAGGCAAACTCCGAACAGGTCGCGATGCCGAGGATCATGGCCCCCGCCGCGCGCAGCCTCAGTACGGCCTGCGCGTCCTCCGGGGCGACGAAATCCGCGAACAGGCGGGACCCTTGCGTGACCGGCAGTCCCCTGACCCAGATGTTGTCCTTGATGACCACCGGCACGCCCGCAAGCGGCAGGTCCTCTCCGGCGGCGAGACGCGCGGCCACATCCGCCGCCTCATCCTCCAGCGCGGGGTTCAGGGCCGTCATCGCGTTCAGCGCCGGATTGCGCTCCGCCACGCGCGCCCGCGCAGCCACGGCCACCTGCGCCGGGGTCATCTCGCCTGAACGGACACGCGCGGCAAGTTCCGCGGCGGAGAGGTCCATGGGATTCATGCCGCGCCCTTCTGCGCCCCGGCCCAGCAGGCCGCGATCTCGCGCCGCGGGGCGATCCAGACGTCGTCCTGCGCCGCGATATGGGCCAGCACGTCCTCCAGCCCTCCGATCCGGCCCGGCCGCCCGATCAGGCGCAGGTGCAGGCCGATGGACATCATGCGCGCCGCCTTCCCACCCTCGGCATACAGCCGGTCGAACGCGCCGATCACGTACTCGCTGAAATCCCGCGCCTGGACGAAGCCGCCACCGGGCGAAAACCGCATGTCGTTTGTGTCGAAGGCATAGGGCAGGATCACGTGACCACCGGTCATCCGCGGGATGTCGTCGTCGTAAACGTCGCTGTCATAAAGGAAATCGCCACGCGCGATCAGAATGTCGCGCGTGTTGACCGAAGGCGCAGAGCGCGTGTGCCAGCCCACCGGCGCCACGCCGCAGGCCGCCTTGATCGCGGCATGGGTGCGCTCGATATCCGCCTCTTCCTCTGCCCTTGTCATGTGCGCGTGCCGCTGCCAGAGCCAGCCGTGACAGGACACCTCGTGCCCGCGCGCCACGATGTCCTGCATCAGCCAGGGGCTGCGTTCCGCCACCCGGCCGCAGGTCGAAAAGGTCGCCTTAACCCCGTAGCGGTCGAAGGCGCCTGCGATGCGCGCATAACCCTGCCGCGTGCCGTAGGCGAAGTGCGTCTCCATGCACGGATCGGGTGCGCCCTCCACCTCCTCGCGGATCTCGTAGACACTTTCGTTGCGCGGGTCGCCGTCGCCGATGGACAGCTCCGCCCCCTCTTCCACGTTCACCACGAAGGACACCGCAAGCCGCGCGGCATCTGGCCAGCAGGGCGCGGGCTCGGCGCCGAAGTAGCCTTTGAAATCGCGTCGGTCGTTCATGTCCTCACCCCTGGATCATGCGGTTCAGGCCGACCGTGCGCGCGCCGAAGACCAGCACAAGGATCGCCAGCAGGATCAGCCCCGAAGACATGGCCGCCAGCGACGGATCGGGCTGTTCCTCGAGGTATTGCAGCATCTTGATCGGCAACGTCTTGTTGCGCGCATCGGTCAGGAAGATCGAGATCGGGTAGTTGTCCATCGACGCGAGGAAGGCGAAGAGGCCCGAGGTCAGGTAGGCCGGCGCAAGGTTCGGCACCAGCACCTTCAGGATCGCCTTCGGATAACTCAGCCCCAGCGTCCGCGCCGCGTCGATCATCGAGAAATCGAATTGCGCCATCGACGCCAGCAGCGTGCGCATCACGAAGGGCAAGGTGATGACGATATGCCCCAGCAGCAGCGAGACATAGGCGTCGCGCAGCCCGATCTCGCGGAAGAACTGCAGGAGCGCGACACCCACCACCAGCCCCGGCATCATCAGCGGCGAGACGGCGAAGGTGGCAATCGCCTCCCGCCCGCGGAAGTTGCCGCGCGTCACAGCGATGGAGGCAAGCGTGCCCAGCACCAGCGAGATCAGCGTCGACACGAAGGCCAGGTTCAGCGACAGCACCACCGCATCCCAAAGGCCCGAGCGCCGTTCCAGCGAGGCGTACCAGCGCAGCGACCATTGCGGCGGCGGCAGCGTGTAGACCGGCGAGGCCGAGAAGGACGCGGCCACGGTGATGAAGATCGGCAGCATCAGGAAGACGACGCAAGCGAGGGCGATGATCCAGCTCAGGACACGGAAGATGCGGTCGGTCTGGGTCATTGGCGCGCTCCGAGGCGTCGGGCCAGCCAGCTCGAGAACACGACCACGAAGATCGCGATGGCCAGCAGCACGGCGGATATGGTCGACCCCAACGGCTCGTTGCGCAGGTAGAGGAAGCTGCGGGCGATCAGCATCGACAGGGTCTGCTGGCGCTCACCCACGATCAGCGAGGGGATCACGTACATCGAGATGGCCATGGAGAAGGTGAAGGCCGACCCCGCCACCACGCCCGGCAGGGTCAGCGGCAGCGTGACGTGGAAGAACCGGAAGAACGGCCCGGCGCCAAGCGAGGCCGCCGCCTCCGGCAGTCCGCGGTCAAGCTGGCGCACCACGGCGTAGATCGGCAGCACCATGAAGGGCAGGAAGACGTTCGCGGCACCGATCACCAGCGCGGTTTCGGTGAACAGCATCCGCACCGGCTTTTCCGTCAGGCCGATCCATTGCAGCGTCGTGTTGATGAAGCCGTTGGCGCGGAACAGGATCGACCAGGCGAAGGCCTTTACCACCACGCCCAGCGACATGGGCAGCACCATCGCCACGAGGAAAACGGTCAGCCAAGGCCCCTTGGCGCGGCTCATGACGAAGGCGGTGGGATAGGCGATGAAAAGCGCCAGCAAGGTCGTCAGCGCCGCGACCCGCAACGTCCGCCAGAGGACACGAAGGTTGTACTCGTCGGCAAAGAAGGCGCGGTATTCCGACAGCGAAAACCCCTCGGCCGTCTGCACCGACTTGGCGAGCAGCATCAGCAGCGGCAGCGCGTAGATCACCGCGAGGTAAGCCAGCCCCGGCACGGCGAGAAGCGCGATGCGGTCGACGCGAGAGGTCATGCCGCGACCTCGTAGGCCAGCGTGTCCTCCACGCCCCAACCCAGCGTGACCTCCTGTCCGCGGGTCAGGCCGCTGCGGATACCGGGCAATTCGCACAGCACCCGGTCGTCCTCCTGCGCCGCCCCGTGCAACACGGTCTTCGAGCCCAGCACCATGACGTCGACCAGTCTAGCGGTGATGGTGTTCTCTCCCGCGCCGACAGAGATCAGCTCGGGCCGGACGCCCAGCAGGACCCGGGTGCCGACGGCGGCGTCGCTCTTGGCGCGCAGCTTGCCATAGGGCGTATCGACGGTGATCGTTCCTCCGGCTTGCTCGGCCACCGTGCCGGTGATCCGCGTGGAGAGGCCGACGAAGTCCATCACGAAGGGCGACGTGGGCCGCGCGTAAAGCGTCGAGGGATCGGCGAACTGCTCGATCCGGCCGGCGTTCATCACCGCGATCCGGTCGGAGACGCCCATCGCCTCTTCCTGGTCGTGGGTCACGAAGATGGCGGTGATGCCGCGATCCAGAAGCAGGGATTTCAGTTCGACCTGCATCGTCTCGCGCAGCTTGCGGTCGAGGGCCGAGAACGGCTCGTCCAGCAGGAGCAGATCCGGCCCGACCACCAGCGCGCGCGCCACGGCGACCCGTTGCTGCTGGCCGCCCGACAGCGCCGCGATGGGCCGGTCGGCAAATTCCGTCATGCGCACCAGCGACAGCGCCTCCGCCACGGGCGCACCCGTGGCGCCCTTTGCCATGCCCCGCGCGCGCAGCCCGAAGGCCACATTCTCGGCCACGGTCAGGTGCGGGAACAGCGCGTAGTTCTGGAAGACGACCGACACGTTGCGCTTGTGTGCAGGGAACCGCGTGATGTCGCGGCCGTCCAGCACCACCGATCCCTCGTCCGCCTCCAGAAGGCCGGCGACGATGCGCAGCAGCGTGGACTTGCCACAGCCCGAGGGACCGAGGAGAGACACAAGCTCCCCCCGGTTCACCCGGAAATTCATGTCGGACATGACCCGTGTGCCTTTGAACGATTTTTCCACGCCCACGACGTCGAGGTAACGGGAAACCGGTTTGCCTTGATCCAGAGCCATGTCCGCAGTCCGCCTCAGAGCGCCATGAGCTTGTCGAAGCGTTCGATCCACGCGCGGCGGTTCTCGGCGACGAAGGCCCAGTCAGGGGAGTAGATCTCAACGCCCTCGGGGATGACGGCGCCCGCGGTGACGGTGGTGTTCGCAGGGACCGACGAAGCGAAATCGGCAATCGCCGCCTGCATGGTCTCGCCCAGCATCTCGTTGACGTAGGCCTGCGCCAGTTCCGGGTTCGGCCCGCCCTTCACGAGGCAGATGCCCGACGGCATGGCAAAGATGCCTTCCTTCGGCGCGGCCAGGTCGACCGGCACGCCCTCTGCCTTGCGCGGCAGCGTGTAGGACGAGAAGTTGCCCGCCAGCATGGAAATCTCGCCCTGCTCCAGCAGGTTGAAGGCCTGAGACATGGTCGTGTAGACCGACAGCAGGTTCGGCTTCAGTTCTTCCAGCTTGGCAAAGGCCGCGTCGACCTCGTATTGCGCCTCCGAGAACGGCTTGCCCGATCCCAGCATCGCGGCGACGAACATGGTCCACATGCCTTCGGTGTTCTGCAGTGACGGGATGATGACCTGCCCCGCATTCTCCGGCGCCCAGAGCGCCTCCCACGACGGCACGCCCTCGGCGAAATCGGTATTGTAGGCCACGCCCGCCCAGGGCTGGACGTAGTTGCACCACATGCCGTCCATATGCACCGCGTCGGCGCGCAGGTCGGTCATGTTCGGCACGGCGTCAGCGGTGATCGGGGTCAGCAGGTCGGCCTCGACCGCCTGGATCATCACCGGGTCGTCCATCTGCACGACCGAAAGGTACGGCGCATCCTTGTTGGACGCCATCTTTTCGAGGTTCACGGACGACTTCGTGCCCTCGAACAGGATGTCGGCGCCGATCGTTTCCTTCATGTGCGGTGCGACGATCTCTTCCATCCAGGCGGTGTGCGAGCCGGCGCAGCCGATGACGATCTCGCTCGACTGGGCGCGCAGGATGGAGGGGGCCGCCAGCGTGCCGACGGCGGCCATGGCGGAGGTGCGCAGCAGGGTGCGGCGCGTGAGTCCGGCTTTCTGAATCTGTGTCATGACGTTCCTCTCTGTTCGGGTCATGAGACCATTTCGGTGTCTGAAACGCCGGTTCTTCTGCCGACTTGAAAATGGAATGCCATTTGTCTTAGCTCGATTCTGAGGGCCAGATGCGAGGCTCCACCCGCTATCGGCGGCTCGGAAACATAAAGACGTCAAATTTTACGCCCTCTCCGGCGGTGACGCCCAACTCGTAGGCTAAAGGAAAATCAAAATGGCATCCCATTTGAGAAACGTCACGATCGTCTCACCCGGCGCACCGGTCCTGAAGGACGCGGAGATCGTCATCGGCGACGACGGATTCGTGGCAGAGATCGGCCAAGGTCTTGCCACGCCCGAGGGCGCAGAGGTCACCGACGCCAAGGGCGCACTGTGCCTGCCCGGCTTCGTCAACAGCCACAACCATTCGCCCCTGACGATCGTGCGCGGCATGGTCGAGGACAGGGGATTTGCCCCCGCCTACATCCCCGGCGTCCCGCAGGGGCACTGGCTGTCAGAGGAAGAGACGCTCGCACTTGCCCGGCTGGGCGTTCTGGAAATGCTGATGGCCGGGGCCACAACCATCGTCGACTACTACCGCTGCCCGGAGGCGCTGGCCCGCGCCGCAGACGAGATGGGCCTGCGCGCCATGGTCGGCGGCCGCGTCATGGACATGGACACCGCCGCCCTGGCCGAGGGCCGCTTCGAACGCGCCCCTGCCCTGGGCGAAGAAACCCTGCGCGCCGCACTAGACCTCGTGGCGAAGTGGGACGGGCACGAGCGGATCGGCACCATCCTCGCGCCGCACGCCCCGGACAGCTGCTCCCGCGACATGTTCACGGAGTTCCGCGCCCTTGCCGACCGCACCGGCAAACAGGTGCACACCCACCTCAGCCAGTCGCAGATGGAGGTGGATCAGCTCCTCGCCCGAGAAGGCATGACCCCGACCGAATTCCTGGACGACGTGGGGCTGCTCTCGCCTGACCTGATCGCCGCGCATTGCATCTTCATGTCCGACAGCGACATCGCCCGCTTCGGCGCGGCGGGCGGTGTCGTGACCCATGCCCCCATAGGCAACGCCAGCTTCGGGGCTGCCGCGCCGATCAAGGCGTTGCGCGACGCGGGGGCCACCATCACGCTCTGCACCGACACGAAATCCGCCGACATGTTCGAGGCGATGCGCATGGCCATCGCAACGGCACGCTGGCGCGCGGGCATGTCCTTCGACCTCGACGCCGCAGAGGTCTTCAGCTGGGCCACCTCCGGCGGGGCGGACGCGCTGAAGGGCCACGCGGCCACCGGGCGCCTGCGGGTCGGCGACCCCGCCGATCTGGTCCTGCTCGATCCGCTTGCGCCCAACCTGCGCCCGGTCATCGATGGCGTCGGCGTCCTCGTGCACTCCGGCTCTGCCGGCAACGTGACGGACGTCATGGTGCAGGGCGACTGGCTGGTGCGCGACCGCAGACCGACCCGTGTCGACGCAGCCGAGGTGGTGGCAGAGGCGCAGCGCGTGTCGGACGGGCTCTGGGCCCGGGCCGCAGCCGCCTGAATGGTCAGAGAAGCGCGGCGACGGTCTGGCCGGTGTGCAGCAGGTGCTGTCGCCAGATCCGCGCCGCGTGCTCCGGGTCCCGCTGCCGCATGGCCTGCATCAGCACCTCGTGCTCCGACACGGCCTCTGTCAGGCGCTCGGGCTTCATGATCGCCAGGAACCGCCCGCGCCGCGCCCGCGCCATCAGCCTGCGGTGCGTCTCGAACACGATACCATTACCGCAACGCTCCACGATGAAATCGTGGATCTCGGAGTTCGTGTCGAAGTAATCCGCGTGGTTGCCGATCTTGTGGTAGGTCAGCATCCGGTCGTGCATCTCTTCGAGCGTGTCCAGCGCCTCCTCGTCGATGGTCTCGGCCAGCCTCTCCGCCGCGAGGCTTTCCAGCGAGGCGATCACGTCGAACAGTTCCAGCGCCTCGGCGGCGCCGTACTGCAGAACCTGCGCGCCCTTGTTGCGGGAAATTGCGATAAGGCCGTCGGCGTCGATCAGCTTCAACGCCTCGCGCACCGGCGTGCGCGACACGTCGAGTTCGGCAGAGATCTTGCGCTCCACGATGCGCGATCCCGGCGGGTAGACGCCCTTGACGATCCTGTCGCGCAGGATGTCGGCCACCCATTGCGCCGTCGCCGTGGGCGCGTCCGTCGCGCGTGTGCCCTCGATTTCCTCGACCATCAGACGATCCGATACACTGACAAAAAATGGCATTCCATTTTCACTGTCGCGTTTCGGGAAATCAAGCGGGCAGGACCGGCTTTTCACGAAATCCGCCCGGACGGCCGCGAGGTGCCGAAGACACGGGCGCAACGGTCCCGCGTCCGGGCTCCATTACAGACCCATCCTGGCACCCGGAACGCGGCAACCGGACGGCCGCCGCGTCCAGCCGATCAGACCGTCATGACGACCTTGCCGAAGTGCTGCCCGGCCTCCAGTTCGCGATGCGCGCCCGGGGCATCCGAAAGCGAGAACACCCGGTGGATGACCGGCTTCACCGCGCCGCTTTCCAGCAGAGGCCAGACGTGCTGCGCCAGGTCGGCGGCAATCAGGCCCTTCTCGGCAGGAGTTTGCGGGCGCAGAGTGCTGCCACACAGGGTCTGCCGCTTGCGGACCATGCCCTCGACGTCGACCTCCGCCTTGCCGCCGCCGAGGAAGGCGATGACGACCAGCCGCCCGCCGATGGCGAGGGAGGCAAGGTTGCGCGCGAGGTAATCGGCGCAGATCATGTCGAGGATCACGTCGACGCCACGCCCCTCCGTCAGGCGCGCGATCTCCTCCTCGAACTTCGAGGTGCGGTAGTTGATCGCGGCCTCTGCGCCCAGCTCCAGACAGGCGGCGCATTTCTCCTCCGTCCCGGCGGTGACAAAGACCCGCGCCCCGAAGGCTCGCGCAAGCTGGATGGCGGTCGTCCCGATCCCGCTGGCGCCGCCGTGGATCAGGACCGTCTGCCCCTCCCGGAGACCGCCGATGCGGAACAGGTTCGTCCAGACGGTAAAATACGTCTCCGGCAGCGCGGCGGCCTCGACCGCCGAAAGGCCCTTCGGCCAGGGCAGGACCTGCTCCACCGGGGCGACACAATATTCCGCGTATCCGCCGCCAGCGACCAGCGCGCAGACCTTGTCACCGGGCCGGTAGCCTTCCACGCCAGCGCCAACCTCCACGACCTCGCCTGCGACCTCCAACCCCAGCGCCTCGCTCACGCCCGGCGGCGGGGGATAGCCGCCCAGGCGCTGGCGCAGATCGGGGCGGTTCACCCCGGCGGCCTCCACCCGGATCAGCACTTCGCCGTCGCGCGGCTCGGGCATCGGCGTTTCGCGCAGTTCCAACACTTCGGGACCACCCGGCTCACGGGCGAAAACGGCGTTCATTGTGGTTGGCATGGTGTTCACCTTCCTAGGGACAGATAAGTTGCAGCGGCGCAGAACAGGCTGGTGACCGCCAGCATCAGCAGCGTCAGACGGAGGTTGTCGGACCGCACCAGTTCGCCGCCCGGCAGGCCCATCACCCGGCCCGCGATCAGCACGTTCGCGGTAAAGGGCGAGGCGGCGGCAGTGATCCCCCAGCCCGTCTTGGCCGCGACGGCCATCCAGATAAGGATGCTTTCGGGCACGAGCGGATGCAGCACACCCAGGAGGATGCTGGTCGACACGATGGGATTGACCGCAACGAGGCCCGCCCCGACCATCACGAAGGGGATCAGCCCCACGGCCAGCGGGAAAACCGCATCGGGCGGCACCGGCAGGCCCCCTGTCTGGCGGGAGATCGCCTCGGAAATCACCGCCCCGATGAAGCCCGCGCCGCCCACGATGACGATCTCGTTGACCGTTGTGGCGACGGAGACTGCGGCCTCCTGCGCGATGCCGGGACGGCGGGGATCGCCGGACTGCATCGCCCACCACCCCAGCGCAAAGGCCAGAACGGCGAACAGCACCGCTTCGGGCAGGGTCAGCGCGGTGACCTGCTGCAGCGCGATGGCGCCGCAGACCAGCAGGCCGACCCGCAGGACCACCCGGCCAAGCACGCGGCGGTCCGCGCGTCCGGGCATGGCGCGCGTCGTGGACGGCGGCTGCGGCGCGGCGCCCCTGCGCGACATGACGTAGCCTGCGGTCATGTAGAACGCGGCGGCGGCGAGGCCGAAGGGCAGCACCTCGAAATAGCCCACCTCCGGCAGGATCGAGAGGGTGATAATGGTCGACAGCGCCAGAGGCGACCACATCGGCATAGCCCCGAACCCGCGGATCATCGACAGCGTCAGGTCCCTCAGCGCGTTCTGCCGCACGAGGGTCTCTCGGCTCTGCGCAAGAAGCGCGGCAATGACGCTGACCGCCCCGAAATTCAGGAAGATCGAAAAGACGTGGGTGCCCACGGTGACGAAAAGGTAGCGCGCCCCGCGCGGGCGGCTGGCCACGACCTCGGCCGCGTCGCGCACATCGGGGGAGCGTGACGCCGCGCGGCTGAGCATGTTTAGCGACATGAGCAGCACCGACAGGAAGGTGACCCGCGCCATCGCCCCGGTGGGCCCCAGGATCCCCGTCGCCAGCGACCAGACGAACAGCACGGCGACGATTGCGCCGATCACGGCGGCCGAGCGTGTCACTTCCAGCCGGTTCACGAAGACGAAGACGGCCAGCAGCAGGGCGACCGGCACTCCGGGCAGCGGCAGGGGCAAGGCGATCTGCGCCGTCGCCGCCACCAGCAGTCCCAGCGCCACGACGAGGTTCAGCCCGTCCCTCGCCGTCATCTCTGCCGCGTGCGCATCAGCCGTCCACCACCTGCCGGACGCTGGCGGAGAGCCCGCCGTCGACGATCAGCTCGGTGCCGGTGATGTAGCCCGCCTTGTCGGAGGCGAGGAAGACCGCCGCCTCCGCGATGTCCCAGGCCGAACCCATCCGCCCCATCGGGCATTGCCGGGCACGGGCCGCGCGCATCTCCTGCCCGGACTTGTCGCCATAGCTGTTGGCCAGCGTGACGCCGATGCGCGGCGTGTCGATCAACCCCGCGATGATCGCGTTGACGCGGATGTTCTCGGGGGCCAGTTCCACCGCCAGCGCCCGCGCGAACTGGTTCGCGCCCGCCTTCGTCGCGGAGTAGGCCAGATGCGGGTAACCCACGTTGCGGATCGAGGCGATGGAGGAGGTCACGGTGATGACCCCCCTTCCCTGCGCGCGCATGTGCGGCAGAACTGCCTGCGCCGAGACGTGCAGCGAGGTCAGGTTGGCGTCGCTGATCCGCCGCCAGTCGTCGGGCGTGGTCTGGCCGGACGGCCCGCTTTTGCCCAGCCCCACGTTGCAGTGGAGGATGTCGATGCGGCCATGCCGGTCGGCCACGCCCTGCACCAGACGGACGATGCTGGCGTCGTCCAGAACGTCGACGACCGCCGCCTCGGCGTTGAACCCCTCTTCGCGGATCAGGTCGACCGTCTGCGCCGCCGCGTCCTCGTTGGCGTCGGCGCAGACGACAAGGGCCCCCTCGCGCGCGAGACCCATGCTGATGGCCCGGCCGATCCCGATCCCTTCGGCAATTGCACCGGCGCCGATGACGATGGCCACGCGATCCTTCAGCTGCATGGAGGAGCTCCCTGTCATTTCGCCTCCGCCGAGCGGAGGGCGCTGCGTTTGGCGCGTGTCATGCGCAGTTCCCGGCGCACGCCCACGAACAGCGAGAATGCGGTTATCGCGATGAAGATCCAGCAGATCGGGCTGCGGAAGAAGATGCCGATGTCCTCGGAAATCAGGAACGAGCGCCGCAGGTTGTCCTCGAACAGCGGCCCGAGGATGAAGCCCATCAGGAACGGCGCCGCCGCCATGTTGATCTTCATCATGATGTAGCCCAGCACGCCGAAGGCCAGCATCACGCCCACGTCGAACATCTGGCTTTGCACGGCGTAGCTGCCGAAGACGCAGAACAGCAGGACCACCGGCAGGAGGATGTGGCGCGGGATGTCGGCGATCTTGGCAAAGTAGCGGATCGCCAGCTTGCCGGAACCGAACAGCACGATGGAGCTCAGCATGATGCCGATGAAGATCGCGTAGATGATCGTGATGTTGTCCTGGAACATCAGCGGCCCCGGCGTCAGCCCCTGCAGCATGAAGGCGCCGAGGATCACCGCCGTCACCACGTCGCCCGGGATGCCGAGCGCCAGCAGCGGGATCAGCGTCGCCCCGGCCACGCCATTGTTCCCGGATTCTGAGGCGGCCACGCCCTCGATGTTGCCCTTGCCGAAGGTCTCTGGCGATTTCGACGTGCGCCGCGCCTCGCCGTAGGACAGGAAGGCCGCCGCCGTCGCCCCGGCACCGGGGATGGTGCCGATGATGACGCCGATGAAGCTGCCGCGGATGATCGTCAGCAGGCTGCCCTTGAACTCCTCCATCGTGACGCGGCTGCGGTCGGCAGCCTTGATGGTGTGCGGGGCGATCTTGCGCATGTAGAAGTCGATGACCTCGGGCAGCGCAAAGAGGCCGATCAGCAGCGGGATATAGCTGACCCCTGCCATCAGGTTGAAATTGTCGAAGGTGAACCGCTGCGTGCCGTAGACGAGGTCGAGCCCGATGGTCGAGGTCAGCAGCCCCAGGAGGCCGGAAATCAGGCCCTTGGTCAACGACGATCCGGAGATCGAGATCACCACCGTCAGCGAGAAGCAGATCAGCCAGAAGTACTCCGGCGGGCCGAAGGCCAGCGCCAGCCCGGCAATCAGGCTCGCGAAGAAGATCAGCGACAGGTTCGACAGGAAATCCGCGATGCAGGACGCGTAAAGCGCCATGTTCATCGCCTTGCCCGCCTGCCCCTTCTGCGCCAGCGGGTAGCCGTCGAGCAGCGTGCAGGCGGCGGCGGGCGTGCCGGGCGCGCGGATCAGGATCGCGGTGATCGACCCGCCGAAGACCCCGCCCTTGTAGACCCCCACAAGCAGAAGGATGCCCGTCACCGGGTCGAGGTTGAAGGTGAAGGGCAGCGCCAGCGCCACGGCCATCGTCGCGGTCAGGCCGGGAATGGCCCCGACCGTCACGCCGAGGCAGACGCCGATGGTGATGGCCAGCAGGTTCTGGAAGGTCAGGAAAAGCTGGAACCCGGTTGCGATGTTCTCAAGCATGGGTCACATCCAGTCTTCGAAGATGCCGGCGGGCATGGGCACCTGCGCCACATGCACGAAGAAAAGGTAGATCAGCAGGGGCACCGTTATGCCCACACCCAGCAGGATCAGGGGCCTGCGCTCCCCGCCCATCGCGATCAGCACGATGGTCACGACAATGGAGGTCAACAGCATCCCCAGAGTCTCCGGCACAAGCAGGTAGATCAGCAGCAGCAAACAGAGGGCCAGCAGCCGCGGCTTCCACTGCGCGTGCACGTTCGGGGCGGCCGCGTCCTCGTCGGGAATATGCGCGGCGAACACCGCCTCGAGCAGGTGGACCAGCGCGAACAGCGCGACCCCCGCGGTCAGCACATACGGCAGGAATGCCGGTGACAGCGGCAGATGCTTGACCGACGCGGGCGTCGTCACGCCTGCCGGTATGACGATCGCCGCGAACAGGATGGCCGCGATCAGTGTCAGCGATGCAAAGATGATCTCCCGGCGGCGCCCTTTCCGGGCGTCCGGTCCCTGCGACGTGTCGCTCATTGTCCGCCCCTCCCTATGGCCGACGTATCAGGTCCGCAAAGGCGACCCGACCGGGCCGCCTTTGCAGTATGGCATGTCACTCGACGGTCACGCCCGCCTCGTCGACGACCGTCTTCCAGCTCGACAGTTCGTCCTCGATGAACTTGGCGAACTCCTCCGGGCTGCCGCCTTCGATCTGCGCGCCGCGCGTGTCGGCGAAGGTGACGAAGGACTCGCTGGCAATGACCTCGTCCAGCGCCGTGGACAGCGTTGCCACGATCTCCGGGTCGGTGCCGGCAGGCGCCAGCAGGCCGAACCACGAGCGCGCCGCGAAACCGTCCAGTTCCGGGATGTCGAGTTCATCCAGCGTCGGCACGTCCTGCAGCTTGTCGGACCGCGAGGGCGTCGTCACCGCCAGCGCGCGCAGGGCGCCGGACTGGATCTGCGGCATGGCCGACGGCAGGTTGTCGAACATCACGTCGACGTCGCCCGCCAGCAGCGCGGGCACCGCCTCGCCGCTGCCACGGAAAGGCACGTGCGTCATGTTCGCCCCGGTGCGCGACTTGAACATCTCGCCCGACAGGTGGATCGAGCTGCCGACGCCCGAAGACCCGAAGGTCTTGCCTTCGGCCTTCGCCGCGTCGAGGAACTCTGCCGCCGTCTGGTAGGGGCTTTCCTTGTTCACCACCATGACGTTGGGGATGGTGATGAGCAGCTTGATCGGCGCGAAGTCCGCGACCGCATCGTACTGCAGGTTCTTGTAGACCGCCGGAGCGATGCCGTGCGACGACACCTGCCCCATGAACAGCGTGTAACCGTCGGCCCGCGCCTTGGCCGCCATGGTCGTGCCCAGCGTCGCGCCGGCACCGGGACGGTTTTCGACCGTCACGGTCTCGTCCAGCACCTTGGTCAGACCGTCCGCCACCTGGCGCGCCAGGATGTCGGTGGACCCGCCCGCGCTGTAGGGCACGATGATCGTGATGCGCTTGGTCGGATATTCCTGCGCCTGGGCAACCGTGCCCAGGGCCAGCATCGAGACCGCACCGAGCGCGGCAAGCGTGTGCCTTCTGTTGATGTTCATTTTCATTCTCCTCCTCCAGATTGAATCAGTCTTGTCTTCCGGCCTGCTGCCGATGGCAGTCAGGCCGAACCGATGGTCATGCCGCCGCAGACGTACAGGACCTGCCCCGTCACGAAGCCCGCCCCCTCCGAGCAGAAGAAGCCGACGGCCTCTGCCACGTCCTCCGGGGTGCCGGTGCGCTTGACGGGTACGGTTTCGATGATCTTCTCGGTGCGCGGATCGCCCGGCGGGTTGACCTTGTTGAACAGCTCGGTGGCAATGGGGCCCGGCCCGACCGCGTTCACGGTGATGCCGTGGCGGCCCAGTTCCAGCGCCCATGTCTTTGTCATGCCGTGCAGCCCGGCCTTCGTCGCCGCATAGGCTGTGCGCAGTTCCTTGCCCAGGGCCACCCGGCTCGAGATGTTGACCACACGGCCCAGCCCCGCCGCCTTCATCGACGGCAGCACCGCCTGAAGACAGACCAGCGGCGCGCGCAGGTTGACGGCGGACACCTGGTCGATGGAGGCCGGATCGGTCTCCTCGACAGTGGCCGGCATCACGATGCCCGCGTTGTTCACCAGCCGCGTCACGCGCCGTCCTTCGCAGAAACGGGTCAGCGCGTCGCGCGTCGCATCCACGTCCGAAAGGTCCAGTTCGATGAACGCGTCGGCATGGCCATGCTGGGGCGCGATCCGGTCGACCACCGCAACCGACAGTCCGTCCGCTTTCAGCTTTTCGGCAATCGCCGCGCCGATACCGCGCGCCCCGCCTGTCACGATGGCATGATCCGTCATGGTGTCAGTCTCCGAACGGCATTGCCTTGTCGACCGTCTCCCAGATGAAGCGGCCCGACGGTTTCTGTTGTTCTTCGGCGATATGCGCCACCAGACCCGCCGCGCGGGAGATGACGGCAAAGCCGCGCATGAGCTCGACCGGGATGTCCATGTCACCCAGCAGGGCCGCCGTGGCGCCTGTCGCGTTGATCGTGATGTGCCGCCCGAACTCTGCATCGACGGCCGCCGACAGCTCCAGCAGCGCGTCGATGTGCCGGGTCGAGGCACTCTCGGCCTTGCCGATCTCGATCAGCTTCAGCGCGCGCGGATCGTCGGGACGGTGCAGGTGGTGGCCGAAGCCCGGCAGATGCGCCTTGCGGGCACGATGCTCGCGCACGATCTCTGCCGCGCGGGCCGCCTGCGCCTCGGTGTCGAGGTCCACGAGCTCTGCCAGAAGGCGGGCGTTGTTCTCGATCGTGCCGACGAACTGGCTGCCCACGGCCAGAAGACCCGCAGCCACAGCCCCCTGCAGGTTCTCCGGCGCCGACATGTAGATCGACCGCGTGGCAATGGCGCTAGGCGTCAGGCCATGCTCCATCATCACGATCAGAATGGCGTGCATCACCCGCTGCTGCGCGGGCGTCACCTCGCGCCCGAGGATGTGGCTCATCATCACCGAGACGAAGTCCGCCTGACCCGACAGCAGGTCGTCGACGAGATTGCGGTCGCGGTAGAAGATTTCTGTGTCCGTGTAACGGCACAAGGACGTGGTCGGCGCCTGCGTGGGCATGGTCATCCCTCCTTCACTGCAACCGCCATCTCGGCGAGATGTTGTTCGGCGAGTTGCGATTTCTGTAGTTTTCCGATGGCGTTGCGCGGCAGATCCGCCATGAAGCGCACCGACTTCGGCGTCTTCACCGGCCCCAGCCGCTCCCGGACGAAGGCGATGATCTCTTTCCCGGACACCTGCGACCCGTCGCGCACCTGAACCGCGGCATGCACGGCCTCGCCCCACTTGTCGTCGGGCACGCCGAAGACGGCGCAATCGACGATGTCGGGGTGTTCGCCCATCACCGTCTCGACGTCGGCGGGATAGACGTTGAACCCGCCGGTGATGATCATCTCCTTGGCGCGGCCGCGGATGTAGACGTAGCCGTCCGCGTCCTTCATCCCGAGGTCGCCGGTGTGCAGCCAGCCGTCCTTCAGCGCCTTCTCGGTCGCCTCGGGCTGGTCCCAGTAACCGGTCATCAGAAGGTCGCCGCGAATGACGATCTCCCCGGTCTCGCCGGTGGGCAGGATCTGCCCGTCAGGGCCCATCATCTCGACCCGCGACAGCAGCGTCTCGCGCCCGACGGATGTGCGTTTCTCCGGATCGGCCAGTTCCCGGGCCGAGATCATCGTGGCAATTTGCGGCGCTTCGGTCTGGCCGTAGGTCGACGCGAGGCACGGGCCAAAGATCTCTTGCGCACGGCCGATGGCCTCGGGCCGCATCGGACCCGCGCCATAGATTAGGTTCTTCAGATGCGCGTAATCCGCATCGCGCACGTTCGGCTGCTCCATCAGCATGTAGAGCACGGTAGGCGGCACGAAGGTCGTGGTGATTCGTTCCGCCTGCAGGAACTGCAGCGTCTGTTCCGGGCGCGGGCGATCCAGCAGCACCAGTGTGCCGCCGGTCGCCAGCGTCGGCAGAATGTAGGTCGAGGTGCCATGCGTGATCGGCGCCGCGGCAAGGTAGCGCTGCCCCTCGCCCAGCGACCATGCGGCGATCTGGATGGCGATGTTGGTGTTCCACGCCCGGTAGGGCTGCATGACGCCCTTGGGGCGCCCGGTGGTCCCGCCGGTGAACTTGATGGCCTGCGTCGCCGACAGCGGCAGGTTGCCCGCCTTAGGCGCCTGCCCGGCATGGGTTCGGCACAGCGCCGCCGTCGTGTCGGTCTTGTCCGACCGCGCGTCGGCCATCACGAACCGCGCCTGCGCGCCGGACAGCTTCTGCGCCGTCTCCGGCTGCACGATGACGATGCTTGCCCGGGTGAATTCCACCGACCTCAGCAATTCCTCCTGCGCGTTCATCGGCTGGAGCGGAACCCAGACCTTGCCCGCCGCCAGAACCGCAAGCCACGCCACGAGGTGCTCGACCGTGTTGTAGCAACAGATGCCGACCCGCGAGCCGAACTCCGGATCGATGGCCTGCAGCCCCGCCGCCAGGGCTTGCACCCGGTCGTGCAGGTCGCTGTAGGTGACGACCTCGCCGCCGCATTCGACCGCGACATGATCCGGCCAGAGGCGCGCCGCACGGTCGAAGAAATGGATGGGATACATGGATCTTCCCTCAGGTCTTGAAGCCGGCGCGCTCCAGCGCGTCCGTCATTATGGAAACGACTTCCTTGCGCCGCTGCCCGCCCAGCCGCGTCTTCAGCGCAGAGACGGACACCCCGGCCAGCAAGGTGTCGGACGCGTCGAAGACCGCGACGGCAATCGCGCTGACGCCCGCAATGATCATCGAGTTGTTCACGAGGTACCGGTGGCTCTGCCAGTGGGCGACCATGCGGCGCACCTCTGCCGTGGTCAGTTCGCCGTAGCGGCCATAGACCTCCCGGTGCGACGCGATCAGCCTGTCCCGCCGGTCCTGCGGCATGGCGGCCAGGATCGCCGCGCTGCCCGCCCCCACGCCCAAGGGACGCCGGGACCCAACGTGCAAAGTGTTCGCCGAGATCGGGTAGGAGCCGGTCGCCGTGTCGATGCAGATCGCCTCGTCCCCGAAGGGCACGGTCAGATAGACCGTGTCGCCCGACACCGCCGCGACTTCCTCCACCACGGGGCGCAGGTTCATTCGCAGGCTGTCGAACTGGCGCGGCGAACCGGGCGCCCCGGCCAGATCGAACAGCCCGATGCCCAGCGTGTAGATCTTCGAATACGGGTCGAAACTCAGGAGCCCGCCATCCACCAGCCCCTGCAGCAGCCGCCGCGCGGTGGCCGTCGTCAGGTCGGCCTTGCGCGCGATCGTCGACAGGTTGACCCCGGTCGCATTGCGCTCCGCGACGATCGGCAAAAGCCGTATGGCCTTCGCAAGCGACGTCTCGGATCCCCGACTGGTTTCGTTCTCGTCCTGCACGTTTCCTCCCCTGCGTGTCCGGTGACTTCGGGCACGTGTCAGGGGGAGTCATGCTTGCCGGCATGTCGCGATGCAAACTTTTTATGTCGAAATGCAATCTTTTCTTATCGATATACGATAAACTTATCACTTACATACTGTTATAAATATACTTTTTATGCAGGAATTTTCGGCCCAGATTATCGCAGCTTCCCAAGGATTGCGCGGAACCGTTGGCTTGCAGCAAGGCATGGCGCGGACCAGTCGCAGCCTTGTAACCCACCGAAATCGAAACAGGCCTGCGCCCCGGCCACGACCGGACCAGCAAGTTCGCGATTGCCCAGCTGGTCGAGAAGGCCGACAGGCGGACAGCATGGGAGTTTCTGGAGTACCTTCTGGAGGCCGTTCCTTACCGCATCCACACGATCCTGACCGAGCGAGCCAGCGAGGCGCCATCGGTCCGGGCCCGATGGCGAGCGGCATCCAGTTCGCCGAACAGCCGCGCAACCGGAACACCGCCTTTTCTCGGCAAATGCGCTTCGACATGATCTGCGAAGCCAATGGGATCGAATACCGGC
This sequence comes from Sagittula sp., assembly GCF_052825245.1. Classification (NCBI taxonomy): domain Bacteria; kingdom Pseudomonadati; phylum Pseudomonadota; class Alphaproteobacteria; order Rhodobacterales; family Roseobacteraceae; genus Sagittula; species Sagittula sp. The sequence goes on from NZ_JBRBWD010000060.1 coordinate 98,558, forward strand.
TGACAAAACCCAATCATCCATGGACCAACGGCCAGGTCGAGCGGATGAACCGGTCGATCAAAGACGCCACCGTCAAACTCTACCACTACGGCAGCCACGATCAGCTTCGCAGCCACCTCGCCGACTTCTTGAATGCCTACAACTTCGCTCGTCGGCTCAAACCACTCAGCGGGCTCACGCCCTACGAATACAACTGCAAAATCTGGACTTCAGAACCGAACATAATCATTGTCGATCCGATCCACCAGACGCCGGGACAGAACGACTAGGCTGGTCGGCGCGTGGGACTTTGGCAGCGGGAGCGGCTGAGGGGGCGTCTGTGCGACCCTCTCGCATTTGCCTGATTGGGCCTGACCGCTCCGACTGCCGCCCCCCGGTTCGGAACCCCATCCGCTCGGCTGACGTTTTACCGAAGGAGGTGGCTACATGACAGGATTGCGTTCGAGGCTTTTGACCAAGCCCATTCACGCTTGGGCGAAGGGGGTTCTGCCGGCCTTGTCCCAGACCGAAAGCGAGGCGCTCAACGCCGGGGAAGTCTGGTGGGAGGCCGAGCTTTTCTCGGGAAATCCGGACTGGTCCAAGCTCCTCGCCGTCAAGCCGCCGACGCTCAGCGCAGAGGAGCAGGCCTTCCTCGACGGGCCCTGCCGTGACCTGTGCCGCATGATCAGCGACTGGAAGATCAACCACAACGACGCCGACCTGCCGCCCGAGGTCTGGGCCTTCCTGCGAGAGCAGGGCTTCTTCGGCATGATCATCCCCAAGGCGCACGGCGGACTGGGGTTTTCGGCCTTCGCGCATTCCGAGATCATCCGCTTCATCTCTACCCGCTCGGTCGCCACGGCGGTCACGGTCATGGTGCCTAATTCGCTTGGACCCGGCGAGTTGATCCACCAGTTCGGCACCGACGCGCAAAAGGAGCACTGGCTGCCGCGCCTCGCCGACGGGCGCGAACTTCCGGCCTTCGGACTGACCAGCGCCGAAGCGGGCTCCGACGCCTCGGCGATGGTGGACGAAGGGGTTATCTGCAAGGGTGAGTGGCAGGGCGAAGAGGTGCTCGGGATCCGGCTCAACTGGGCCAAGCGCTACATCACGCTGGCGCCGGTCTGCACCGTGCTGGGCCTTGCCTTCAAGCTGCGCGACCCCGACGGGCTGCTGGGAGAGGCCGAGGACATCGGCATCACCTGCGCCCTCGTCCCCACCGATCTGGAGGGGGTGGAGACCGGACGGCGGCACCTGCCCTCCTCTACCATGTTCATGAACGGGCCGACCACCGGCAAGGACGTGTTCATCCCGCTGGAGAACATCATCGGCGGGCCGGACTATGCCGGGCGCGGCTGGATGATGCTGATGTCCGCGCTCGCCGCCGGGCGCGGCATCTCGCTGCCCTCGATGGGCTGTGCCGCCATCGCCCTTTCGGCGCATACGACCGGCGCCTATGCCCGCATCCGCCAGCAGTTCAACCTGCCGATCGGCAAGTTCGGCGGCATCCAGAAGCCGATGGCAGAGCTTGCCGCCGATTCCTACGCCATGGACGGTGCCCGCCGCCTCACCTGCGCCGGGCTCGACGAGGGCCGCGCGCTCTCGGTGATCTCGGCGATCATGAAGGCCCATGCCACCTACCGGATGCGCGACGCGCTGAACCACGCGATGGACGTGCACTCCGGCAAGGCGGTGATCGACGGGCCCTCGAACTACCTGCTGCCGCTCTACCGCGCCGTCCCCATCGGCATCACCGTGGAAGGGGCGAACATCGTCACCCGCTCTCTGATAATCTTCGGGCAGGGCTCGATCCGGGCGCATCCGCATATGCTCGACAACATGATGGCATTGCAGCAGCCCGACCCCGAGAAATCGCTTGAGGCCTTCGACAAGAGCTTCTGGGCCCATGTGGGCCACACCACCCGGACGCTGTTCCGGGCGTGGGGCCGGGCGCTGACCGGCGGACGCTTTGCCCCCGCCCCCGACGCGGGCGCCGCCGCCCCGATCTACCGCGAGTTGTCGCGCTGGTCGGCGGCCTATGCGCTGACGGCGGATTTCGCCTTCCTCACGCTGGGCGGCGCGCTCAAGCGCAAGGAGATGATCTCGGGCCGGATGGGCGACATCCTGTCGGAGATGTACATCCTCTCCGCCGCGCTGAAACGCTGGGAGGACGAAGGCCGTCAGGAGGCAGACCTGCCCGCGCTGCGCTATGCCGCCGCCGAAGGGTTCAAGCGCATCCAGATCGCGCTGGACGAGGTGATCGCAAACCTGCCCGCCCGCTGGGCGGCTTGGGTGCTGCGGGTCTTCACCTGGCCCGGATCGCCGCGCCGGGGGGCCGACGACCAGCTGACCGAAGAGGTGAGCGCGCTGATCTACGAGCCCTCCGAGGCGCGCGACCGGATCACCGGCCGCGTCTTCGAAGGCTGCGACCGTGACGGCGTTCAGGTGCTGAACCAGTGTTACGCCAAGGTGGTCGAAATGGCCCCGGTGATGAAACGGCTGCGCGATGCACGCAAGACGCCGCAGGAAGCGCTCGAGGCGGGCATCCTCAGCGAGGCCGAACTGGCCGAGATCGCCGCCATGCAAGCGCTGGTGGACGAGGTGGTGGCCGTCGACGACTTCACCCCCGAGGCGCTGTCCGACCTCTTCCCGAACCGTGCCACAAACCGCGATGCCACCCGCGACACCAACCGGGGCGACACCCCGCGCGAGGCCGCGGAATGAGCCCCGATGCAAGCCAACGCGTGTTCCTCGTCGACGGCGCGCGCACGCCCTTCCTCAAGGCCCGCAGCGGCCCCGGCCCCTTCACGCCCGTCGATCTGGCGGTGCAATGTGGTCGCCCGCTGCTGGCGCGCCAGCCCTTCGACCGCACCGCCTTCGATCTGGTGATCCTCGGCTGCGTGAACGTCATCGCCGACGAAATGAACCCCGCGCGCGTCGCAGCGCTGCGGTTGGGTCTGGGCGAGCAGACGGTGGCCTTCACCGTGCAGATCAACTGCGGCTCGGGGATGCAGAGCATCGACACCGCCTACCGCTACATCCGCGACGGCTCTCACCAGATGATCCTCGCGGGCGGGGCCGAGGCCCTCAGTCATTCGCCGCTGGTGCTGCGCCAGTCCGCCGTCGAGTGGTTCGGCAGGATGAGCACCGCTAAGGGCCCGCTCGATCAGGCCAAGGCGCTGGCGGGGATCCGACCCGAGTTCTTCAAGCCCGTCATCGGGCTGGAACGCGGCCTGACCGACCCGATCACCGAACTGAACATGGGGCAGACCGCCGAGGTTCTGGCCCACCGCTTCGGCATCACCCGTGAAACCGCCGACACCTACGCCATGCAAAGCCACCACCGTCTCGCCGCCGCCCAGACCGAAGGGCGGCTGGCCGACGAGGTGATGCCCGCCATCGACCGCGACGGCACCGTCTACGACCACGATGACGGCGTGCGGCCCGACAGCGACATGGCCGGGCTCGCCAAGCTTAACCCGGTCTTCGAAAAGCCCTACGGCAAGGTGACGGCGGGCAATTCGAGCCAGATCACCGATGGCGCGAGCTGGTGCATCCTCGCCTCCGAGCGGGCGGTGGAGGCCCACGGCCTGACCCCGCTGGCCGAGATCAAGGACAGCGAATGGGCCGGGCTCGACCCTTCGATCATGGGTCTTGGTCCGGTGCTGTCCACCGCCCCCATCGCGCAACGCCACGGGCTGGGGGCCGAGGATATCGACCTTTGGGAATTGAACGAGGCCTTTGCCGCGCAGGTGCTGTCCTGCCTCGCCGCTTGGGCGGACGACGATTTCTGCCGCGAGGTGCTGGGCTATGACACCGCCTTCGGGCGGATCGACCGCGACAGCCTGAACATCGACGGCGGGGCGATCTCGCTTGGCCACCCGGTGGGCACCAGCGGCAACCGCATCGTGCTGCATCTGGCCAACGCCATGAAGGCGCGCGGCGCCCGGCGCGGCATCGCCACCGAATGCATCGGCGGCGGGCTGGGCGGCGCCATGCTGCTGGAGGCTGTGCAATGACCGGACACGTGCTTGAATTCCTGGGCGAAACGAAGCTGGAGCTTGGCGGCGCCACCCGCCGCGAGGGCAACTGGCGCGCGGGTCGCGACGGCGACGGTGTCCTCTGGCTGGCGCTCGACAAGGCCGACAGCGGCACGAACACCATCTCCGAGGAGGTCATCCGCGAGCTGGAGGGCCATGTCGCCGCCGCCGAGGCGGACCTGCCCAAGGCACTGGTGATCCGTTCGGCGAAACCCGGAGGCTTTGCCGCCGGGGCCGATATCGCAAGCTTCGACGCCCTGTCCGACGGCGGCGCGGAGGAGATGCTGAAGCAGGGGCACGCCGTTCTCGACCGGATCGAGGCGCTGAATTGCCCGACGATCTGCGTCGTCCACGGCGCGGCATTGGGCGCGGGCTTCGAACTGGCGCTGGCCTGCGACACCCGCATCGCCACGCCGGGCGCCTCCTTCGGCTTTCCCGAGGTGCTGCTTGGCCTGCATCCGGGTCTCGGGGGCACCGTCCGCCTGCCCGCGCTGATCGACCCGACCGAGGCGATGACGCTGATGCTGACCGGCAAAACCGCGCATACGAAGAAGGCAAAGTCGCTCGGTATCGTTGATGCGGTGGTGGAGGAACGTCATGTCGCGGCCGCCGTTCTGGCCGCCGCGCAGGGTCAGATCACCCCGCCCGCGCCGGGGCTGAAAGCGCGCGCCTTCGGCTTCGATCAGGCGCGCAGCCTCGCCGCGCGGCAGATGCGCAGCCAGACCGAGAAGAAGGCGCCCAAGGCGCATTACCCCGCCCCGCACGCGCTGATCGACCTGTGGGAAGAGCATGGGGACGACCCGGCCGGGATGCAGAAGGCCGAGATCGCCTCCTTCGCGCGGCTTCTCGACAACGAGACCTCGAAGAACCTGCGCCGCGTGTTCTTCCTGCGCCAGGGCCTGAAGGGCGCAGGCGATGGCGAGGACGGCATCGCGCATGTCCATGTGATCGGGGCCGGTGCGATGGGCGCCGAGATCGCCGCGATGGCAGCAATCAAGGGCAAGCGGGTGACGCTGGGCGATGTCGAGACCGCGCCGTTGGGCAAGGCCCTGAAGCTGGCGGCCAAGATCTGCGACGACAAGCATCTGAGCCGCATCGAGACCCGCGACGCGCTCGACCGGCTGATGCCCGACCCGAAGGGCTACGGCCTCGCCAGCGCCGATCTCGTGATCGAAGCCGCGCCGGAAGACCTCGACGTGAAAAAGAAGGTCTACGACAGCCTGACGCTCAAACCCGGCGCGATCCTCGCCAGCAACACCTCAAGCCTGTCGGTCGATACGCTTGCGGCGCAGGTGGCCGACAAGGCGCGCTTTGCCGGGCTGCATTTCTTCAACCCGGTCTCGAAGGTCGATCTGGTCGAAGTGGTCCGCAGCAGCGCCACCGAGGACGACACCGTCCGCCGCCTTGCGGCCTTCTGCGTCTCCATCGGCAAGCTGCCCGCCCGCGTGGCCGACTATCCGGGCTTCGTCGTCAACCGCGCGCTCACGCCCTACCTGATGGAGGCGATGGTGCTGATGGACGAGGGCGTTCCGAAAGAAGTGATCGACAGTGCCGCGCTGCGCTTCGGCATGCCGATGGGGCCGGTGACGCTGGCCGATCAGGTCGGCCTCGACATCGGATTGCACGTGGCCGAGTCGCTGCGCGACAGCCTCGACAAGCCGATAGCCGAGATCTCCGACAGCCTGCGCGCCAAGGTGGCGGCCGGGGAGTTGGGCAAGAAGACCGGTCAGGGTTTCTACGACTGGTCGGAGGGCACGCCCCACCCCGATGCCAGTCTCGACGACGCCCCCGACGACCTGACCGACCGCCTGATCCTGCCCATGCTCGACGCCTGCGTCGAAGTCCTGCGCAAGGGGGTGGCCGAAAGCGCCGATCAGATGGATGGCGCCATGATCTTCGCGACCGGCTTCGCACCGTTCCGCGGCGGGCCGATGCACTATGCGAAGACCCGGGGGCGCGACGAGATCGTCGCCCGGCTGAAAGAGCTGGAAGAGGCGCATGGACCACGCTTCGCCCCGGATGAAGGCTGGTCCACCCTTGGCTGAGGGCGGGCCGCGCTTCACCGACGCCGATGCGATGGCCCGCGCCATCTTCGACAGGGTCGGCGGTGAAGTGCGGCTGGCCCTGCCGCTCGGCCTCGGCAAGCCGGTCACGCTGGTCAACGCCCTGACCCGCGCCGCCGTGGACGATCCGGGGCTGAGGCTGTCGATCTTCACCGCGCTCACCCTGCGCCGCCCAGACCCCGGCTCTGACATGGAGCGCCGCTTTCTCGAGCCGGCGATGGACAGGCTCTTCGGGCGCTACCCCGCGCTGCTCTATGCCGAGCTGATCGAGGGGGACGGCTTGCCGGAGAACATCGAGGTCTCGGAGTTCTTCTTTCAGGCTGGCACATGGCTCGGCAACGACTACGCCCAGCGCCAGTACATCTCGGCCAATTACACCCACGCCCGCGACGTGCTGATTGCGCAGCGGCCCAACGTGCTGGCGCAACTGCTCGCACGGGAGGGCGACCGCTTCAGCCTGTCGTGCAACACCGACATCTCCGCCGACCTTTTCGAATTGCGCCGCATTGGAGAGATGGACTTCGTCGCCGTGGGCGAGGTCAACGACGCGCTGCCTTTCATGCCGGGGCCTGCCGAACTGACGCCGGAGGCGGTGCAGATGCTGCTCGAGCCCGCCGAACCCTTCGAGCTCTTCTCGGTGCCGCGCCGCCCGGTCTCCGACAGCCAGCACGCCATCGGCCTGCATGTCTCGCGGCTGGTGCCCGACGGCGGCACCCTTCAGATCGGGATCGGCGCCATCGGCGATGCGGTCGCAAACGCGCTGCTCGCCCGGGATCGCAGCGCGCTTGGCCCGCTGTGGGACGCGGCCCCGATGCCGCTGACCGGCGCGGAAACCGAGCCCTTCGACACCGGGCTTTATGGCGTCACCGAAATGCTCGTCGGCGGGATGCTGGCCCTTTTCGAACAGGGCGTTCTCCGCCGCGAGGTGGACGGCGCCGCCATCCACGCCGGGTTCTTCGTCGATGCGCGCGACATGTACGAGCGCCTGCGCGCGATGCCGACCGGGCAGCGGGCGAAGATCGCGATGATGCCGGTCAGCTTCACCAATGCACTCTACGGCGACGAGGCGGCCAAGCGCGCCGCGCGGTGCCATGCGCGCTTTGTCAACGGTTGCATGCAGGTCAGCCTGCTGGGGGACGCGATGTCCGACGCGGCCACGCCCGGGCAGGTGGTCAGCGGCGTGGGCGGGCAGTTCAACTTCTTCGAGCAGGCCTTCGCGCTTGAGGACGGCCACGCCATCCTGACCCTGCCCGCCACCCGTCACAGCAAGGGCAAGGTCACTTCCAACCTCGTCTGGCAGCTTCCCGTCACGACCGTGCCCCGCCACATGCGCGACATCGTGGTCACGGAATATGGCGCGGCACACCTGCGCGGCCAGACCGATGAAGAGGTGATCAAGCGGCTGCTCGCGATCGCCGACAGCCGGTTTCAGGACGGCCTGCTGGAAGAGGCCAAGACCGCAGGCAAGATCGACGCGGGATACGAGATTCCGGCAGCGCAGCGACACAACACGCCCGAGGCGATTGCCCGCTGGCTCGGCGCCTTTCGCGAGACGGTTCTACCCGACTTCCCACTCGGCACCGATTTCAACACGGTCGAGAAGCAGCTTCTCCCGGCGCTGTCGGCGCTCGGCAAGGCCGCAGGAAACACCCGCACGCTCCTCGGGCTTGTTTGGGCCTCGGTGACCCAGCCCCCGCATCCTGCCGAAGGCGAGGCGATGGAGCGTATGGGCTTCGAGCCCACCCCCCGGCTCACCGAGCCGCTTCAGGCACGGGCCTTGCGCGGTGCGTTGCGGACAAGCACCGGCGTGCGGTATGACCGGGCTTCATCGGCAGGGAGATCCGCGACGTAGGGCGGTCCCGAGCGCTGGACTGGAGTGGGAGGTTCATGGTCCAGACCAACCCTGCATGGGGCCGCTCGTGATCGTCACAGAACTGCGCCACACATGGACAAGGGACCCATTAAGTCTGCAATTGACACCATCGCCTAACAACAGATCCAACCCGCGCTAAACGCGCATCTCGGCAAGTCGCATGATCAGCCTGAAGAGAATGCCGGCGCTCCAGCCGAATTTCATGCGCGTCGGCACAGTATCTGCAAGTTCGGGATAGCCAGGCGGGCGCGAAATCGCCTTTGTTCGCAACGCCTTCAATCTTGTGACCCGGAAGTTCTGACGATACCGTCCGGCTATCTGGTCAAGCAATTGTCTGGGGAGTTCCCGATGAAGTTGCCTGAAATGCCCTTCTCCGTGACGGACTGGTCAAAAGTGGAACCTATCGACTATCCGGGCGAAACCGGCATCGCGACCTGGCGGACGTTCGAAGCAGGCGACCTGCGGGTCCGCATGGTCGAATACTCGCCCGGATATCTGGCCGACCACTGGTGTGATCGCGGCCACGTTTTTCTGGTTCTGGAGGGCTCCCTCGTCTCCGAACTGAAAGACGGCCGCCGCACCACCATGACCGCCGGGATGAGCTATCAGGTTTCCGATTTCGGAGACTCCCCGCACCGATCATCATCGGAAACAGGCGCGAAGCTTTTCATCGTCGACTGAGGGCCGGGACCTCTACCGCCCGGCCTCGGGCTTGATATTCGTTTCCAGATAGTCCCTCGACCAGAGTTCGAGATCATCAAGGATCGGCCTGAGCGCCAGGCCGTGCGCACTCAGCGAGTATTCGACCTTGGGCGGCACCTCGGGATAGACCTTGCGGTCGATGATCCTGAAGGCCTCAAGGTCACGCAACTGCTTGGTCAGCATGCGCTGCGTGATGTCGGGCATGGCACGATGCAGTTCTCCGAACCGCATGGTGCGTCGGGACAGGCACCAAAGGATCATCCCCTTCCACTTTCCGCCGATGATGCCCAGGGCGGTTTCCGTCGGGCAGAACAACTGTTCCTCGTTGAAGGGGGCCGGCATCGCATGTTCCTTACTTACATTATGGGCAGTATAGGCCAAAATTGTGCATTCTTGCGGGTTTTGCATGTGCCCGCCAGTTTGTCGAGGTCTGCAACAGAAGGCCACGCACATGACAACCCACCCACCCCTTCATCCGGCGCTTCGCCCCGGCGCGCTCCAGCATCTGCAACTCGCGAACCGCTATGTCGTCGCGCCCATGTCCCGCGCCAGCGCCACCGATGATGGCATCCCGACCGAAGCGATGGCGCGCTACTACGCCGGCTTCGCGACGGGCGGCTTCGGTCTCATCATCGCCGAGGGCGCCTATACCGACCTTTGCCATGCGCAGGCCTACGGCAATCAGCCCGGTCTCTGCACCGATGCGCAGGAAGCGGGCTGGCAAGAGGTCACCGACGCCGTGCATCGCGCCGGGGGCCGGATCATACTCCAGCTGATCCATGCCGGGGCCGTGTCCCAGGCGGTTAGCGTTCCGCATGCGCCCTCGTCCGTGCGCCCCACAGGCAAGATGCTCGACGGCTACGGGCCGAACCGCGGCCCTTACGGCACGCCCAGAGCGCTGAGTGCGCAGGACATCCGCGATATCAAGGCCGGGTTTGTACAGGCGGCCGTGCGCGCGCAGTCGGCCGGGTTCGACGGGGTCGAGGTGCATTGCGCGAACGGCTACCTGCTCGACCAGTTCCTGACGCCAGAGACCAACCTGCGGGACGCGCCGTATGGCGGCTCGGTCGAGAACCGGATCCGCCTGACAGCCGAGATCATCACCGATATTCGCGCGGCGACTGGCGGGCATTTCCTGACCGGGGTCCGCGTGTCGCAGGCCAAGGCGACCCAGCCGGACTATTTCTGGCATGGCGGTCTGGAGGATGCGGAGCGGATTTTCACGGCGGTCGCAGAGGCCGGCGCGGGGTTCATTCATCTCGCCAGTGAGACCAAGGGCTATGCCTACCACAGCAGCACGCCCGGTGGAGAAAACCTCTGCCACTTTGCCCGCGTGACCACCGGATTGCCGGTCATCGCCAATGGCGGGTTGCAAGACCCGGATCTGGCCCGAGATGTGCTGAACAGGGGTGAGGCGGATTTCCTGGCGATCGGCAAGGCGGCGATGAACAATCCCGACCTTCCCGACAGGATTGCTAGGGGCCGTCCGGTGGAGACTTTTACCTACGACCTGTTCTCCCACGGGGTATCCATCGAAGGTCAGGCAAAATGGCAGGCCGAACGCAGCCGCATCACGGCTGTCGGGGCTTGAGTTCATGCGGGGGCGCAGACGTTGTTTCTGCGCCCGCGTCAGCCGCCACCAGAAACGGCGTACAGGTACGCCTCCAAGGCCATCGTGACGCGCTCCGGCAGTCCCTCTTCCGGCAGGACACCTTCGCCGGCAGCGTTCACCAGCGACCGGCCGATGATAACGGCGGTCAGAAGATCGGTCGAGTTGAGTTGCCCGAAGCGACGGGCCAACAACCCAGAAGAGATCGAAGCGATTTCTCTTGCCATGTCGTCGGCTTCTTCCCCCAGAGGGAAGGAGACCTCGATATGTTCCAGCGCGGAGGCCAGTTTCGGCCGCGCGAACTGGTGACGGACGGAGGCGGCCACCATCTGCTTCAAGGCCTCTTCTCCGTTATCCTGGATCGCGCGCAGCTCAGCCAGGAGGGCCTGCCGTTCGCGGCGGATGAGCGCGACAAGGATCGCCTGTTTGTCGGGAAAGTACTGATAGAGCGTCCCGATGCTGACCCCGGCGCGTTCAGCGATCCGGTTGGTGTTCAGCGCGTCAGGATCCTGCGTTTCCAGAATGCGAGCCGCAGCTTCGACAATCGCGGCGCAGGTTTCGACCGCGCGGCGTTGCTTCGGTAATTTTCTGGGCTGTGGCGCGGCGACAGACATGCGGTTCCGATGCGAGTAGAGAAACTGAGCAATTGCTTGGATACTGCCGGTGCTTGCCTACTTTTTGCAACCTGAAAGGCCGGATCAATGACCGAAACCAAGTCCCGCTACAAACCCCTGACCCTTTTCCTGCTGGTGCGCGCGCTGCCTTCCTGGCTGGCGCTGCCCAGACCGCAACGCCGGGAGATTGCCATCGGTGCCGTCCCGGGCGGGGACATAAAGTTGCGCCAGTTCGACTGCGAAGCCTTCTCCGCCATGTGTTCCGATATCTGGATGCTGACCGCGGACTCCGCTGGCGCAATGAACACGGCGATGGAACGGCTGCGCGACACGCCACTGTTCGCTCAGCCCTATTTCGAGTTCGTCGCGATCCTTCCCGCAATCGAAGACGGGTGGAAGGCGTTTGAAGCCGCGGAGGTTGACCATGTGTGACCTACGTCCCATCGTCGTGACCGGCGCCAGCCGGGGGAGCGGGCTGGAACCGGTGCGGCTTCTGACTGCGCGGGGACAGCCGGTCATCGGCATGGCTCGCGATGAGCCCGGTCTTTGGGAACCTCTTGGTCCCTTTCATCCGCTGCGACCTGTCGGACCGGGTCGCTGTCAGAACGCTCACCCAGGATCTGGCACAACTGCGCCCAAGGGGCTGATCATGGAGAAAAAGGCCGCCCCGTCCTTCTTCGGCTCCACCCGTGCGTCGCTGCTGTCCGGGGTCAACACCGACATGCTGATCGTCTGGGGCGCGCCACCTCGGGCTGCGTGCAGGCGGGCTTCAACGTGCTGGTCCCGGCGGACTGCTGTGCCGACCGGGCGCAGGCACGACATGACGCCCACTTCCACTAGAAGTACGCCAACGTCACCGATGCCGACGATGTCGCCAGTTGGTTGGAGACGCTCTGACCTGTTGCAACCTGTATACTGAACGCTCTCCAGATCAGCGCCCGTTTCTCGGGCGTTTTTCTTTTCCAGAAGAAATATCAGTTTTACAACAATAAAAGACTCGCCATACCTGTATCTACCTGTCTACACTTTGAGTAACAGGAGGGAACATGTCCCAGCCAGACTACAAGTCACCCGAGTCGAAATCCGAACGCATCGCCCGCCTCATCGAGGCGGAGATCCGGTCCGGTCAGCTTCAGGACGGCTCGGCCCTCTCGAGCGAGAGCAGCCTCGTCAACCGCTTCGCTGTCTCGCGGACAACGGTGCGCAAGAGCCTCGGCATCCTCGCGGACAAGGGCCTGATCCAGACCAAGGTCGGCATCGGGTCCTTTGTCACCTATGCGGGAAACGTGATCGACAGCGGTCCGGGCTGGTCGCTGGCTCTCTCTTCCGTCGGACTGCGGATGGGAACCCGCATCCTCAAGATCGCCCGGGTCGAGATGGACCTCGACTGCCCCGTCCGCCTCGAAGGGCCGATGCTGGCCGTCGATCGGCTGCGGTTCCGCGAAGAGACCGGCCGTGGCCTGTCGCTGGAACGGGCGCGGGTGCCTTGGCGAGATGATTTCGCGGCCTTGATCGAATGCGGACTGGACGGCGGCTCGCTGAGCCAGACCCTCGCCGCGCGCGGGCTCTTCCCGGCTTCGGGCGAGGAATGGGCCAATGTCCTGCCGCTGCTCGGAGCCGAGGATGCCGCCCTCATGGGGCGCGACTCCGGCACCGCGATGCTGCGCCTGCGCCGTCTCACGCGGGATGCGACCGATCATCCCGTCGAATTCGTCGAAAGCTTCCTCGACCCGGAGCTGTTCGGCCTCCACATGACTTTTTGAACAGGACTTCAGATGTCGGACATCGCATTGACCCGGGCGCAGGGCTGCCTGCTGGGACTTGCCGCAGGCGACGCGCTGGGAATGCCCGCGCAAACCCTGCCGCGCGAGACCATCGTGCAGCGCTACGGGCGTATCACCGGATTCGTGCCGCCTTTCGAAGGGCACCCCGTCTCGCATGGGTTGGCTGCCGGACAGATCACCGACGACACGGAACAGACCCTGCTCCTGGCGCAGCGACTGTTGCGCGATCCCGATGGATTCGATGCGGCAGGATGGGCGCAGGACCTGCTGGACTGGGAGGCGGACGTCCGCGCCAAGGGGCTGGCGGACCTGCTCGGCCCTTCTTCGAAGGCCGCGATTGCCGCGCTGCTAAACGGCACGCATCCCGAGGAGACCGGCCTCAACGGAACCACCAACGGCGCGGCGATGCGGATTGCCCCCGTGGGCCTGTCCACCCCGCCCGAGGTCCCGCTTCTGGTCGCCCGCGTCGTGCAGACCTGCCGCGTGACGCACAACACCGGAGAAGCCATTGCGGCCGCCTCCGCCGTGGCCATGATCATCAGCTGCGGCATCGCGGGCATGACCTTTGCGGAGGCCCTGCCCCGTGCTGTAGACGCCGCGCGCGCCGGGCAACAGGCGGGTCACCCCAAGGGTGAACCGGACATGGCAGGGCGTATCCTGCGGGCCGTCGAGCTTGCTCGGACCGGCGAGGACGCGCTCGTCACGGGGATCGGCACCTCGGTTGCCAGCCGGGAAAGCGTGGCCTGCGCCTTCGGCTTGCTGAGCATGGGCCTGCCCCTGCACGAAACGCTCTGCATGGCGGCCAATATCGGCGACGACACCGACACCATCGGTGCGATCACCGGGGCCATGGGGGGCGCGCTCGGGCAGACCCTGCCCGCGGACGTCATCGCGCAACTGCGCGCCGCCAATGCAGCGGACCTCGACGGGCTGGCCGAGCCGCTGCTGGCCCTGCGCCGGGTCGCCGCCTGATGGGGGCGCTGATGCAGATGACTGGGCCGGTGGTCGACCTCGTGTATGCCGTCTCTGCCCTGCCGCAGCGTGGGCAGGAGGCGCATTGCACCGGCTTTGCCATGCTGCCCGGCGGCGGGTTCAACGCCATGGCGGCGGCACGGGCGGCGGGTCAGCGCGTCGTTCTCGGGGGATCGCTCGGGACCGGGCCGATGGCCGACCGCGTGGCAGCGGAACTGGCGCGCCTCGAGATCGGAACGGCCCGCGCGCGCATCGCACAGGACCAGGGCTGCTGCACCGTGCTGCTGGAGCCGGACGGCGAACGGACCTTCATAAGCTTTCCCGGAGCGGAAGGCACGATCAAAGCCGATGACCTCGGCGCAATCGACCTCGACGGCGTCTCGCACGTGCTGATGTCGGGCTATTCCCTGCATTACCCGCAGGCGGCGGAGGCGCTGGTCGACTGGATTGCCGCCCTGCCCGCGGTGGTCACGCTGGCCTTCGATCCCTCTCCCGTGGTGCACCTGCTGGACACGTCGCTGCTACGCCGTGCCATGGCCCGTGTCGACTGGATCAGTGCCAATGCCTCCGAGGCGGCCGTGCTGACCGGGCGCGGCGATGCGCAGCAGGCGGCCCGCGATCTTGCGCAGGGGCGGCAGGGCGCGCTGGTGCGCATGGGCTCCGAAGGGTGCCTGCTGGCAACGGGCGGCACGGTTCAGGCCATCCCTCCGCATCGCGTCACGACAGTCGATACCAACGGCGCGGGGGACACTCATATCGGCAGCTTTCTCGCGGAACTGAGCCATCACGGCGATCCGCTGCGCGCCGCCCGCTACGCCAATGTCGCCGCCGCCCTGTCGACACTCGAACGCGGCCCCGCAACACCCCCCGACCGCAGCGCGGTCGAGGCGATCCTCAACGACGAAAAGGCCGATCAACGGCCGACCCTCAACCTGGAGACCTGAAAATGAAGACCCTCTTTCTGACCACAGCCCTGGCGATGACCGCTTCGGCCGCGCTTGCCGACGAGATCCGCGTCCTGAACTGGCAGGGCTACGGCACCGATCTGAAATGGGCGGTGGACGCCTTCGCCGAGGCCACCGGCCACACCGTCGTGCACGAGTACTTCAACTCCGAGCAGGAGATGCTGACCAAGCTGCGCACCAATCCCGGCGCCTATGACGTGGTGATGATCAACGCGGCCTTCACGCCGCAGGCGATCTCCGAAGGGCTGATCGCGCCCATCGACACCAAGGCCATCGAGAATTTCTCCGACATCCCCGAAGCTTTCGCCGCCGACCCCAAGCTGAACGCCGACGGTCAGACCTACGGCGTGCCGTGGACCTGGGGCCTGACCTCCTTTGCGATCAACACGCAAGCTTGGGACGAAACCCCGACCTCGATCCTCGCGCTCTGGGACGAGGCCCATGCCGGCCGCGTCTCGATCCGCGACGATGCCGTCGAGGCGCTGCAACTGGGGGCGCTCGCCACCGGGCAGGACATCAACGACATCAAGGACATCGACGCGGCCGCCGCCAAGGTCGCGGAACTGCTGCCGAACCTGCGCACCTTCTGGAGCAGCGAGAATGACTGGAACCAGTTCATGGCCGCGGGCGAACTGGATGCCGCGACCTACTGGTCCGGCTCGGCCAGCCGTTCGGCCTCGCTGGGGCTGCCGGTGCAGTTCGTGATCCCGCAGGAAGGGGCGGTGGGCTGGCTCGACGGCCTGTCGATCCCGGAAACCTCCACCCACAAGGACGCAGCACTGCAGTTCATCGACTACATGATCGACCCGGAATTCTACGTGAAGTGGGATGCCGAGGGCGCCCCGGCATCGGCCAATGCCGCGGCCGCCGAAGCGCTGCCCGACGACGCCTTCAACAAGGCGGTCCTGGGTGATCCGGAGGTTGCCGCCCGTGTTCACTTCCAGGCGCCGATCGACGATGCCACCCGCGAGAAATATCTCGAGGTCTGGCAGGGTCTGAAGGCCGCCCAGTAAGTCTGTCGGCAGACATATCTGATCCATTCACTGTCCGGGGGCCGCGTCCGTGCGGCCCCTTCCAAGGAGCTCCCCATGGCCGACACCCTCGCGCCGGAGGACCGGCGGCGACTGTTCACGCTGCTCACCCCTGCCTATCTCTGGCTGACCCTTGCCGTCTTCCTGCCGCTTTCGGCCATGCTGTTCTTCAGCTTTCTCACCGACCTGCCGCAGGACGCCCCGGACTGGGGCTTTACCCTCGGGAACTACCTTAAGTTCGGTGAGAGCGGCGTCTATGCCTCCCTGTTGTGGAAGTCCCTGAAGCTCGGGTTCACCGTCACCTTCTTCTGCATCCTCATCGGCTATCCCTGCGCGCTGGTGCTGGCCCGCACGATCAAGGGCCGCGCCCGCGAAACGCTGTTCCTGCTGGTGATCCTCCCCTTCTGGTCGAACTCGCTGGTGCGGATCTTCTCCTGGGCCATCGTGCTGCGCGGCAATGGCGTGCTGGAGCGCACCATCGAGGCCATCCTGCCGTGGGACATCCGGCTCGACCTGATGTTCACACCGAGCGCGGTGGTGATCGGGCTGGTCCACAGCTACCTGCCCTACGTGATCCTGACGTCCTACCTGGCGCTGCAGGCGATTGACGATGACATCGTCGATGCCGCGCGGTCCATGGGGGCCAGCTCGCTGACCATCCTGCGCCGCCTGCTGCTGCCGCTGTCGCTTCCGGGACTGCTGGCCGGTGCGGTTCTGGTCTTTGTCCCGGTCGTCGGGTCCTTCATGGAGCCGCGCATCCTGGGCGGTCGCTACGGAACCTACTACGGCACTGTCATCGAGGACCAGTTCGTCGCCGTCTACAACTGGCCGCTCGGCGCCGCGCTCAGCTTCGTGCTTCTGGCCGTGGTGCTGGTGATCCTCGGTCTGGCCAGCCCGATCCTGAGAAAGGCAAAGACATGAGACGTCCGATCCTTCCGCTTCTGGGCCGCGTCTGGCTCGTCCTGATCCTCGTCTTCCTCTACGCGCCGATCCTCGTGATGGCGGCCATGAGCTTCAACGCTTCGCCCTTCTACCAGCTGCCGTTCGAATTCTCGACCCGCTGGTACACGGACATGGCCAACAACCCGCAGATCATCGCGGCCAGCCTGCGCTCCGTCGCCATCGCCTTTGCCACCATGGCAATCGCCACGGCACTGGGCACCGCGGCCGCTGTTGCGCTGTTCCGCTACGAGTTCCCCGGCAAGCGCATCCTGCAACTCCTGCTGTTCCCGCCGATCGCCATTCCGTGGCTGATCACGGGCACCGCCATGCTGGTGTTCTTCTTCGCGGTGGGCATCGGGCGCGGCACGCCCGCCGTGCTGATCGGGCATGTCGCCCTGGCGCTGCCCTACGTCATCGTCACCGTCACCGCACGGCTGGCCTCCTTCGACGTCACGCTGGAAGAAGCGGCGCGCTCCATGGGGGCCGACGCCTGGACCGTGCTGCGCCGCGTCACCCTGCCATGGATCGCGCCGGGCATCGTGGCGGGGGCGCTCTTTGCCTTCGCGGTCAGCTTCGACCAGTTCGTGGTCAGCTACTTCCTTGCCGAACCCGGCGACAGCACCCTACCCGTGCTGATCTACACCGCGATCCGCAAGGGTTTCACCCCGGAAATCAACGCCATCTCGACGATCATCATCACCGTGTCGATGGGGATCATGTTCCTGGCCACCCGCAAATCCAGCTTCGGAGGAAGCCGCTGATGTCATCCGTGGAAATCCGAAATGTCACCAAGACCTTCGGCAAGGCCCGTGCGCTGGACGACGTGTCGATCACCTTCGAAAACGGCGGGTTCTTCGCCCTGCTGGGTCCCAGCGGTTCGGGCAAGACGACGCTGCTGCGCACCATCGCCGGGTTCTCCTTCCCCGACAGCGGCAGCATCCGTATCGGTGAGCGCAACGTCGAGCGTGTCCCGGTCGAGAAACGCGACATCGGCATGATGTTCCAGAGCTATGCGCTGTTTCCGAACATGACGGTGGCGGACAACGTGGGCTTCGGCCTGCGGGTGCGCCGCGTCGACACTGCGGAGGAGAAACGCCGCATCGCCGAGGTGCTGGACCTCGTTCAGCTTGGCGACAAGAGCGGGCGCATGCCGCACCAGCTCTCGGGGGGCCAACGCCAGCGCGTGGCCCTCGCCCGCGCCATCGTGACCAATCCCAAGGTGCTGCTCCTCGACGAACCGCTTTCGGCACTGGACAAGACCCTGCGCGTCGACATGCAGATCGAGCTGAAGCGCATCCAGCGCGAGATCGGCATCACCACGATCTTCGTCACACACGACCAGGAAGAGGCACTGACCCTGTCGGACCGCATCGGCATCCTGCGCGACGGGCAGATCGTGCAGGCCGGTGCCCCGCGCGAGGTCTACGATCGCCCCAACAGCGCCTTTGCCGCAAACTTCCTCGGCGAGGCAAACTGGCTGCCGGAGGCCGTCCTCGACCGGGTGACGCTGCCGGGGCCGACGCCGGGTCACCATTTCGCGGTGCGTCCCGAGGCGTTGCGCCTGAGCGTTGAACGCCCCGCGTCCGGCAATGCCCTGCCGGCCAAGCTCGACCAGCGCGTCTTTGCCGGGGCCATGGCGACCTGTCTCGTCACCGTCGAGGGTCAGCCGTGGAAGCTGATTGCCCGGGATCGCGACCTGCCCGACCTTCCGGGCGATGCGCAGGTCTGGGTTTCCTGGGACATCGCGGATACAATGGCAGTCCCGCAGGAGGCCGCATAACTCACCCCAAATCACAGGCACGCGCTTTGCCAAGTGGATCGAGGCGCGTCCCCTCGCGCCAACAGAAGCGCCGCTGTTTGTTGATTTCCACCCGGAAATGACCCGGGTTTGGAGTGAACCCCTTGGCCTGGACCATGAGAGCATAAGAATCTGATGCGCTGAAAGGTCCTTTTCTGGAGAAGGCTCATGACATCACGAAGTCTCTATCGCCGGCATTCGACGCCTTTCAAACTTCAGCTTTGCCAAGACATCCGCGCCGGCGGAATTGGTCGGCGGGATGCACAGCGCACGCACCAAATACCCGCAAACCTCATCCACCTTCGGCTGACGCAGTTCGATCGGGGCGAACGGACCAACGAGGAAGCGGAGGCTAGCGTCATCGCCGATGTCGTCCAACCATTTCCGATCTTCACCGAGCAGGTCCACAATACCAGGACACTGCACTCAGCCTTGGGCTACCGAACGCCCGAAGAGTTCACTCCACTGCCTTGGTCGCTTGGCTCGAATTCCCCAGAATTGAGAAGCAGCTGATCTTACGTCAATAGCAACGGACTGCTGCTTTCTATTTTTGCTCTCGTCAAAATCGTGTTGAAAAGAACCGTTTCAGGATACCGATAAACGCGTCAAATTTATCGACGTTAATCAGATGAGATGAATCCTGAATAAATTCCAGTTTACAATCATCAATAATTTCGGCACATCGTTTTGCCGTTTCTGGAAAAGGTGATGGGGATCGAGTACCGACCATAACTAGGGTCGGACACTCAATCTGAGCCAACAAGTCCTCCGTCAAAGGCGGTCGTGACTTATCCTGCATCTGAAGTTGAACCGAGTTGACGTTGGCAAGCGAAATTTGTTGCAACTCGACCGGACTCTTCTGCCACTCTCCCTCGCCACAGACACTATTGAGATAGGCTGCTACACCGCCCCGGTTATCACCGTTCTCGATCAGTTCGAGCGCCTCTTGTTGAAACTCCGCAAGGGATCTCGCGGTTTCCATGCCCGCTATTTTTCCACCGGGCTCAACGAGTGTGAGCGACTTCAGAAGATCCGGCCGCTGCGCAGCAATCCGCGCGCGAAGGTACCCCCCATACGAATGACCAACGAGGTGTACCCGCCCAAGTTGCAGAGCTTCCAGAAACGATACAACATCTTCGGTTTGCTCGATCGCAGAATAGGTGGAGGGAACGACATTCGGCGGGACCGGCCAGTGATGTCGCCGGCTCAACGCGATACAGCGGAAAGACCGTGACAGTTCACCGACGACATCGTTCCAATACCTTAGATCCAGAGCCGACCCATGCACGAACACAACGGCATTCCCATGCCCCTCATCTACATAGGAAAATCGGTAACCACGTACGTCAATTTTCTTCATGATATGTCCGTTGTGTGAGATTCGCGCCCAATTTTTCCGAAATCATCCGTACACCAGCGTCGGCAGCCACAAAGAAATCGCGGGGATGTATGTAACAAGGATCAGGAGCACCAGCATAAGGAGCATGAAAGGAAGAACCCCCTTCGTGACTTCGGACAAGGGCGTCGATGTCGCGGACGACAGTACGAAGAGGTTTAGACCGATAGGTGGCGTGATCAGCGCCAACTCCATGTTGATCACCATCACGACAGCAAAGTGGATAGGGTCGATTCCCATCGGCGCAAGCAGCGGCAGGATGATCGGAAGTGTAATCAACATGATCGCCATTACCTCGAGAAATGTCCCAAGGATCAGGAAAAAAATGTTGATGATTATCAAAAACTGCCACGGCTTCAGGTTGGCATTCGAGATAGCGTCAGCGAGTTGCTGTGGCCCGCCGGACGACGTCATCCAGTGACCAAATGAAACCGCAGTCATGATGATTGCAATGATCGTCGCGGTACGGCGCATCGACATACCAATTAGCGGTAGTATGTCCCGCACCTTGCACCCGCCGTAAAACATCACACTTACGACGATCGACAAGAACGCCGCAACACCGGCGGCTTCGGTTACGGTTACGATCCCCGAATAGATGCCACCAAGAATGACCACTGGTATAAGCAGCGCCGGGAGCGCCTTAAGCGTTCTGCTACCGGCCTCTTTAGACGATATCTGAGGCGCTTTGGGTAGCCCCGACGATTTGCAGACCAGACCGCGTAGGCAATAAACAAGCCAGCTTGCATTATCCCAGGAACGACTCCAGCGAGAAACAGACGCGGGACCGACCCTTCGGCGATCATGGCATAGACAATGAAAGCCAGACCGGGGGGGGATGAGAATACCCATCGTGCCGGATGCACCGACGAGTCCAACGGCAAAAGGGCGCTCGTACTTCTGTTCGATCATCGCCGGAACAAGGATAACGCCCAATGCCACAGCCGTCGCAACGGACGATCCACATATCGCTGCAAAAACCGTGGTCGCCAACACGCCAGCGACAGCGAGACCACCTGTCATGCGTCCAACCAGCACGTTCGCGAAATCTATCAGGGCAGCTGCGATGCCTCCCCGTCCATAAATGTCGCCGACATAACAAAAAAGGGGATGGCAAGCAGCGTAAGTGAATTGAGGTGGTCCACGTAGATTTGGCCGATGCTGAGCAAAGGCATTCCCTCAAGGAGCAGAAGCACCCCAGAGATTGCACCCAGCACGATGTAAATCGGGACACCGACAGCAAGCATCAACAGCAGAACTGCCGTAACGACAAGATATTCCATATTTCAAGTATCCTCGGAGGTGTTCTTTGCCCGCAGGCGATTTCCAAGAAAGACCATATAAACGACACATTGAATTGCCATGCCGACCGGCAAAGCCAAGTAGTAGTAGGCTTTCGGAAAATGGAGAGATGTGTCGCCAGTCTCTCCCAGCATCAGAGCAAAGCCGACAACCTTCCAACCCGCAAAAACCAGCACCGCGGAGTAGATGAAGCCGATGATCCAGAGGAAAACTTCCAACCTCGCCTGCCAGGCACCTTTCAGATTGGCTACAAGAAAGTCGGCACTGACGTGCTCGTTTTTCCGGGCGAGTTCGCCAAAGGACAAGAACACGCCCCAGATGACAAGGTAGACTGTCACCTCTGCGCCCCAATCCGTGAGTAGTTGAGGTGCGAAATATCGGCCCACGACCTCGTAACACACGAGCAGCAAGGCCAAGAAACCGAGCACACCACCGACGAATTCGGCCAGCCGGCTGAGACTTGCAATGATTTTCACTTGTTGTCTCCTGAACGATCGGTCCAAGTGCGGTCCCGAAGCATTGTTCGGGACCGCAGACTGTGCTGACTTATGTCAGATCAGTTCATGATCTTGGCGAGTTCGGCTTCAACCAATTCGGCGAACTCTTTTGAAATCCCGAGTTCCTCGATAAGCGCAGGTTGCGTCGCCATCAGTTTGGCCCGTGTTTCAGCGAGTGCTTCCGGATCGGGATCGACCGTTTCGATGCCATTGTCGGCATTTGACTGGCGCGCCTCTTCCTGCAGCCCGAGTGCATTTTTCCGGGCTTCCGACACCAGGTCATTCCAGGTCGTTTGGATCAAATCTTGAAGGTCGGGCGGATAGCTGTCCCATGCCTTGCGCGAAATCATCGGGACGTACTGCAGGAACGCCTGACGATCCTCGAAGCCATATTTGATTCCGCTATCGAAAAGCTTTGAACTGCGGACAGATTCCTGTGTGCTCCAGATGCCGTCGACAGCGCCACGCTGCAGGGCCTGCGGGACATCCGAAATCGAAATGACAACCGGCACAGCACCGAGCGCCTCGTACCGGCTCAAGGTCGCGGCCCCGCCAGGGACGCGCATCTTCAGGCCATCCATGTCGGACGGCACGACGATCTTCTTCGTGGTGGTAAACACGCTGCCATACCCAAGGTCAAAGTACCCGCCAATGACTTTGACGTTCAGCTTGGACTCGATCAGCTCATTCAGACGGTCGCCCGCCGGACCGTCCCAGAGCTGACGGATCACTTCTGGCTCGACGCCATAGAACATCGGCAGAAGCGGAACATTTGCCTCCGGGATCACCTTGGTCAAATGCTGATGCAGCGGCGCGCCCATGTCGATGGCACCCTGCGCCAAAGCAACCGGCACCGTTGCTCCGCTGTACTGCGAGCCCGACGAGTAAACATTGACTTCTATTTGTCCGTTCGAGCGCTCCTGCAGCTCTTCCCCTAACCGGATCAGGGTTTCTTGCTGTTGGAGCAGGCGGAGAAGCTCAGCACCCTGCTCTACGAAACGAACCGTAAGATGACCGATTTTCTCCAGTCACCTTCTGGCACCGTTACAATCGGCCTTCCTCCATCGGTTACTCCGGTTCTGGTGACACCCCTGATCGAAGCCTTCTCGAACTCACTGCCAAACGTTGAACTTTCGCTGACCGAAGCGATGTCAGGCTATCTGGAAGGATGGTTGGCAAACGGAGAAACGGACTTTGCCATGGTGTTTCAGAGGCCACGCCAAGCTGCACTGACAGCGACACCGCTGCTGGACGAAGAGCTCTACTTCCTTGTGTCACCTGAACGGGCAAAGACGCTGCCCGAGGCCGTCACCATACATGACATTGCTCAAGTACCCCTTGTGGCACCCAGCCGGATGCATTCGACGCGCTATATGCTCGAGACCGCGGCCTCCGAAGCGGGAGTAAGCCTGCGAATCCTGTCTATCGATTCAGGTCATCAACTTATCCGGCACGGCATTTTGGGAAACTGTGGCATGGTCCTGTCCCGTTCAGCAGCAGCGCCAGAATTGGCATCCGGTTCATTGGTCGCCCTGCCGATCGTATCCCCGCGCTTTTCAAGGACGGTTTATCTTGTCGAGAGACAGGGCGCTCAGGCATCGCACCTGCTAAAAATGGCAAAGAGCCAGATTTGCCGAACGATTCTTGAGATTGTTATGCATGACGTCTGGAAGGGTCGCCCAAGAGGCGCCTTGAGCAACCTGAGCCAAGGAGATTTGCTGAACAACGAGCTTCCCTAACTGTTTGATCCCACGGTTTGATGGTGTGATCCTTTCTCAGGAATGGAAGGAAGCATTATGGGCAAGGTTTGTCACGGGAACGCCACGCACTGTCACCCGGCAGGCGATTTGCAATGCAGATCTGCCGAGAGGGCACACCCGCTGTCAGAGCAGCAATACAAAGATCGCAAGCTTCGCTCGCGACGTTATGCCGGGAGCTGGGCATCAATCCCAAAACGGTTGCGAAGTGGCGCAAGCGAGCGACGGTCGAGGATCTCAAGACCGGTCCGAAGGAGCCACTTTCGACGACCCTGACGGAGGCGGAGGAGGCGGCCATCGTCGCGTTTCGACGCCATACGCTGCTGCCGCTGGACGACTGCCTCTATGCCCTGCAGGCGGCCATCCCGCACCTGACACACTCGGCGCTGCATCGGTGCCTTCAGCGATGAGCCATTGTGCGCCATCGGTTCAAGCAAGATGGCGAATGCATCTTTCGACGACCCGAAGTGCAGGGCTGACCTGCCACGGGATTTTTCCTCCACCGTCGATTAGAGTCCGGCCCAACCTGAGGACGGACAATGAAGCGAACGAGATTCACGGACGAGCAGATCATCGGCATCCTGGCCGAGCATGAGGCCGGCGCGAAGTGCGCCGA